>JAIEQK010000204.1 GCA_019747795.1 Gammaproteobacteria bacterium | reverse complement strand
CGGACGCCCGCCGCCAGCGCCGCGTACCAGCGCCGCCGGCGGGCTCGCGCGCGCTGTTCGCGGCGGGATTGCCGACCGTCCGTAGTCGCGGCCATGGCTCAGAGCTTGCCGTCGTCCACCATGCGGATCAGCTGCTCGGCGGGCAGGTAGCCGCCAATGTGCTTGCCCTCTTCGGTATAGACGGCCGGGGTGCCGGTCACGCCCATGGCGTTCCCCAGTTCGAATTCCTCGGCCACCGGGCTGTCGCACTCCGGCGAATCGATGCGCTTGCCGAGCTTGGCCTGGGTGATGGCCTGCTGGCGATCGGCCGCGCACCACACGGCGGCGGCCTTCTTGAACGACTCGCCCTTCACCCCGGTCCGCGGAAAGGCCAGGTAGCGCACGGCGATGCCGCCAGCGTTCAGCTTGCCCACCTCGCCGTGCATCTTGCGGCAATAGCCGCAATCGATGTCGGTGAACACGTAGAGCGTCCTGCGCGCCTTGCCTCCGGTGGCGGGGAACTCGATGTAGCGATCCGCCGGCAGGTCGGCCAGCACCTGCTTGCGCGCCAGCGCGCGGCGCTGATCCGAGATGTTGACCTTGTTCTCGATGTCGATGACGTCGCCGTGCAGCACGTAGCGTCCGTCGGCGCTCACGTAGAACAGCGAGGCGCCGATCATCACTTCGTACAGGCCGGGCAGCGGCGCCGGGGTTATGGCGGAGATGTGGTCCTTGGGAAACAGTTTCGCCAGCCGCGCGGCGAGCTTGTCGGTGACCTGGTCGGCCATCGCCGCGCCCGCGTGCACCATCAGCAACGCCGCGAATGCGGCTGTCAGTCTTCGAATCATGTTGGTCCCTCGACGCTCGTGGCGACGGATTGTAGTGAGCCGGAGGTTACGACACCACGAGTGCGACACCGGTTCGCGGGCGGCGGGCCGTGCGCCCGTTCCCAGTTTGTGCTGCGGCGCATACTATAATCCTCGCAGGGAGTGGGCCGCGTTGGGTGGAGCCCGCGCGGAAGCCAGAGCCGACAAGCACGGGCATGAGCGTCACCGACATCGACAACCTGGAAGGTTCCACGCTCGGCAAGTACCAGATCGTCCGCCGCATCGGCGCGGGCAACATGGCCACCGTCTACATGGGGCACGACCCCTTCATCGACCGCCCGGTGGCGGTCAAGGTCGCCAGGCCGGACCCGACCGGCGACGGCGAGGCCAGCGAGTTCTACAAGCAGCTGTTCTTCAACGAAGCCCAGACCGCCGGGCTGCTCAAGCACCCCAACATCACCGCGATCTACGACGCCGGGGTCGACCGCGAGCACTACTACATCGTCATGGAGTACGTGCACGGCGGCGACACGCTCGACCGCTACACCGGGATCAACGAACTGCTGCCGCTCGGCACGGTCACCGCGCTGCTCTACCAGTGCGCCATGGCGCTCGATTACGCGCACAAGAAGGGCGTGGTGCATCGTGACATCAAGCCGCGCAACATCCTGCTGACCGAGGACCGCGAGGCCAAGATCACAGACTTCGGCGTGGCCGTCGCGCCGGGCCTGCACAGCCGCGTCTCGCCCCAGCACGCGGGCTCGCCGCTATACATGTCCCCCGAGCAGGTCAGGCGCGAAGCGCCGGTGTCGCAGAGCGACCTGTTCTCGCTCGGCGTGGTGGCCTACGAGCTCCTCACCGGCCGCCATCCGTTTCACGGCGAGAACATCGACGCCATCGAGTACCGCATCCAGCACACCACGCCGCTGCCGCTGCGCGAACTGCGCGGCGACGTGCCGCAGATCTACCAGCGCATCATCGACAAGGCCCTGGCGAAGAAAGCGCGCAACCGCTACAAGTCCGGGCTCGACATGGCCGGCGACATCGCGCTGGTGTTCGATTTCCTCAAGCAGCCGGCCTTTCGTCTCACCCAGCAGGAGAAGTACCAGCAGATCGAGAACCTGCACTTCTTCCGCGACTTTCATGACAGCGACCTGTGGGAGCTGATCAATGCTGCCGAGTGGCTGCGCCTCGCGCAGGACAGCGAGATAGTCCAGGAAGGCCAAGCCGAGACCGCGTTCTACGTACTGGTCGCGGGCGAGGTGGCGGTGCGCAAGAGCGGGCGCGAGATCGTGCGCCTCTACCCCGGCGACTGCTTCGGCGAGATGGGCCTTGTGTCGCGCCGCCCGCGCACCGCGAGCATCGTCGCGATCACCGACATCACGGTGATGAAGCTGCGCGACGTGGTGGTGGATCGCACCTCGATCAACTGCCAGCTCAAGTTCCAGCGCCGCTTCCTGACGGCCCTCATCGAACGGCTGGAGCACGCGACGGAGCGCATCGCGACGGTCGACGAAGACGACTGAGGCGCCCCACTCCATGGCCACCCGGCAGGACGCTTCCGCCGCGCGCGGCAATCTGACGCTGGAAACGGTGATAGGGTTGCTCGAGGCGCAGCGCGTGCTGAGCACGTCGCAGGTCGCGCAGATCCGCAAGTCCGTCAATCCCGACGACGATCGCCACCCCTTCCTGCAGCTGGCCGATCTCGGCCTGCGCACCAGCGGTACCCCGGGCGAACCGCTCGGACTCGAAGCGGTGACGCGCCTGGTGGCCGACGCCACCGGCCTGCCCTACTTCCGCATCGATCCGCTGAAGATCAACGTCGAGGCCGTCACCGGCCTGGTGTCGCAGGCCTATGCCACGCGCTTCCGCTTCCTGCCGGTGGTGGTCAACGAACAGGAAGTGACCATCGCCACCGCCGAGCCCTTCGCCAACGACTGGGAGCCTGAGATCGCGCGCGTATTGAAGCGCGCCGTGCGGCGGGTGCTGGCCAATCCGCGGGACATCGAGCGCTACCTGCGCGAGTTCTACGGCGTGAGCCGCTCGATCTCGGGCGCCACCAGCAAGTCCGGCCTCGGGCCGCGCAGCCTGGTGAACAACTTCGAGCAGCTGACCGAGCTCGGCAACATCGGCGAGCCGGACGCCAATGACCGGCACATCGTGCACCTGGTGGATTGGCTGCTGCAGTACGCCTTCGAGCAGCGCGCGAGCGACATCCACATCGAACCGCGGCGCGAGCAGAGCAACATCCGTTTTCGCATCGACGGTGTGCTGCATTTGATCCACCAGCTGCCGACCGCGGTCATCGGCGCGATCACCAGCCGGGTGAAATCCCTCGGCCGCATGGATGTCGCCGACAAGCGTCGTCCGCAGGACGGCCGCGTGCGCACGCGCGTCCCGAACGGCCAGGAGGTCGAGCTGCGACTCTCGACCATGCCCACCACCTTCGGCGAGAAGCTGGTGATGCGCATCTTCGATCCGGACAAGCTCGCGCAGCCCTTCGAGCAGCTGGGTTTCACGCCCCACGATCTCGGCCTGTGGAACGAGATGACCTCGCAGCCGCACGGCGTGATGCTGGTCACCGGGCCGACCGGCTCGGGCAAGACCACGACGCTCTACTCGGCGCTGAAGCGCCTCGCGCGCCCTGAGATCAACGTCTGCACCATCGAAGATCCGATCGAAATGGTCGAGCCGCAGTTCAACCAGATGCAGGTGCAGCCGGCGCTGGACATCGACTTCGCGGCCGGCGTGCGCACCCTGCTGCGCCAGGATCCGGACATCATCATGGTCGGCGAGATACGCGATCGCGAGACCGCTGACGTGGCCATCCAGGCCGCGCTGACCGGCCACCTGGTGCTCTCCACCCTGCACACCAACGACGCGCCATCGGCCGTGACGCGCCTGATGGACATCGGCGTGCAGCCCTTCCTGATCAGCGCGACCCTGCTCGGTGTGGTGGCGCAGCGCCTGGTGCGTACCCTGTGTCCGCTGTGCAAGCGTCCTGGCGCGGTGCTGCCCGACGCCTGGCAGGCGCTGGTCGCGCCCCATCGCGTGCCGCTGCCGACCAAGGTCATGGCGCCGCAGGGTTGCGACGACTGTCGTCATACCGGCTATCGCGGGCGCGTCGGCATCTACGAGATCCTGCGCCTGAACGAAGCGCTGAGTCAGATGATCAAGCCGGAGTTGCACGCCGCCCAGCTGCGGCACGCGGCGCTGAAGAGCGGCATGCGACCGCTGCGCCTCGCCGGCGCGATCAAGGTCAGCGACGGGTTGTCGACCCTCGAGGAAGTGCTGTCCGTGGTGCCGGCGCCGGAGCGCTGAAGCTCAGCCGCGCGGATGATGAGCGGCATGCAACGCCTTGAGGCGCTCGGCCGCGACATAGGTGTAGATCTGGGTGGTCGAGATGTCGCTGTGACCGAGCAGCATCTGTACCACGCGCAGGTCGGCGCCGTGATTCAGCAGGTGGGTCGCGAAGGCATGGCGCAGCGTGTGCGGTGACAGCGCGGCGCGGATGCCCGCGACCAGCGCGTAGCGCTTGATCAGGTACCAGAAGGCCTGGCGGGTCATGGCCGCGCCGCGCTGGGTGGGGAACAGCGCGCGCGTGGCGCGTCCGCGGGTGATCTCGGGACGCGCGTCGGCGGCGTAACGGGTCAGCCAGTCGAGCGCCTCCTCGCCCAGCGGCACCAGTCGCTCCTTGCTGCCCTTGCCCGTGACCCGCACCACGCCCTGCCGCAGGTTGACCTGCGCCTGCTCCAGGCTCACCAGTTCACTGACCCTGAGCCCCGTCGCGTACAGCACCTCCAGCATGGCGCGATCGCGCAGGCCGAGCACGGTTTCGACGCGGGGCGCGGCGAGCAAGGCCTCGACGTCCTGCTCGCTCAAGGTCTTCGGCAGGGCGCGCCCCAGGCGCGGGGCGGCCAGGCGCAGGGTGGGATCACCCTCGCGCAGACCTTCGCGCAGCAGGTACTGGTAATAGCGCCGCATGCTCGACAGGCGCCGAGCCTTGGTGCGTGCGGCAAGTCCGTCGGCCTGCCCGAGAAAGTCGAAGAGGTCGGCCTCGCTGGCCGCCTGCAGGCTCGTACCGCGTGAGGCGAGGAAGGCCGCGAGACGTTCCAGGTCGCCGCGATAGGCGGCCTGGGAATGGGCGCCGAGACCATACTCTACCCACAGGTGGTCGATGAAGCGCGCGAGGGGATCGACGGTCGGCTTGACGGCGCTCAATCGATTACTCTATCCGGCGAGACAGCCGGCACCTTAGCAAATTGCCGGCGGTGTGGAACCACGGGCGCCCTGCCCAGTCGCGGAGACCATCATCATGCTCGATTCCTGGTTCACCCCCACCGGCGGCAGCGGCGGCCCTGCCGTCGAGCGCAGTCCCGAGCAGCAGGCGCGGGTCGACGCCGAGACCGCGTCTCTCGCGCTCTATCACTACGAATCGTGCATGTTCTGCGCGCGGGTGCGCCGCGCCATCGCGCGACTGAAGCTGAACATCGAACTGCGCGACATCCTGCGGGACGCCGGCCATCGTCGCGACCTCGAGGCCGGCGGCGGACGCAGCACGGTGCCGTGCATGAAGATTGGAGAGGGTCAGAACGCGAGGTGGATGTACGAGTCGGCCGACATCGTCGCGTGGCTGGAGAAGAAGTTCGGCGGATCCGGCGACGCGGCGTCCTGAGCCGCGTCGCGGACGGCGCGCGCCGTCAGTCGGCGCGGTTGATCTTTTCCTTGATGCGCGCTGCCTTGCCGCGCAGGTCGCGCATGTAATAGAGCTTGGCGCGACGCACGTCGCCACGACGCTTCACTTCGATCTCGGAGATGATCGGGCTGTAGGTCTGGAACACGCGCTCGACGCCTTCACCGTGGGAAATCTTGCGCACGGTGAACGAGGAGTTGAGGCCGCGATTGCGCTTGGCAATCACCACGCCCTCGAAGGCCTGCAGACGCTCGCGATTGCCTTCCTTGACCTTGACCTGCACCACCACGGTATCGCCCGGGGCGAAGGCTGGCACCTCGCGCTGCATTTGCTCGGATTCGATCTGCTCGATGATATTCGCCATGTTCTTCTACCCAGTGAGTGATGCGAGCGCGCGAGTCTACAGCAAGTGCCGCGCGGATTGCACCTAATATGTTCAATCGCCTGGAGATTCCCCCCGCGCCACGAGGAAGGCCTCGAGCGCCCGGCGGTCCGCCGGGGAGAGCCCCTCGGCCGGCAGCAGGTCGGGCCGACGCAGCCAGGTACGGCCAAGGCGCTGGGCGCGCCGCCAGGCCTCGATGGCCGCGTGGTGGCCGGACAAGAGCACCGGCGGCACGGCCTGCCCGTCCAGGACCTCGGGGCGGGTGTAGTGCGGATGGTCGAGCAGGCCGTCGCTGAAGGAATCCTGCTGTGCCGAGCGTTCGTCGCCCAAGGCGCCGGGCAAGGTACGAACGATGGCGTCGATGATCAGCATGGCCGGCACCTCGCCGCCGCTCAGCACCACGTCACCCACCGACCATTCTTCGTCCACGTCGCGCGCGACGACCCGTTCGTCGATCCCCTCGTAGCGTCCCGCCAGCAGCACCACGTGCGGCAGGCGCGCGAAGCGCGGCACGTCGGCCTGGCGGAACGGGCGCCCCTGGGGTGACAGGTAGACCACGGTCGTGTCCGCGTGACGGGCGCGCGCTTCGTCTATCGCCGCGCGCAGCGGAGCGGCCATCATCACCATGCCGGGCCCGCCACCATAGGCGGTGTCATCGACAGTGGCGCGCCGGTCGCTGGTGAACGCGCGCGGGTTGGAGGTCTGGATGTCGACCAGGCCCCGCGAGTGGCAGCGGCCGACGATGCCGGTGTCGCGAAAGGCGTGCAGCAGCTCGGGAAACAGGGTGATGACGGTGTAGCGGTTCACCGCTCAGTCGTCGACGTGCCAGTCGACGTGCATCGTGCCGCCCCGCGTGTCGATGTGGGTGACATAGACATCCGGGACGAAGGGAATGAGGTACTCGCGGGCGCCGACCACCCGCAGGACGTCGTGGGCGCCGGTCTCGAGCAGGCCCTCGACCGTGCCGAGTACCTCGCCCTGTCCGTTCAGCACCTTGAGCCCCACGAGCTCGGCCCAGAAGTACTCGTCGGGCCCGCCGGGTTCGAGCTGGTCGCGGGTGATCGCTATCTCCTGCTTCATCAGCGCCGCGGCCTGATCGCGCGTGTCGACGCCTTCGAGGTGGGCAATCACGCCGCCGTGATGACGACGGACCTCGACCACGCCAAAAGGCCGCCACTCACCATCGACGCGCAGGTACCAGGGTGCATAGCGCAGCAGGTTGTCGCGTGGGCGGGTGTAGGAGAACACCTTCACCCAGCCGCGAGTCCCGAACAGGCCGCTGATGCGGCCGACGAGTATTGGTTCGTTCAAGCGCGGATGCCCGGTGCGACTGGCCTGGCGGCGGCGCGTGCCGCGGCGCTCAGGTGCTTGCTGCCGGGGTCGCGGCGCACTTACGCCGCGGCGGGATGGCTCTTCACGAGCTGGGTGACACGATCGGAAGGCTGGGCGCCGACCGAGAGCCAGTACGCATAGCGCTCGTTGTCGATGTTGAAGGCGATTTCGTTAGGCGTGGCGAGCGGGTTGAAGTAGCCGAGACGCTCGATGTGGCGGCCGTCGCGCTTGTTGCGGCCGTCGGCGACGATGATGTGATAGAAGGGCCGCTTCTTGGCGCCACCACGGGAAAGGCGAATCGTAACCATGTCTGAGATGCATCCTCCGAAAGGTGCGTAACCTACGCACCAAGGTTGTCACGGCGCGCCTGCGCCGTCAGGCTGGGCGCGCATTCTAAGAGAAAAAGCGACCGCGATGAAAGACATATCGCGTGCCCACCTGCCGGGGCACGCGGCGATCACGAGCGTCGCGCCATGACCCGAGCGAACGGTGCGGCGGCTGCGGTGATTGTCGAGCAACGCCCGACAACTCGCTGAATGTATTCGATCCCTGTCCTCGAGTTCACGTGGATTCGAGGTTTCGCGCCGCGGCCTCGAACGAAAACGGCGCCCGCGGGCGCCGCCTCGTCCAGCTTGTGCTCTGCCGGTCGCGTCAGACCGCCTTCATGCTGAGGCGGATGCGGCCCTGCTTGTCGACTTCCAGCACTCGCACCTTCACCACGTCGCCCTCGGCCAGCTTGTCGCTGACGTTCTCGACGCGCTCGTTGGAGATCTGCGAGATGTGCACCAGGCCGTCCTTGCCGGGCAGGATGTTGACGAAGGCGCCGAAGTCCATGAGCTTCTGCACCCGGCCTTCGTAGATCTCGCCCACCTCGACGTCCGCGGTGATCGCCAGCACGCGCTGCTTGGCGGCCTGGCCGGCGGCATTGTCGACCGAGGCGATCTTGACGGTGCCGTCGTCGTCGATGTCGATGGTCGCGCCGGTCTGCTCGGTGATCGCGCGGATGGTCGAGCCACCCTTGCCGATGACGTCGCGAATCTTGTCCGGCGGAATCTTGATGGTGATGATGCGCGGCGCGTACTCGGACATCTCCGAACGCAGCGCGGACAGCACCTTGTTCATCTCGCCGAGGATGTGCAGGCGACCGGTCTTGGCCTGTGCCAGCGCGACTTCCATGATCTCGGTGGTGATGCCGTCGATCTTGATGTCCATCTGCAGCGCGGTGATGCCACCCGCCGTGCCGGCCACCTTGAAGTCCATGTCGCCGAGGTGATCCTCGTCGCCCATGATGTCGGACAGCACAACGAAGCGATCGCCTTCCTTGATGAGGCCCATGGCGATACCGGCCACCGGCGCCTTGAGCGGCACACCGGCATCCATCAGCGCGAGGCTGCTGCCGCACACGGAGGCCATGGAGCTGGAACCGTTGGACTCGGTGATCTCGGAGACCACGCGGATCACGTAGGGGAAGCTGCCCATGTCGGGCATCACTGCCACGATGCCGCGCTTGGCCAGACGGCCGTGGCCGATCTCGCGGCGCTTGGGCGAACCCACGCGTCCAGTCTCGCCCACGCTGAAGGGCGGGAAGTTGTAGTGGAACATGAAGGGCTCGCGACGCTCGCCTTCAATTGCGTCGATGATCTGCGCGTCACGCTCGGTGCCGAGCGCCACCACCACCAGCGCCTGCGTCTCGCCGCGCGTGAAGAGCGCGGAGCCATGGGTACGCGGCAGCACGCCGGTCTCGACCGTGATCGGCCGGATGGCGTCCTTGCTGCGACCGTCGATGCGCGGGTTGCCGTCGAGCGCGCTGGTGCGCACCACTTCGTACTCGAGGTCGCTCAGGACCGCGGCCACCTGGCGCGCATCCCACTTCGACCCCTCGCCCGCGATCGCGGCAATGGCCTCGCCCTTGAGCGCGCTCAGGCGATCGCGGCGCGCCATCTTGTCGACGATGGCGTAGGCGCTGGCGAGCGCCGCCCGGTAACCCTCCGTGACGACACGCACCAGTTCCTCGTCGGCGGCCGGCGAGGCCCACTGCCAGGGCGCCGGATTGACCTTGCCCTTGAGTTCGTTGATAGCGTCGATCGCGACCTGCTGCTGGCGGTGACCGAATGTGACCGCGCCGAGCATCACCTCTTCGGACAGGCTCTGCGCTTCGGATTCGACCATCAGCACCGAGCTCGCTGTGCCGGCCACCACCAGGTCGAGCTGCGAACCCTCGAGCTGCTTGAAGCTCGGGTTCAGCAGGTACTGACCGTCACGGTACCCGACGCGCGCGGCGCCTATCGGGCCCATGAAGGGCAGGCCCGAGACCGCGAGCGCGGCGGACGAGCCGATCAGCGCCGGGATGTCCGGATCGACCGTCGGGTCGAGCGACATCACGGTCACGATGATCTGCACTTCGTTGTTGAAACCGGCGGGGAAGAGCGGGCGAATGGGGCGGTCGATCAGGCGGGACGTGAGCGTTTCCTTTTCCGTCGGTCGCCCTTCTCGCTTGAAGAAGCCGCCGGGGATCTTGCCGGCCGCGTAGGTACGCTCCTGGTAGTCGACGGTCAGCGGAAAGAAGTCGCGATTCGGATCGCCGGACTTGGAACCGACCACCGTGGCGAGCAACACCGTGTCGCCCATGGTCACCAGCACGGCGCCGGAGGCCTGGCGCGCGATGCGGCCGGTCTCGAGCGTGACATTCTGATTACCGTATTGAAAGGACACCGAAACTGGCGTGAGCGAGGACATAGGCTTACCTGCACCTGCAAAATGACGAGCCGCTGACGATGCAGCGGCCGAGGAACCTGGAAACGCGAGGATGGATGCTGTGTGCCTGGCTTACTTGCGCAGGCCCAGGCGAGCGATCAGCCCGCGGTAGCGCTCCGCGTCGCAGCGCTTCAGGTAGTCGAGCATCTTGCGCCGGCTGTTGACCATGCGCAGCAGGCCCTGACGGGAGTGGTTGTCGTGCGCGTGCACCTTGAAGTGCTCGGAGAGATCGTTGATGCGCGCCGAGAGTAGCGCGATCTGCACTTCGGGCGACCCGGTATCGTTACCAGACAATTGATACTCGCTGATGATCGCGCTCTTGTGCTCGCTCGACAAAGACATCTACCGACTCCTGCTACAAAGACTCTGTTCGTTTCTAATCGCTTGAAAGGCCGCGTATTCTAAACGCGCCACGCGGGGCGCGACAAGGGCGCTCAGGCGCTCGTGCGGCGCGCCTCGGGATCGCCCCCGGTCTGGCCGCGGAACAGCCGTCGCGGCGCGACCCGGCCATCCGCCAATACCTCGCCCACGCCGAGAAAGCGGCCGAGATCGTCGTAGAGACGCAACAATCCGCCGGTCGGGGCCTTGGGTACCAGCACGGGATGCCCGCGTTCGAGGTAGTAGCTCATCTCCGCTGTCAGACCGATCTGGGGCATCAGGTCCAGCGCGCCGTCCATCGGCAGCAGGCTGCGATCGAGCTCGGCCTGGCCGCGCTGCGCCAGCCATTCCAGCCGTTCCAGGGTCCAGGCGTCCGCCAGTTCGTAGGGGCCGACCCGCTCGCGCCGCAGCGCCGAGACATGCGCCCCGCAGCCGAGCATCTCGCCGAGATCCTCAGCCAAGGTGCGCACATAGGTGCCCTTGGAGCAGGTCACCAACACCTCCACGCGCGGCAGTTCGAAACCCACGACTTCGTAGGCGTGGATGGTGACCGTGCGCTTCTGCCGCTCGACCTCGATGCCCTGGTGGGCGAGCTTGTACAGCGGCTGGCCCTTGTGCTTGAGCGCCGAATGCATGGGCGGCAATTGCTCGATGGGCCCGAGGAAGCGCGCCACCGCCGCTTCCACCGCGGCGCGATCGAGACCCTCGGTCGGGCGCCGGCTGATGACCTCGCCCTCCGCGTCGCCGGTGGTCGTGCGTGCGCCCAAGGTGAATTCGGCGCGATAGCGCTTGTCTGCATCGAGCAGGAACTGGCAGACCTTGGTCGCCTCGCCGAAACAGATCGGCAGCAGGCCGGTGGCGAGCATGTCCAGGTTGCCGGTGTGGCCGGCCTTGGCGGCGTCGAACTGGCGCTTGGCGCGCTGCAGGGCAGCGTTGGAGCTGATGCCGATGGGCTTGTCGAGCAGCAGGATGCCGTTGACCGGCCGGCCGCGACGCTTGCGCGCGCGAGGATGAGGGGGCGCCATGGGGATCCTATTCGGTGGCGGAGCCCGGGGCTCCGCGCAGCAGCTGGTTGAGACGGTCGCCGCGTTCGAGCGAGTCGTCCAGGGCGAAGCTGAGCACCGGCACATGCCGGGTACGCAGGGTCTGGCCGAGCACCGCCTGCAGGCTGGCCGCCTGCGCGCGCGCCGCGGCCAGCAGCGCCTGCTGCTGGGCCGGTTCGCCGTACACGCTCAGGTGCACGGTGCCGTAGCGCAGATCCTTGGAGACCTGCACCTCCGTCACCGTCACCAGCGGCAGGCCCTGCGCGCGGCCAATGGCCGCCAGCGGCTCCGCCAGCGCGCGGCGCACCGTCGAGACGATGCGATCCTGGCGCTTGAAGTCGCGGGCGACCAAGAGCGGCTCAGACCGTGCGCGCGACGACGGTGCGTTCGAACACTTCGATCTGATCGCCCGCCTTCACGTCGTTGTAGTTCTTCACGCCGATGCCGCACTCGGTGCCGGAACGCACTTCGTTGACGTCGTCCTTGAAGCGGCGCAGCGATTCGAGCTGACCTTCGTAGATCACCACGCTGTCACGCAGCACGCGGATCGGCGCGCTCTTGCGCACCACGCCTTCCAGCACCAGGCAGCCCGCGATGGTGCCCATGGAGGAGGAACGGAACGCGTCGCGCACCTGGGCGATGCCGATGATGGTCTCGCGGATCTCCGGCGACAGGAGCCCGTTGATGGCCGCCTTGACGTCGTCGATCACGTCGTAGATCACGCTGTAGTAGCGCAGGTCCACGCCCTCGGCCTCGACCAGCTTGCGCGCCGAGGCATCGGCACGCACGTTGAAGCCGATGATGCTGGCACGCGAGGCGAGCGCGAGGTTGACGTCGGACTCGTTGATGCCGCCCACGCCGGAGGCCACCAGTTCGACCCGCACGTCGGGCGTACCGAGACGCGTGATGGCATCGGCCAGCGCCTCGGCGGAGCCCTGCACGTCGGCCTTCAGCAGCACACGCACCGAGGCCTGCTCGCCGTCCTTCATCTGCGCGAACATGTTCTCGAGCTTGCCCGCCTGCTGGCGCGCGAGCTTCGACTCGCGATCCTTGTCCAGGCGGTAGTTGGCGATCTCGCGGGCCTTCCGCTCGTCGTCCACCACCGTCGCCTCGTCGCCCGCGTTGGGCGTTCCGGACAGGCCCAGGACCTCGATGGGTTCGCTCGGCCCCGCCTCGTTCACCTGTTCGCCGCGCGCGTTCATCATCGCGCGCACTCGGCCGAACTCGGTGCCGGTCAAGAGCACATCACCGCGCTTGAGGCGGCCACTCTGCACCAGCACGGTGGCGACCGGTCCCCGACCCTTGTCGAGTCGGGATTCGATCACGGCACCCTTGGCCGGGCCGTCGGCCGAGGCCTTCAGTTCCAGCACCTCGGCCTGCAGGGAAATGGCCTCCAGCAGCTCGTCCACGCCCTGGCCGGTCTTGGCCGAGACCTGGATGAACTGGGTATCGCCACCCCAGTCTTCAGGAATCACCTGGCGATTGGCCAGTTCCTGCTTGATGCGGTCGGGCGCGGCCTCGGGTTTGTCGATCTTGTTCATCGCCACGATCATCGGCACGTTGCCGGCCTTGGCGTGCTTGATCGCTTCCTCGGTCTGCGGCATCACGCCGTCGTCGGCGGCGACCACCAGGATCACGATGTCGGTGACCTTGGCGCCGCGCGCGCGCATGGCGGTGAAGGCCTCGTGGCCGGGCGTGTCGAGGAAAGTGATGGCGCCGTGCGAGGTATCTACGCGGTAGGCGCCGATGTGTTGGGTGATGCCACCGGCCTCGCCCGCGGCGACGCGCGAATCACGGATGTAGTCGAGCAGCGAGGTCTTGCCGTGGTCGACGTGACCCATGATGGTCACGACCGGCGCGCGCGGTGCCAGATCGCCGGCGTCCACGCCCTCCTCCAGCAGGCTCTGCTCGAGGGCATCGTCCCGCACGAGCTTGGCGCGATGGCCCATCTCGTCGACCACGATGGCGGCGGTCTCCTGGTCGATCATCTGGTTGATGGTGACCATGGTGCCGAGCCCCATCATCACCTTGATGACCTCTGCGGGCTTGACCGACATGCGGTGCGCCAGGTCGGCCACGGTCAGCGCCTCGGGGATCACCACGTCGCGCACGATCGGCACCGTCGGCCGTTCGAAGCCGTGCTTGCCGTCGCCCTGACGCATCAGGCGGCGAGTGACGGGCTTCTTGTTGCGTCGCCGGCCGGACTTGTCGACGGTGACGTGCAGTTCCTTGCGCGCGCCGGCCCCGCGATCATCGCGTTCGTCGCGCTCGCGCGTCTTGCCGGCCTTGGGCGGCGGTCCCTTCTTGGCATCCGCCGCGGGCGCCGCCGGTGCGGCGGGCCGCGCCGCGACCGCGGGCGCGGCTT
>JAIEQK010000185.1 GCA_019747795.1 Gammaproteobacteria bacterium | reverse complement strand
TGGAGGCCGTGGCCGCCGCGCCCGCGCGACGCGCGCGCCAGGCGCTGACCCCGCTGCGCGAGGCGCTGAGCGGCAAGCGCATCAGCTTCCTGCCCGATTCGCAGCTCGAGATCCCGCTGGCGCGCTTCCTTGCGAGCGAATGCGGCATGGAGGTGGTGGAGGTCGCGGTGCCGCACCTCGATCGCCAGTTCATGGCCGCCGAGCTCGAGCGCCTGCCGGCCACCGTGCCGGTGATCGAAGGGCAGCACGTCGAACTGCAGCTCGAACGGGTGCGCGCCGCGCGGCCCGACCTGACCGTGTGCGGCCTGGGGCTCGCCAATCCCCTGGAAGCCGACGGCCTGCGCACCAAGTGGTCCATCGAACTCGTGTTCAGCCCGGTGCAGGGTTTCGAGCAGGCGGCGGATCTCGCCGAACTGTTCGCCCGGCCGCTGCTGCGCGCGGCACGCCTGGAGGTCTGAGCATGGAACTGACCCTGTGGACCTACGAAGGACCGCCGCACGTCGGCGCGATGCGCATCGCGAACTCGGTGACCGGCGTGCACTACCTGCTGCACGCCCCGCAGGGTGACACCTACGCCAACCTGCTGTTCACCATGATCGAGCGCAATCCGCGGCGCGCGCCGGTCAGCTACACGACCTTCCAGGCCCGCGACCTGGGCGGCGATACCGCCAACCTGGTGATCGAGACCCTGCGCGAGACCTGCGAGCGCTACCAGCCCCAGGCGCTCCTGGTCGGTGAGTCCTGCACCGCCGAACTCATCCAGGATCAGCCGGGCGCGCTCGCCCAGGGACTCGGCCTGCCGGTGCCGGTGGTGCCGCTGGAACTGCCGGCCTATTCGCGCAAGGAGAACTGGGGCGCGGCGGAGACCTTCTACCGCCTGGTGCGCACCATGACCCAGGGCGTGTCGCCGGAACGTCCCGCCGCGGACGCCGATCGCCGCCCGCGCGCCAACCTGCTCGGCCCGACGTCGCTCGGCTTCCGCTGCCGCGACGACATTCTCGAGGTCCAGTCGCTGCTCGAGGCGCTCGGCGTCGAAGTGAACGTGGTCGCACCCGCGGGCGCGTCCGCCGAGGAGCTCGCGCGCATTCCGCTCGCGGACTTCAACTGCTGCCTCTATCCCGAGATCGCGCAGACCACTTGCGACTGGCTGGCGCGCACCTTCAAGCAGCCCTACACCCGCACCGTGCCCATCGGCGTCGGCGCCACGCGCGACTTCCTGTGCGAGGTCGCGGGCCTGGCCGGCCTGCCGGTGGAGCCGGCCATGGCGCGCGCCGAGCAGCGCCTGCGCGTGCCGTGGTATTCGCGCTCGGTGGATTCGACCTATCTCACCGGCAAGCGCGTGTTCATCTTCGGCGACGCGACGCACGTCATCGCCGCCGCGCGCATCGCGCGCGAGGAACTCGGCTTCACGGTGGTCGGACTCGGCACCTACAGCCGCGAACTCGCGAAGCCCGTGCGTGCAGCCGCCGAAGCGCTCGGGCTCACCGCGCTCATCACCGACGACTATCTCGAAGTCGAGGCGCGCATCGCCGAACTGCAGCCGGAGCTGGTGCTCGGCACGCAGATGGAGCGCCACATCGCCAAGCGCCTCGGCCTGCCCTGCGCGGTGATCTCCGCGCCGGTGCACGTGCAGGACTTTCCCGCGCGCTACTCGCCGCAGATGGGCTACGAAGGCGCGAACGTGCTGTTCGACACCTGGGTCCATCCGCTGATGATGGGCCTGGAAGAGCACCTGCTCGGCATGTTCCGCGACGACTTCGAATTTCGCGACGACGCGCCTTCCCATCTCGGTCACGCGCCCGAGGCGCCGCCCGTGGCGCCCGCCGCGGTCGACTGCGTGTGGAGCCACGAGGCCGAGCGCGAGCTGCAGAAAGTACCGTTCTTCGTGCGCGGCAAGGCGCGGCGCAATACCGAGAAGTTCGCCCGCGAGCGGGCGCTGGCCACCATCACCCTCGAGACCCTGTACGATGCCAAGGCGCACTTCAGCCGCTGACGCGACGCCCGTGCGGGTCGTCATCGTCACGCTCGATACCCATTTCGGCAGCGCGATGGAGCGCGCGGCGGACACGTTGCGCAAGGAGGTGCCGGGTCTCGACGTGCGCTGGCACGCGGCCTCCGAGTGGGGCAACGATCCGGCCGCGCTCGCGCGCTGCCATGCCGACATCGCGCAGGGCGACATCGTGCTGGCCGCCATGCTGTTCCTCGAAGACCACGTGCAGGCGGTGCTGCCGCAGCTCCTCGCGCGGCGCGCCGAGTGCGACGCGATGATCGGCTGCATGTCGGCCGGTGAGATCATCCGGCTCACGCGCATCGGCCGCTTCGACATGTCGAAGCCGGAGTCGGGCGCGCTGGCCTGGCTGAAGCGTCTGCGCGGCAGCAAGGGCAACGGTACGTCGTCCGGCGCCAAGCAGCTGGCGATGATGAAGCGCATTCCGCGCCTGCTGCGCTTCGTGCCCGGCACCGCGCAGGACGTGCGCAGCTACTTCCTGGTGCTGCAGTACTGGCTGGCGGGCAGCGAGGACAATCTCGCCAACCTGCTGCGCCATCTCGTGACCCGCTATGCCGATGGTCCGCGGCGCGCGCTGCGCGGTTCGATACGCGCGCCGGCGCCGACCGAGTATCCGGAAGTCGGCGCCTACCACCCGCGCCTGAAGGGCCGCGTCACCGACGCGCCCGGCCGTCTGCCGCAGCCGGCGGGCAAGGTCGAGGGCACCGTCGGTCTGCTGGTGCTGCGCTCCTACGTACTGGCCGGCAATACCGCCCACTACGACGGCGTGATCGAGGCCTTCGAGGCGCGCGGCCTGCGCGTGGTGCCGGTGTTCGCGAGCGGCCTCGACGCGCGTCCCGCCATCGAGCGCTTCTTCATGCTCGATGGCCGCAGCTGTGTCGACGCGGTGGTCTCGCTCACCGGCTTCTCACTGGTCGGCGGTCCGGCCTACAACGATGCGCACGCGGCCGAGGAAGTACTGGCGCAGCTCGATGTGCCCTACGTCGTCGCGCAGCCGATGGAATTCCAGTCCATGAGCGAGTGGGAGGCGTCGAGCCGCGGGCTCACGCCGCTCGAGACCACCATGATGGTGGCGCTGCCGGAGCTCGATGGCGCCATCGCGCCCATCGTGTTCGGCGGTCGCGGTACCGGCGGCGCGCGCGACATGAGCGTGCACCCCGAGCGCGCGGCGATGCTGGTATCGCGCGTGGCGAAGATGGTGCGCCTGCGCCGTCGCGCGGCGGCCGAGCGCCAGGTCGCGATCGTGCTGTTCAATTTCCCACCCAACGCGGGCAGCGTCGGCACCGCGGCCTATCTCGACGTGTTCCGCTCGCTGCACAACACGCTGACGGCGATGCGCGACGCGGGCTACGACGTGCGCGACCTGCCGGCCGACGCCGACCTGCTGCGCGAAGCGCTGCTCGGCGGCAACGCTCAACAGCACGGCGCCGCGGCCAACGTCTGCGCGCGCATCGCGGTCGACGACTACCTGCGCCGCGAACCGCATCTCGCCCAGATCGAAGCGCAGTGGGGCCCGGCGCCCGGCAAGCACCAGAGCGACGGACGCAGCATCCACGTGCTCGGCCTGCGTCTCGGCAAGGTGCTGGTGGCAGTGCAGCCCGCGTTCGGCTACGAAGGCGACCCGATGCGCCTCTTGTTCGCCGAGGGCTTCGCGCCGACCCACGCGTTCTCCGCCTTCTACCGCTACCTGCGCGAGGACTTCGCGGCGGACGTGTGCCTGCATTTCGGCACCCACGGCGCGCTGGAATTCATGCCCGGCAAGCAGAGCGGCCTGTCCAGCGCCTGCTGGCCGGATCGCCTGATCGGCGACCTGCCGAACCTGTATCTCTACGCGGCGAACAACCCTTCAGAGGGCACGCTCGCCAAGCGTCGCGCAGGGGCGACCTTGATTAGCCATCTCACGCCGCCCGTCACCCATGCCAGGCTCTACCGCGGGCTGGCTGAACTCAAGAGCTCGCTTCAGCGCTGGCGCGGCACCGAGCCCGAGGCGCGCGGCGCCGAACTGCACGCGCTGATCCTCGACCAGGCAGAGATGCTCGACCTGCTGTTCATCCGCAGCGACGCCGAGAGCGATGTGGAGGCCATCGACCGTGCGCTGGCGGAACTGGAGATGACGCTCATTCCGAGCGGTCTGCACGTGGTCGGCGAGGCGCCGGACGCCGCCGCGCGCACCGATGTGCTGGCCGCCATCGCTGCCTGCGAGACCGCCACCGCGCCGCCGCGCTCGGCGCTGGAAGCACTGGTTGCCGGTGAGAGTCGCGCCGCGGTCATCGCGCGTTGCGGCACGGTGGCCGACGATGCGCTGCTCGATCGCCTGGCCGGCATGAACAAGGCGCTGACCGGCAATGCCGAGATCGCGGCGCTGCTGCATGCGCTGGCCGGCCGCTACGTGCGGCCCGCGCCGGGCGGCGACCTCCTGCGCACGCCGGAGATCCTGCCGACCGGGCGCAACCTGCACGCGTTCGACCCGTTCCGCATGCCGAGCGTGTTCGCCAGCAACGAGGGCGCGCGGCATGCCGAACTGCTCCTCGCGCGCCTCGCCGCCGACGGCCGCGGCCTGCCCGAGTCGGTCGCCATCGTGCTGTGGGGCACGGACAACATCAAGAACGAAGGCATACCGATGGCGCAGGCGCTGGCGCTGCTCGGCGCGCGTCCGCGCTTCGACAGCTACGCGCGCCTGTGCGGCGCCGAGCTGGTGCCGCTCGCCGAACTCGGCCGGCCGCGCATCGATGTCGTGATCACGCTGTCCGGCATCTTTCGCGACCTGCTGCCGCTGCAGACCCGGGTGCTGGCCGAGGCCTGCCTGCTCGCCGCGAGCGCCGAGGAGTCCAGCGAACAGAATTTCGTGCGCAAGCACGCGCTGGCCTACCAGGCGGCGCAGGGCTGCGACTTCGCCACGGCCGCGCTGCGCGTGTTCAGCAACGCCGATGGCGCCTACGGCGCCAACGTCAACCAGCTGATCGAGGCCGGCACCTGGCAGGACGAGAGCGAACTCGCCGCCGCCTACACCGCGCGCAAGTGCTTCGCCTACGGCATCGACGGTCGCGCGGTGCGCCAGCCAGAGATGCTCGCGAGCGTGCTCTCCGACGTCTCCGTGGCCTACCAGAACCTCGAGTCGGTGGAACTCGGCGTCACCACCATCGATCACTACTTCGACACCTTGGGCGGCATCGGCCGCGCGGTGCAACGCGAGCGCGGCGAAGCGGTGGCGGTGTACATCGGCGACCAGACCACGCGTGAGGCGCGGGTGCGCACGCTGGACGAACAGGTCGCGCTGGAGGCCCGGACGCGGACGCTGAATCCCAAGTGGTACGAGAGCATGCTGGCCCACGGTTATGAAGGCGTGCGCCACATCGAGACCCACGTCACCAACACCATGGGCTGGTCGGCCACGACCGGCCAGGTCTCGCCCTGGGTCTACCAGCGCCTGACCGAGACCTACATCCTCGACGAGTCGATGCGCGAGCGGCTCGCCGCGCTCAACGCGCAGGCCTCGATGCGCCTCGCGCATCGCCTGATCGAGGCTCACGAACGCAACTACTGGACCCCGGACGAAGCCACGCTCGCTGCCCTGCGCAGCGCCGGGGACGCGTTCGAGGATCGCCTCGAGGGCATCGTCGAAGGAGTCGCCGCTTGAACATCGCAACCGTCCCAGTCAGCAGCATAGGCCGACGCGCCGCCCCGCCCGACGGCGAAGGCAGCGTGCAGTTCCAGCCCGATCCGCGCGCCACCATCGACAACGCCAAGGTGTTCGCGGTGTATGGCAAGGGCGGCATCGGCAAGAGCACCACCTCGTCGAATCTCTCGGTCGCCTTCAGCAAGCTCGGCAAGCGCGTGCTGCAGATCGGCTGCGATCCCAAGCACGACTCGACCTTCACGCTCACCAAGAAGCTGGTGCCGACGGTGATCGACGCGCTCGAGGCGGTGGACTTCCACGCCGAGGAGCTGCGCATCGAGGACTTCGTCTACGAGGGCTACAACGGCGTGATGTGCGTCGAGGCGGGCGGGCCACCGGCGGGTACCGGCTGCGGTGGCTACGTGGTCGGGCAGACGGTCAAGCTCCTCAAGGAGCACCACCTGCTGGAAGACACGGACGTCGTCATCTTCGACGTGCTCGGCGACGTGGTGTGTGGCGGCTTCGCGGCGCCGCTGCAGCATGCCGACCGCGCGCTGATCGTCACCGCCAACGACTTCGACTCGATCTTCGCCATGAACCGCATCGTCGCGGCCATCCAGGCGAAGTCGAAGAACTACGCGGTGCGGCTCGGCGGCGTGATCGCCAACCGCAGCGCCGCGACCGATCAGATCGACCGCTTCAACGGCGAAGTGGGCCTCAATCTCGTCGCGCACTTTCCCGACCTCGACGTCATCCGTCGCAGCCGACTGAAGAAGTCCACGCTGTTCGAGATGGAGGACTCGCCGGAGCTGCGCGCGGTGCAGGACGAGTACCTGCGTCTGGCCGCCTCGCTGTGGGCCGGCACCGAGCCGCTGACCTGCGCGCCGATGCGCGATCGCGACATCTTTGACCTGCTGGGGTTCGATTGATGAACAGCCACTCCTACGTCAACCGGCGCTCGCAGCTCGAGCACTACTTCGACCGCACCGCGGCCGAGACCTGGTCGCGCCTCACCTCCGACGCGCCGGTGAGCCGCATTCGCGCCACGGTGCGCGCCGGCCGCGATCGCATGCGTGCGACGTTGCTGGAATGGCTGCCCGCCGATCTCGCCGGCGTCCGCCTGCTGGACGCTGGCTGCGGCACCGGCGCGCTGGCCACCGCCGCCGCGCTGCGCGGCGCCGACGTCACCGCGGTCGACATCGCGGCGAGCCTGCTAGACACCGCGCGCGAACGCCTGCCGGATCTCACCGGCCGCGGCCGCGTGTCCTTCCAGGCCGGCGACATGCTGAGCCCGGTACATGGTCACTTCGACTACGTGGTGGCGATGGACTCGCTCATCCACTACCAGCTGCGCGACATCCTGGCCGCGCTCGCGACGCTCGCGCCGCGGGTCGAACGCGGCATGCTGGTGACCTTCGCACCGCGGACGCCGCTGCTGGCGATGATGCACGCCGTCGGTCGGCTGTTCCCGCGCGGCGATCGCGCGCCGGCCATCGAGCCGGTGAGCCCGCAGGCGCTGACCCGCGCGATTGCCGAGCACGACGGCCTCAGCGGCTGGCGCGTGGGTCGCAGCGAGCGCATCGCGAGCGGCTTCTACACCTCGCAGGCGCTGGAGCTCACGCGCGCATGACGCGATGGGCCGACAGCCTCGCGCGCAAATGGTGCCAGGTCGGCCTGGCCTATCTGCCGTTCGCCGATGCGGCGACCCGCGAAGTGCCGATGTCGCGCCTGCTGCGTCTCTCGCTCTTTCAAGTCTCCGCCGGCATGGCGCTGGCACTGCTGAACGGCACGCTGAACCGCGTGATGATCGTCGAGCTGCACGTGCCGGCGTGGCTGGTGGCGCTGATGGTCGCGATGCCGGTGCTGGTGGCCCCGGCGCGCGCCTTCATCGGCCATCGCTCCGATCACCATCGCTCGGTGCTCGGCTGGCGTCGCGTGCCCTACATCTGGTTCGGCACGCTGATCCAGTTCAGTGGTCTCGCGATCATGCCGTTCGCGCTGATCGTGCTCTCGGGCGACACCCACGCCACCACGCCATGGCTCGGTCGCGGTGCGGCCGCGCTCGCCTTCCTGCTGGTCGGCGCCGGCATGCACACAGCGCAGACCGCGGGGCTCGCGCTCGCCACCGATATCGCGCCGGCCGACAGGCGGCCGCAGGTCGTCGCGTTGCTGTACGTGATGCTGTTGCTCGGCCTGACCGGCAGCGCGCTGGCTTTCGGTGTGTGCCTCGCCGAGTTCACCCAGCTGCACCTCATCCAGGTGGTGCAGGGCGCGGCCGTGCTGACCCTCGTGCTCAACGTGACGGCACTGTGGAAGCAGGAACCGCGGCGCGCGCCGTCCGGCGAACAGCCGCGGGAACCCTTCGCGCGTGCCTGGCGTGAGTTCGCCGGGCAGCGCCGCTACGTGCGCTTCCTCCTGACCGTCGCGCTCGGCACCATGGGTTTCACCATGCAGGACATCCTGCTGGAGCCCTTCGGCGCCGAGGTCCTCGGCTTCTCCGTCGCTGCCACCGCGCGCCTGACCGCCTGGATGGCGGCGGGCGCGCTCATCGCCTACGCCTTCGCGGCGCGCGCCAGTCAGCGCGGCACGGATCCGCACCGTCTCGCGGCGCTCGGCGCGCTCGGCGGCGTGGCCGCGCTCAGCACGGTGATGTTCGCCGCGCCGCTGGCCTCGCCGGCACTCTTCATCTTCGGCGTCGGGCTGATCGGCTTCGGCAGCGGCCTCTTTGGCGTCGCCACCCTGCTGGTGGCGATGGGCTTCGACGAACTCGAACGCAATGGTCTCGCGCTCGGCGCCTGGGGCGCCGCGCAGGCCCTGGCCGGTGGCCTCGGCATCGCCGCGGGCGGCGCGCTGCGCGATCTGCTCACGCTGCTCGCGGCCCGCGGCAGTCTCGGCCCGGCGCTGGTCGGTCCCGGCGCCGCCTACACCATCGTCTATCAAGTCGAGATCCTGCTCCTGTTCGTGAGCCTGGTGGCCCTGGGCCCCCTGGCGCGCGCGCCGGAGCCCTACCGTCGAAGGTCCAACGGGCCTTTCGGTCTTGTGGAAATGCCCAGTTAGCGGCCAGGCCGCGCGAGGAAGACCCATGGAAACCGGTGCCATCACGCCTTACATCGACGTCGCACAGCTGGTGCTGTACGGCTTCTGGCTGTTCTTCTTCGGCCTCGTGCTGTACCTGCGGCGCGAGGATCGACGCGAAGGCTATCCGCTTGAACACGACGACGGGCGCATCGTCGATCCGGGCATCGTGTGGATCCCGGCCCCGAAGGTCTTTCGCCTGCGCCATGGCCACGGCACCGTGGCGGTGCCGAACGACAAGCGCGACAGCAGCCGCAGCTTCGCCACCGCGCCGACCGCGCGCTGGCCCGGTTCGCCCTCGGTGCCGACCGGCGACCCGATGCTGGACGGTGTCGGTCCGGGCAGCTACGCATTGCGTTCCGACACGCCCGACCTGACGCTCGAGGGGCATCCCAAGATCGTGCCGATGCGGGTCGCGACGGAATACAGCATCGAGGAACGCGATCCCGATCCGCGCGGCATGCCGGTGGTCGGCATGGACGGTGAGATCGGCGGCACCGTGTCCGACGTGTGGGTCGACCGGTCTGAAGTGGTGATCCGTTACCTCGAGGTGACTGCCGCGGCGGCCGACGGTCCGCGCAGCGTGCTGCTGCCGATGAACTTCGCGCGGGTCGACGGCGCGCGCGGCCAGGTGCGCGTGCGCTCGGTCAAGGGCCATCACTTCGCGCTCGCGCCGGTGCGGGCCAACGCCGACCAGGTGACGCTGCTCGAGGAAGAGCGCGCCATGGCCTTCTACGGTGGCGGCACCCTGTACGCCGACCCGTCGCGCCAGGAACCCTGGCTGTGAACGAGCACGAGTTCGAGTCCTCGCCTGGCCTGCCGGCGCCGCTGCCGGCGGGCGAACGGGTGCTGTGGCAGGGCTCACCGGGCTGGTGGCCCTTCGCCTGCTCGGCGTTTCATGCGCGTGGCCTGATGGTCTACTTCGCCGTGCTGGTCGTGGCGCAGAGCGTGGGCGTGATGCAGGACGGCGGCAGCCTGCCGGTGCTGGCCGGTACCGCGGTGTGGATGCTGACGCTGGCGAGTCTCGCGCTCGGCATCGCGCTCGGCGCGGGCGCGCTCTACGCGCGCACCACCATCTACACAGTGACGGATCGGCGCGTGGTGCTGCGCTTCGGCGTGGCGGTCCCGCTCGCGGTCAACCTGCCATTCAGTGCCATCGTCGCCGCCGACGTGCGTCGCCGGGTGGATGGCAGCGCGGACATCGCGCTGACCCTGGAAGGTAGTCAGCGCGTCGGTGTGATCCACATGTGGCCCTGTGTGCAGACCTGGCGCCTGCACGCGCCGCGGCCACTGATCCGCGGCGTACCGGCGCAGGTGGCCGAAGTCCTCGCGGGCGCGTTGGTGGCGAGCGCCGGCGGCACGCAGGCGGCGCCCGCGGCGCGCAGTGTGGGCGCGGCGCTCCCCACCACCGCGGTGGCGGCCTGAGCAATGGCTGGACACCACCACCACGGCGAGCGCTTTCCGCGTGCCACGCTCTGGGGCGCGGCCGCCCTGGTGCTGCTCAGCGTGGTGGCGGTCGCCATCGCCCACGGCACGCAGCGCGGTCTGTCGCACATGCCGGCGAGCACCGCCGTGGAGAGTCGCGACCTGCGCTTCGAGGATCGTGCCGAGGGCACCATCGTGATCTACCGCGACGGTGAGTCGCGCCTGGCCGAAGTGCTGCCCGCCGGCGGCAACGGCTTCCTGCGCGGCGTGCTGCGCGGCCTGGCGCGTGAGCGCCGGCGCCAGGAGGGCGCGGCGCACGCGCCCTTCCGTCTGACCCGTTACGCCGACGGTCGTCTGACCGTCGGCGATCCGATCACCGGTCGCAGCGTGGACGTCGCGGCCTTCGGACCTGACAACTACGGCGCCTTCGCGCGCCTGTTCGCGGCCACCGGTCCGCGCCCCGGCGACGACGCGGCGCTGGCCGACGGCGCCGTGCGTCCCCCCAACGCGCCCCGCGCCAACTGAACGTAGAGGAGCCCATCATGAGCAGCACCACCCTGGCAGTCGCCGAGCAGTTCGACAGCACCACCCGCGCACGGCAGGAGTCGCTGATCTCGCCGCGCTTCTACACCACCGACTACGCGGCGCTCGACCGCATCGACATCGAGCCGGTGCGCGCCGAGTGGGAGACGATGATGGCGGAGTTCCGCGCCGATCCCAACCGACATCACTTCGAGCGGGACCATGGTTTCGATGTCTCGCTGAGCGATCTGCCGGTGGAACTGCGCGAGGAGTTCCTCGACTTCCTGGTGACCTCGGCGACCTCGGAATTCTCCGGCTGCGTGCTCTATGCCGAGGCGAAGAAGCACTGCAAGAACGAGGTGGTGCGTGAGCTGATGGGCTTCATGGCGCGCGACGAGTCGCGCCACGCGGGGTTCATCAACCAGGCGCTGAAGGATTTCGGTCTGGGCATGGATCTCGCGTTCCTGCGCAAGGCCAAGAAGTACACCTTCTTCCGCCCCAAGTTCATCTTCTACGCGACCTACCTGTCGGAGAAGATCGGGTACGCGCGCTACATCACCATCTTCCGTCAGCTCGAGCGCCATCCCGAACTGCGCTTCCACCCGATCTTCAAGTGGTTCGAGCACTGGTGCAACGACGAATTCCGGCACGGCGAGGCCTTCGCGCTGATCATGCGCGCCAATCCGGCGTTGCTCGCCGGCGTCAACAAGCTGTGGATCCGCTTCTTCCTGCTGGCGGTGTTCGCCACCATGTACGTGCGCGATCACACGCGGCCGGCGCTGCACGCCGCTTTCGGCTTCGATGCCACCGAGTACGACTACAAGGTGTTCGACATCACGTCCACCATCGCGCGCCAGGTGTTCCCGGTGGAACTGGACGTCAGCGCGCCGGCGTTCCGGCGCGGGCTGGATCAACTGGTGGCCGTCGGTCGCGCCAGCGCCGAGGCGCGTCGTCGTGGCGGGCTGCTGGGGCTGGTCAAGCGCGCCGGCCTGGCGCTGAACGGCGCGGCGGTGTTCGCCCGCCTGTTCTGCCTGCCGGCGCGACGCAATGAGCTGCCGGCGCGCGTGCGCATGAGTCCGGCCTGGTGAGCGGCACCCACGCATGAGCCAGATCGCGCTACCGATGCTCTACGCACTGCTGCTGTGGTGGTTCAGCACCGGCGTGATCCTGTATCTCGACAGCCTGCCGCGACGGACTTTCCGCTGGAGCATGGCCGGCGCGGGCGCCGTCGCCGCGCTTGCGCTCTACGCGGTCGCGCGCAGCGCGGAAACCGCCAGCGTGTCCGCGGCCTACGTGGCCTTCACCGCCGCGGTGCTGGTGTGGGGCTTCATCGAGATGAGCTACTTCATGGGCTTCGTCACCGGATCATGGCGCAAGCCCTGTCCGCCGGGCCTGCGCGGCTTCGCGCGCTTCAAGCTCGCGCTCCGCACCAGCCTGTACCACGAGGGGGCGGTGGTGGTGACCGGCGCCGCGCTGCTGCTGTTCTGCCGTGAAGAGCCCAACGCGCTGGCGCCCCACACCTTCCTGGTGCTGTGGCTGATGCGCTGGAGCAGCAAGCTGAACGTGTTCCTGGGCGTGCCCAACCTGAACGAAGAGTTCCTGCCGGAGCAGCTGCGCTATCTCATCAGCTTCATGCCGCGCCGCGCGATGAACCTGCTGTTTCCCTTCACCGTGACCGCCGCGACGGTGGTCACCGTCGAACTGTTCCGCGCCGCCATGGCGGCTCCCGCCGGCAGCTTCACCGCGACCGCCGACAGCCTGCTCGCGGCGCTGATGCTGCTCGCCGTGCTCGAGCACTGGTTCCTGGTGGTGCCCATGCAGGATGCCGCCCTGTGGCGCTGGGCGCTCACCATGCGTCGCCCACGTACCGATATCGAAACCCCGCTTGCCGCCGTTCGGGCCGCGCGGGATTGACGCGCTTCGCGCAAGACTGACGAGGAGTAGATCCATGGCCACACCCTTTCCCTTCACCGCGGTGCTCGGCCAGGAAGAGATGCGTCGCGCGCTGGTGCTCGCCGCGATCGACCCGAGCATCGGCGGCGTACTTCTGTTCGGCGACCGCGGCACGGGCAAGTCCACCGTGGTGCGGGCGCTGGCCGCGCTGCTGCCGCCGGTGCGCGTGGTGGCCGACTGTCCCTATGGCTGCGCCGCGCAGAAGAGTGATGCGGGCTGCGCGCACGTCGCCGCCTCGGGACGCGCGCGGACCGAGACGCGACCCGTGCCGGTGGTGGACCTGCCGCTCGGCGCCACCGAGGACCGCGTGGTCGGCGCGCTGGACCTGGAACGCGCGCTGGTGCACGGCGAGAAGGCCTTCGAGCCCGGCCTGCTGGCGCGCGCCAACGGTGGTTTTCTCTATGTCGACGAGATCAACCTGCTGGAAGACCACTTGGTCGACGTGCTGCTCGACGTGGCCGCCTCGGGCGAGAACGTGGTGGAGCGTGAAGGCCTGTCGGTGCGCCATCCGGCGCGCTTCGTGCTCATCGGCAGCGGCAACCCGGAGGAGGGCGAGCTGCGTCCGCAGCTGCTCGATCGCTTCGGGCTCGCGGTGCAGGTCAAGGCGCCGAGCGATCTGCGTACGCGCGTCGAAGTGATTCGCCTGCGCGATCGCTACGAGCGCGACCCTAAGGCCTTCATCGCCGAGTGGCGCGGCCGCGAAGCGCGTGAGCGCAAGCGCATCGTCGCGGCGCGCGCCCACCTCGCGACGCTGGAAGTCTCCGATGCGCTGCTCGAACAGGCGGCGAAGCTCTGTCTCGCGCTCGGCACCGATGGCCTGCGCGGTGAACTGACCTTGATGCGCGCGGCGCGCGCGCTGGCCGCGCTCGAGGGCGCGAGCGACGTGACCGGCGCCCACCTGGCGGCGGTCGCGCCGGCCGCCCTCGGTCATCGCCTGCGTCGTAATCCGATGGACGAATCCGGCTCCGCGGTGCGGGTCGAACGGGCGCTCGCCGAGGTGTGCACGGCGTGACCGCCGACATCAATCCCATGCTGACGCCGTGGCAG
>JAIEQK010000326.1 GCA_019747795.1 Gammaproteobacteria bacterium | reverse complement strand
CTACGCGGGCCTGCTGCGTCCGCTCCAGGCGCGCGACGCGCGCCGCCTCTACGCCCTGCAACTCGTGAACGGCGTGGCCAACGCGGTGCCGGCCACGGTGGTGCTGTTCTTCGTCGAGGATCAGATCGGCCGGCCGGCGCTGGCGGGCGCGTTTCTCGGCGCCTACTTCCTCGCCGGCGCGCTCAGCATGCCACTCTGGCCGTGGCTCGCGCGCCGCATCGGCAAGCCGCGCGCGTGGCTCTGCGGGATGCTCGGCGCGATCGCGGCCTTCGCCTGGGCGCTGCTGCTCGGCCCGGGCGACGTCGCGCCGTTCTTCGCCGTGTGCCTCCTGTCCGGGATCACGCTCGGCGCGGACCTCGCCCTGCCGCCGGCGTTGCTGGCCGATGCCATCGACGGCGAGCGACTGCGCGGCCTGGGTTATCCGGCCGGCGCGTGGTTCGGCCTGTGGGCGCTGATCAACAAGCTCGCGCTGGCGTTCGCCGCCGGCCTCGCGCTGCCGCTGCTGACGGCCGGCGGCTATGCGCTCGGCCAGGGTCCGACGGCGGCGCTGCCATTGGTCTACGCGCTCCTGCCCTGCGTGCTGAAGGCCGTCACCGCGTTCTGGATGTGGCGCACGCTCGCCACGCCGCGCGCGCTCGCGCTCGATGCGACGCCATGCCCCTGAACCCGCCCATCCGCGACTGGCGTGGCCGCCGCGTGTGGCTGCTCGGCGCCTCGAGCGGCATCGGCGCGGCGCTCGCCCACGCACTCGCCCGGCAGGGCGCGCACCTCGCGCTCTCGGCGCGCCGAGCGGAAGCATTGGACGCGGTCGCGCAAGCCTGCGCGCCCGCTGAAGTCATGACCCTGGCGCTCGACGTGCGCGACGCCGCTGCCGTGGCGGCGGCCGAGCAGGCCATCGTCGCGCGCTGGGGCGGCTACGACGTGGTGGTGCTGCTCGCGGGCCACTACCAGCCGCGCACGGTCGACGAGTTCGAACTCGCCGCTGCGCGCGAGGTGCTGGCGGTGAACATCGACGGCGCCTACCACCTGCTGGCCGCGGTGCTGCCGCGGCTGCTCGCCGCCGGCACGGGCGCGCTGGTGCTGGTATCGAGCGTAGCCGGCTATCGAGGCCTGCCGCGCAGCCTGGTCTACGGCCCGAGCAAGGCGGCGCTGAACAACCTCGCCGAAGCCCTGCATCTCGAACTGCACGCCCGCGGCATCGGCGTGACCCTGGTCAACCCGGGCTTCGTGCGCACCCCGCTCACGGCCGGCAATCCGTTTCCGATGCCGGCGCTGATCGAACCCGAGGAGGCAGCCGAACGCATCGTCGCCGGCCTCGCCCGCGGCGCCTTCGAGATCCATTTCCCGAAGCGCTTCACCGGCGTGCTGAAGGCCCTCGCCCTGCTGCCCGCGTCGCTCTACCTGCCGCTCGTGCGATGGCTGACGCGCTGATCAAGGATCCGCGGGCGGCGCGGGTGTGCGCGTTCTGGGAGACGCTCACACCGGCCGCCCTCGCCGAGCTCACGGTGGTCTATACCGAGGACACGCGCTTTCGCGATCCCTTCAACGACCTGCGCGGCAGCGCGGCGCTCGCGACCTTGCTCGGCCACATGTTCGAGCGCCTGCTGGAGCCCCGCTTCGAGGTGCTGGAAGTCGCGCTGATGCCAGACGGCGCGGTCCTGATCTGGGACTTCCACTACCGCATACGCGCCTGGCGGCCGGACACGCCGCGGCGCATCCACGGCGCGAGCCACCTGCGTTTCGCACCCGACGGGCGCGTGGCCGAACACCGCGACTACTGGGACGCGGCGGCCGAGGTCTACGAGCATCTGCCGCTGGTCGGCGGACTCATGCGCTGGCTGCGTCGCAGGCTCGGCTGAGCCGCGCCGTGCGAGAATTCCACGGCCGCGTCGCGGCCGTCGTCAGCTCGTCGGAGAACCCGCCCCGTGCAGCCCGTCCTCGTCACCATCGGCCTGCTCACCTTGAGCAACGTGTTCATGACCTTCGCCTGGTACGGTCACCTGAAGACGCTGAACCACAAGCCCTGGCTCATCGCCGCGCTGGTCAGCTGGGGCATCGCGCTGTTCGAGTACCTGCTGCAGGTGCCGGCCAATCGCATCGGCCACACCGCGCTGTCGGTCGGGCAGCTGAAGATCGTGCAGGAGGTCATCACGCTCACCGTGTTCGTGCCCTTCGCCTGGCTGTACCTCGAGGAGCCGCCCAAGCTCGACTACCTGTGGGCGGCGCTGTGCCTGCTCGGCGCGGTGTACTTCGTGTTCCGCGGGCGCCTGGGCGTAGCCTGAGGCGCGCCGGGTCGCCGCACGTTGCCGGTATACTCGCGGCATGAGCCACACCCATCCTCAGCATCGCATTCTCATCACCAACGACGACGGCATCCACGCCCCCGGCATCGAGCTCCTCGAGCGCATCGCGCGCACCTTGAGCGAGGACGTGTGGGTGGTGGCGCCCGACCAGGAACGCAGCGGCGCCGGCCACTCCATATCGCTCAGTCTGCCGATACGCATGCGCCAGCTCGGCCCCAAGCGCTACGAGGTGATGGGCACGCCGACCGACTGCGTGCTGATGGCGCTGCACGAGTTCATGACCGACGGACCGCCGTCCTTGATCCTCTCCGGCATCAACAGCGGCGCCAACCTCGCCGAGGACGTGAGCTACTCCGGCACCTGCGCGGCGGCCATGGAGGGCACCCTGCTCGGCATCCGTTCCATCGCCCTCTCGCAGATCCGTCAGCCGGGCGTGGCGGCCAATTTCGCGCCGGCCGAGGCCTGGGCGCCGAATCTCCTGCGCCGGCTGATCGATCTCCCTGACTGGCCGGCGGGTTCGTTCCTGAACGTCAATTTCCCCGACGTGCCGGCGGCCGAGGTCAGCGGTGTGCGGCTCGCCTTCGTCGGCCAGCGTCCGCCCGGCTCGTTCTCCATCGTGCCGCGCGTGGACGCGCGCAACCAGCCGTATTACTGGGTGAAGATCGCCTATACCAGCGGCGCGCTGGTGGACGACAGTGACCTGCACGCCGCTGCGGACAAGGCCATCTCGGTCACGCCCATCAAGCTCGATTTCACCGACTACGCCTGGCGCGAGCGTCTCGCCGGGCTGTTCAACTGAGGCCCGCGGCATGCGTGGAGTGTTCTTCGATCTGGGCGGCACCCTGTTCAGCTACCGCAACGTGCCGCGCGCGACCCTGCCCCTGCTGCTGGAGGCGGTGCGACGGCTCGGCGTCGAGGCCGATCGCGAGCGCATTCGCGACGCCTACAACCGCGCCTCGGCGGACATCGGCCATGCCTATGCCGACCGCGCCTACTACCTGCACGCGGACCTCTTCCACGACACCTTCATGCGCTTCGCCGACCTGCTCGGCGCCCCGCACCTGGAAGACGTCCACGACTGGTACCGCGAGGCCCACCGCGCGGCCATCGTCGACTGCCTGGTGCTGAAGGAGGACTGCATCGACACCCTCGCGCACCTGAAGGACCGCGGCCTGTACCTGTCGGTGGTGTCGAACATCGACGACGACATGCTGGACCCGCTGATCGCCCGCGAGGGTCTCGAGCGCTATTTCGATCACTGGACCAGCTCGGAAGCCGCGCAGTCCTGCAAGCCCGACCGGCGCTTCTTCGAGGTCGCGCTCGAGCGCTCGGGGCTTGTGGCGCCGGACGTGCTGTTCGTCGGCGACTCGCCAGAGCACGACATCGTCGGCGCCGCCGCGGTCGGCATGCGCACCGCGCTCATCACCGACGGCGGACTGCCGCCGCCGCTCCAGACCGGGCGCATCCAGGTCACGGCCGATCACAACATCGACAGCCTCGCCGCGCTGAAGACCATCGCCGCGACGCGCATGACCTGAAAGCCGCTTCCACTCAACGACGGTTGATCTACTATTAGGGGGTTGCCCATGCGCACCCGCGGGTGGTCCGGCCGGTAGATCGACAGCGCCGCGCGACGCGCGGACGGGGGACTGTCGCGGCTCGATGCCATTGCGCAAAAGCAGCGACCATCCAATCGACAACGTTGTTACAGGGAGATTCGTTCATGGCGACCAAGAAGAAAGCCGCAGCGGCCAAGAAGCCGGCGGCTAAGAAGAAGCCGGCCGCTGCCAAGAAGGCAGCGCCGGCCAAGAAGCTGACCACCAAAGATGCGATCAAGGCGGCGAACAAGACCCTGATGGGCCTCCTCGCGGCCGGCGACACGGCCGGCATCGCGAAGCTCTACACCGCCAAGGCCATGCTGCTGCCGCAGGGCGTGCCGGGCATGAAGGGCGCGAAGAACATCGCGGGCTACTGGGCCGGCGCCGTCGCGCAGGGCGTCGCGGGTGGCGCGCTCAAGACCGCGGAAGTCGACGAGCTCGGCAGCACCGCCATCGAGAGCGGCACCTACCAGCTCAAGACCGCCGACGGCACGGTGTGCGGCGCGGGCAAGTACGTGGTGGTATGGAAGAAGGAAGGCGGCGCCTGGAAGCTGCACCGCGACATCTTCAACAGCGACACGTGATCATCGTGGCGGCCGGGTCTCCCCGGCCGCCACCTCTTTCGTGAGCGTGCCGGCGGGAACCTTTCCCGTCTCCGCCGCCAACCCTCTCTGTGCCCTTCCACGCCTCGTCCGATCCGTTACCATGGCCGCCGCGTCGCACGCGACGCACCAGAGTCTTGCAGGGCATCGTTCGGGGAGGACACATGCGCCACGCGCTTGCCACCATTTCGCTTTCCATGCTGCTCGGCGTAGGCGCCGCGCAGGCCGCCACCACCGTCGACGACAAGGCGCTCGCCAACGAACAGGACGGCGCCAACTGGCTGGGCTACGGCCGCACCTACAGCGAGCAGCGCTTCAGCCCGCTGGACCAGATCAACGCCGACAACGTCGCCAAGCTCGGGCTCGCCTGGTCCATGGACCTGCCGAAGGATCGCTCGCTGAACGGCACGCCGCTCGCGGTCGACGGGGTGCTGTACTTTCCGGGCAGCTACAACGTGGTCTACGCGGTCGAGGCCGCCACCGGCAAGCTGCTGTGGACCTACGATCCGAAGGTCATCGACACCGCCGGCGATCGCCTGCGCGTGATGTGGGACTCGAGCCGAGGCCTCGCCTTCTGGAACGGCAAGGTGTACGACGCCACGGTCGACGGCCGGCTGATCGCCATCGATGCCAAGACCGGCAAGGAAGTGTGGAACACCATGACGGTGGACCCGCGCAAGGCGCTGTTCATCACCGGCGCGCCCAAGGTCTTCCGCGGCAAGGTCATCATCGGCAACGGCGGCACCGAGTGGGGCCCGGCGCGCGGCTACGTCACCGCCTACGACGCCGAGACCGGCAAGCAGGCCTGGCGCTTCTGGGTGGTGCCCGGCAACCCGGCCGACGGCTTCGAGAACAAGACCATGGAGATGGCCGCCAAGACCTGGACCGGCGAATGGTGGAAGTACGGCGGCGGCGGCACGGTGTGGAACGGCATCACCTATGACCCCGAGTTCAACCAGGTCCTGATCGGCACCGGCAACGGCTCGCCGTGGAACCAGAAGATTCGCAGCCCCGGCGGCGGCGACAACCTCTTCCTGTGCGCCATCGTCGCGCTCGACGCCGACACCGGCGAGTACAAGTGGCACTACCAGACCACGCCGGGCGAAACCTGGGACTACAACTCGAACATGGACATCGTGCTGGCTGACCTCAAGTACGGCGGCCAGACCATCAAGGCGCTGATGCACGCGCCGAAGAACGGCTTCTTCTACATCCTGAACCGCGCCAACGGTGAACTCCTGTCGGCCGAGAAGATCGGCAAGGTGACCTGGGCGGAGCGCATCGATCTCAAGTCCGGCCGGCCGGTGGAAGTGAAGGGCGCGCGCTACGAGGACGGCGAGGAACTGGTGTGGCCGAGCGCGGTGGGCGTGCATTCCTGGCACGCCATGGCCTACAGCCCGGACACCGGGCTCTCCTACATTCCGTCGATCGAGATGCCGGGCCTGTTCAACGACAAGTCCATCGCGTTGAAGACCTGGAAGTCACCGGACTTCGCCTTCGACCCGGCCATCGACACCATTCGCGGCGACGTGCCCGCCAACTCCGGCAAGGGTTACCTGCGCGCCTACGATCCGCTGTCGAAGAAGATGGTGTGGGAACAGCCGCTGCCCGGCATCTGGAACCCGGGTGTGGTCGCGACCCACGGCAACCTGGTGTTCCAGGGCCGCACCGACGGCCGCTTCGTCGCCTACCGCGCGACCGACGGCAAGCCGCTGTGGCAGGTGGAACTCGGCCACGGCATCTCGGCGCCGCCCATCACCTACACGGTCGACGGCAAGCAGTACGTCTCGCTCCTGGTCGGCTGGGGCGGCACCGGCGCGTCCATGGTGGGCTCCATCGCCGCGCAGCACGGCTGGGCCTACAAGGCGCAGACGCGGCGGCTGTACACCTTCGCGCTCGACGCCAAAACGCCGATTCCGCCGTCCAACCCGCCCTATTTCCCGAAGCCGCTCGAGGCCAAGGACTTCCAGGTGGACGACAAGCTCGCGGAAGAAGGCAGTTGGCTGTTCAAGGAATCCTGCGCCATGTGCCACGGCGGCGGCGCGGTGTCGGGCGGATATGCGCCGGATCTGCGCGCCTCGCCCATTCCCTTGAACGCCCAGGCCTTCAAGGACGTGGTGGTGAACGGCCAGCGCCGTCCGCTCGGCATGCCGGACTTCAAGCAGTTGGACGATCACAAGCTCGACACGCTGCGCCATTTCATCCGTCGCCAGGCCGGCGTGCCGCAGATCCTGAACGCGGCCGAGGCACCGACGGGCCAGACCGGTCACTGAGTTCGATGCACATCGCGCGGCGGACCGGCGCCGCGCGATGACATGATGAGGACACGCGCCATGCACATCGTCACCCGCACTCTCTGCGCCGCCGGTTTCACGCTCCTGACCCAGGGCGCGTTCGCCGCCTGCACGGCGGCGACCGTCAAGGGCACCTGGGGATTCACCTACGAAGGATTCGACCTCGCCGGCCAGAACTACTGCGCCGGCGTCGGCCTGATGAGCTTCAACACCGCGACCCTGTCGAACAACACGGTGAAGATCAGCCTGCAGCGCGAAAGCTGCGACGGCCGCGCGATCGAAACCGGCACCGCCAACGGCACCTACACCGTGACCAGCACCTGCACGGGACGCTCGACCAATCTCGCCTACACGGGCGGCAACGGCAGCGCGCGGCTGGACTTCAACATCGTCGAAGCAGGCGACAAGCTGCAGTTCGTGATGGTCATACCCAACACCATCACCCTCCACGGCGAAGCGCTCAAGCGCTGAGCTCCCGCGCGGCGCCCGCGCCGCGCGCGTCGATCCAGGCGGCGATGTCCGCCGCCGGCAGCGGCGGACTGAACAGGAAGCCCTGCAGCTCGTCGCAGGCCTGCGCGCGCAGGAAGGCGAGCTGCGCCTCGGTCTCCACGCCTTCCGCCACCACCTTCAGATCGAGGCTGCGCGCCATGCTGATGATGGTGCCGACGATGGCGGCGTCATCACCTTCCTGGCCGAGTTCGCGCACGAAGGACTGGTCGATCTTCAACACGTCGATGGGCAGGCGCTTCAGATAGCTGAGCGACGAATAGCCGGTGCCGAAGTCATCCACCGCGATGCCGAAGCCATGGCTCTTCAGTTCTTCCAGCGTGCGGATCGCGGCCTGACCGTCCTCCATCAGCACGCTCTCGGTCAATTCCAGCTCGATGCGGCTGGGCGTGATGCCCGCGTCCTCCACCACCTTCGCCACGCGGCCGGCGAGATCCTTGACGCGGAACTGCAGCGCCGAGAGATTCACCGCGCAGCGGTAGGCCGGCCGTCCTTGCAGATCCCAGGCGCGCAGCTGGCGCGCGGCGCTGGCCAGCACCCATTCACCGATGGGCACGATGAGGCCGGTCTCCTCGGCGATGGGAATGAACTCGGCGGGTGACACTCGCCCGAGGTCCGGGTGCAGCCAGCGCACCAGGGCCTCGAAGCCGCAGACGCCGAGCTCGCGATAGTCGAGCTTGGGCTGGAACCACACCTGGAACTGGTCGCGCTCCAGCGCGCGCCTAAGATGCATCTCAAGCGTCAGGCGCTTGAAGGCGCGCGCGTTCAGCGCGGTGGTGAAGAACTGGTAGCAGTCGCGCCCCTCGCGCTTGGCCTGGGCGAGCGCGCTGTCGGCGTGCTTCAACAGATCGTCGGCGCTCGAACCATCGTCGGGGTAGACGCTGATGCCGATGGAGGTGCGCACGTAGATTTCCTGGTCGCCGACCGCGAAGGGCTCGGCCAGCGCGGCGCGCAGCCGGCGCGCCACGACCGCGGCGTCCTCGGCGCTGCCGACCTCGGGCAGGAGCGCGATGAACTCGTCGCCCGCCGCGCGGCCGACGGCCTCCAGAACGAAGGTCTCGGCGAGCTGCGTCATGCTGTCGCTCGCGCGCAGCACCACGCGGAAACGCTCGCCCACCGCGCGCAGGACTTCATTGCCGGCGGCGAAGCCGAGGGTGTCGTTGATGCGCTGGAAATGGTCGAGATCGATCGAGAGCACCGCCAGCGCGCGATCATTGCGCCGCGCGAGCGCCAGCGCCTGCACCAGGCGCGAGCGGATCGAAGCGCGATTGGGCAGGCCCGTGACCGCGTCGAAGTAGGCGAGCTGGTGGATCTGCTGTTCGGCGCGACGGCGCTCGCTGATGTCCTGCACCGTGCCGATGAAGCGCAGCCCGAGGTCGGTGACGGTTTCGGCCAGCACCACCACGTACAGCGTGCGCGGCTCGCCGCCCGGTCCCGCGATGCGGAACTCGAGGTTGAACGAGGTTCCGCGACGGAGCGCCTCGTCGAACGCCACCTCGACCCGCTCGCGATCGTCCTCGATCGCCAGCCAGCCGAGCTCCTGCAAAGTGCGCACATTGGTCTCGCGCGGCAGGCCCAGCACTTCGTAGGCCTCGGCCGACCAGGGCGTGAAGCGTCCCTGGGCGTCGGCCTCCCAATGGGCGAGGCGTGCGATGCGCTGGGCGAGCGCGAGCCGCGCCTCGCTCGCGCGGAGCGCGTCGGCGGTACCCTTGGCGCGCAGCATGTAGCGCAGTCGATGACCGAGAAGATCGAAATTGATGGGCTTGGTCACGAAGTCCGTCGCGCCGACTTCGTAGGCGCGGTTGATCGACTCCACGTCGTCCAGGCCGGTCATCATCAACACGGGTACGTGCTGTCCCAGCGGATCGGCGCGCAGCTGCGCGCACGCCGCGAAGCCGTCCAGCTCCGGCATCAGCACGTCGAGCAGCACCACGTCGGGTCGCTCGCACCGAAACACTTCGAGCAGACGCGCGCCGTCATCCGCCTCGGCGACGCTGAAGCCCGCGGCTTCGAGCGCCGCGCCGGTCAGCACGCGCAGCATTTCATCGTCGTCGACGACCAGCACGCGCGCCGGGGCGGAATCGGTCATGCCATTTTCTCCTTGTGCGTGGCGGGCACGCGGACATCGGGTCGGAGCGCGACCAGCGCGCCGCTCATGCAGTCGAGTTCAAAGCGCAGCACGTCGAGCCGCGCGCCGACGGTGGCGAGATCTTCGCCGCGCGCCGCGTGTTCGAGTTCGCCGCAGAGCCTCGCGAGCGCGGTGCCGCCGAGATTGGCGCTGCTGGACTTCAAGGTGTGCAGCGCGCGGCGTACCGGGCCCGCGTCGTGGGCGGCGAGACCTTGCTCCACCTCGGCGAGGAGGCGGGGCACGCTCTGCAGGTAGAGGCCGATGAGATGGGCGAGCAAGTCCGGCTTGCCGTCCCGCTGCAGGGCGACGATGCGCGCGATGATCTCGCTGTCCAGCGCGGTGGGACCACCGGACGCCGGCGCCGCGGCCCCCGCGTTCGCCGTGCTCACGTTCGGCTCGGCCGCCGCGCGCGGCAGCCAGCGCGCCAGCGTGTGTTCGAGCTGGGTCGCGCTGAAGGGCTTGGCCAGGTAGTCGTCCATGCCATGGGCGAGACAGCGCTCGCGATCGCCCTCCAGGGCATTGGCGGTGAGCGCCACGACCGGCAGGCGCGCGGCGCCCTGCTGCGCTTCGAAGCGGCGCAGCGCGTCGGTCGCGGCATAGCCGTCCATCACCGGCATCTGGCAATCCATCAGCACCAGGTCGTAGGGTTCGCGCAGCGCGTCCAAGGGTCTCTCGGTCAGCGCCTCCAGCGCCTCGCGGCCATCGGTTGCAAGACGCACTTCGCAGCCGAGCGCTTCGAGCTGGCTGCGCGCCAGCTCCTGGTTGACCGGGTTGTCCTCGACCAGCAGCACGCGGGCGCTGAAGCGCGCGCCGCGCGCGGCGGCGGGGCGCTGGCGTTCGGCGGCTTCGCTGACCCCGCGCAGCGCCGCTGCCAGTTCGCGCTGCCGCACCGGGCGCGTGACGTAGGCCTGCACGCCGGCGGTGAGCAGTTCGCCGGTCGACTCCAGATTGGCGACCGTGGTCAGCATCACCAGGCGCGGCGCGCTGAGCGACGCATCGCCGCGCACCTGGGCGGTGAAATAGCTGGCCGGCACGTCGGGCAGTTCGCGCGGAAACACCACCACGCGGAGCGGCGCGCCCTGCGCGGCCTGGGCGCGCAGCAGAGCGAGCGCCCGCGCGCCGTCCGGCGCGGTCGTCACCTTGACCCGCCAAGCCTCGAGCTGCGCCACCAGTACGCTGCGCGCGGTGTCGGCAGGACCGACCACCAGCACGCGCAGATCGGCCAGGTCGCGCGCGTCCAGCGGCGGCCGGGGCAGGGCCGACACCTCGGCGCGGGCAAGCGGCAGCGTGAACCAGAAGGTCGCGCCCTCGCCTGGTTTGCTCTCCACCCCGATCTCACCGCCCATCAGTTGCACCAGCTGCTTGCAGATCGCGAGCCCGAGCCCGGTGCCGCCGAACTGCCGGGTGGTGGAGCCGTCAGCCTGGGTGAAGGAATCGAAGATGCGCGCCTGGTTCTCATGGGCGATGCCGATGCCGGTGTCGCGGACCGCGAAGCGCAGCCAGTCGCGTTCGCCGTCCTCGCGTTCGAGGCGCACGCGAAGCACCACCTCGCCCGCGCGGGTGAACTTGAGCGCGTTGCCGAGCAGGTTGACCAGCACCTGGCGAATGCGCTCGACGTCGCCGCGATACACCGGGTGCAAGGTCGCCGGCACGTCGCAGGCGAGTTCCAGGCCGGCGCGATGGGCGGTCTCGGAGAACATCTCGCCCAGGTCTTCGATGAAGCCCGGCAGATCGAACGGCCGGAGGTCGAGGTTCAGCTTGCCGGCCTCGATCTTCGAGAAGTCGAGGATGTCGTCGATGATGGTGAGCAGCGAGCGTCCCGAGCGGTGAATCATGTCCACCAGGTACTGCTGGCGGCGGTTCAGCTCGGTGTCGCGCAGGAGCTCCGACATGCCGAGCACGCCGTTCATGGGCGTGCGGATCTCATGGCTCATGTTGGCCAGGAATTCCGCCTTCGCCGCGGCGGCGGCCTGCGCCGCGTCACGCGCCTTCATCAGCGCGCGCTGGTCGGCCTCGCCCTGCGTGACCCGCGCGCGCAGGTCGACGTTCAGGCGCTCGGCGCGCGCGTGTTCCGCGCCGAGCTCGGCCAGCATGTCGTCGTTCGCGAAGCGCAGCGCAAGCGTCTCGCCGAAGCCGCGGTGCAGGTTGCGGGCGTTGCGCAGCATGATGCCGAGGTAGGCGAGGATCATCGTGCCGATGACGAAGTCCACGTTTCGTCCACCCAGCAGGTAGCACACCACCGCCGGCACCAGCGCGAGACCGAGGAACAGCCGGGCCGCCGGCAACAGCAGCGCGTAGACCGGCGCGCTGCCGGCGGTGACGCCGGCCAGCACGATGGCGACCAGTGCGCGGTGATCGGCGTCGTGCAGCAGCATGAGCGCCAGGCCGAGCGCGCCCCAGCCGGCGGCCGCGGCGCCGATTTCCAGGTAGAGGCCCCGCAGTGGCGGCATGCTGTCGCTCGCGGACAGACGCGCCACGAGCCGTGGACCGGTCAGCGCGCGCAGCGCGGTGATGCCGAGCATGTAGGCGTACCAGGGAATCAGCACCGCTCGCGGCAGTTCGTCCAGCAGCACCGGCAGTGTCAGGGTCGCGACCAGCGCCGCGCCGAAGTGATTCAGGCGCAGGCCGTGGAGCAGCAGGCGCAGCCGCTCGCGCTCGACGCGCGCGTCGGCGCCGGACGGCTCGGGCCGCGGCGACGGGCGCGCCACAGTGCTCGAGGCGACGCTCATGGCGATGCGCCGACCGGCCAGGGTCCGGCCGCGACTTCGCGTGCGGCGGCCTGCCGACCGGCGCAGCATCGCCCCTCGACCGCGCGCACCGCGCGGCCGCGCTCGACTGAAAGTATTCGCACCATCCCTCTTCCCATGCCGCACGGTGGGCCGGCCGCACCGCGCGCGCCGTCCTCGCTCGCGCGCAGGCTCAAGGATAGCGGCCGGACGGCCGCTGAGCCGCAGGTTTCGTTGCCCTCGATCGTTGGATGCGACGCCTTCGGTGATGTAGTACCGTGACCTGCCGCCGGCAGGGGAGTCCGTGAACCCGAGGTTCCGGGCGCGTCGGCGGACCATTCAGGCTTCGAGGGGAGTTCGCCGCATGCACATCGCCGTCGTCAGTCAGAACACCGAGTACGGCATTCGTCCGGACGTCTGTGCCCGCGCCGCCGAGGCGCGCGGCTTCGAGTCCATCTGGTTTCCCGAGCACACCCACATCCCCGCCGCGCGCACCACGCCCTATCCCTTGGGCGGCGAACTGCCGCGCCAGTACTCGCACTTCATGGATCTGTTCGTGTCCATGCAGGCGGCGGTGGGCGCGACCACACACATCAAGGTCGCGTCCGGCATCTGCCTCCTGATGGAACACGACCCCATCGTCGCCGCCAAGGCCATCGCGACCCTGGACTACCTGTCCGGCGGCCGCATCCTGTTCGGCGTGGGCGGCGGCTGGAACCGCGAGGAGATGGCGAACCACGGCACCCGTTTCGAGGACCGCTGGAAGGTGCTGCGCGAACGCGTGCTGGCGGTGAAGGAGATCTGGACCAAGGACGAGGCGAGCTTTCACGGCACCTACGTCGACTTCGACCGCATCTGGTGCTGGCCCAAGCCCGTGCAGCGACCCCATCCGCCGGTGCTGCTCGGTGCGCTGGTCGGCGCCGGCATCCAGCGCGTGGTGGACTACTGCGACGGCTGGATCGTGGTAGCGCCGAGCGCGGCCGCGCTCGCCGAAGCGCAGGCCGACATGCGCCGTCGCGCCGAGAAGGCTGGCCGCGACGCGGCCACCATCCCGATCACCATCTTCCAGCCGAGCGAAATGGATGCCGCTGTGCTGGACGTCTACGCCGCCGCGGGCGTCGAGCGCGTGGTGCAGTTCCTGCCGCCCGACACCGAGGCCGAGGCGATGGGGATGATGGATCGCGTGGCGCAGTACGTGGGGCAGTACTGAGCCCTGTAGGTCGGGTTTCAACCCGACATTCTGTCCGGCTCGCCACCAGGCGGCCTGGAACGAATGTCGGACTGAAGGAAACTCTGATTAAGGCCATGTCGCCGCATGAAGGCGGCGTGGTCGGTAGTCAGTTGGGTC
>JAIEQK010000058.1 GCA_019747795.1 Gammaproteobacteria bacterium | reverse complement strand
GCGCGCCTGCGCCGGGCGGACGGCGCTTGGCGCTGGCTGCGGCTCGCGCTCGCGCAGGACGCGGGCGTTGTCACGTCCTGCGCGCAGGACGTGACGGATCTCGTCGAGAGTCGCGACGCCGCGCGCCAGGCGGCCGATCTGCGGCGCGAAATCCTCGACCAACTGCCGGCCTTCGTGGTGGTCAAGGACGCCGAGAACAACGTGCTCGACGCGAACCGCACCGCGAATCTCTACTTCACCGGCCAGGCCGCCTCGATGCGCGGCCACAACTGCTACGAGATGTTCCCGCCGGAGATGGCCGAGCGCTGGCACGCGCAGGACCTGCGCGTGCTCGAAGCTGGCGAGGCGCTGTCCGGCCTGGTCGAGCAGATGTCCTCGAGCGGCCCGCCGCGCTGGCACCGCATGGACAAGGTGCCCTTCGCGCCGGCCGGCGCCAGCGGCCCACTATGCCTCGTCATGGGCGTGGAGATCAGCGCGGAGAAGGCCCTGGAGCTCCGCCTGCGCGAACAGGTCGAGGACTGCGAGGCGCTGCTGCGCGTGCTGCGCCAGCGCGAGTACGAGCAGAGCCTCATCCTCGACAACATCCCGGTCATGATCCTGTACAAGGACACCGACAACCGGGTGCTGCGCGCCAACCGTCACGCCGCCGACGTGCTGGGCGTGCCGACCGGCGACATCGAGGGCCGCCACCTCGGACTGACGCTGCCGGAGGACGCCGCCGCGCTCTACCTGCACGACCTCGAAGTGCTGCGCTCGCGCCAGCCGCTGGCGAACGTCGAAACCACCATCAGCACCCGGCGCGGTGAACGACGAACGCTGCGCCTGCATCACCTGCCCTGCTGCGACGCCACCGGCGCCCTGACCCGGCTCATGGTGGTGGGCGAGGACATCACGCTTACCCGCCACTACGAACAGGAACTCGAGCGGCGCGCCAGCCACGCGGAAGCACTCGCCGCCCAGCTCGAGCGCGGACGCCACGAGCTGCAGCTGATCCTCGACCACCTGCCGGCGCGCATCGTCTACAAGGACACGCGCAATCACGTTCTGCGCATGAATTCCTTCGGCGCCGCCCTGCTCGGCCGCACCCCCGAGGATGTGCAGGGCCGCCACCTCGCCGAGATCTACGGCGCCGACGCCGCCGAACGCTATTACGCCGACGACCTCGAAGTGCTGCGAACACGCAAGCCGCTGTCCAATCTCATCGAGCACTTCGACCTGCCGAGCGGCGTGCACTGGATGCGGACCGAGAAGGTGCCACGGTTCGACGCCACGGGCGAAGTCACGGGCATCGTCGTGCTGTCGCTGGACATCACGGCGCAGATCAACGCCGAGCGCGCGCTGGAGCGCAAGCGCGGCGAGCTGCAGCTGCTGCTCGACAGCTCACCGGCCGTGATCCTGTCCCAGGACACCCAGGGCCGCGTGCTGCGGGCGAACCGCGCGGCGCGGCGGCATTTCGGCTGGCGCGAGGAGGAAGTGGTCGGTCGCGGACTGCGAGAACTAATGGGCGCGAGCGCCAGCGAGTGGCTGAACGACAGCTATCTCGCGATGCAGAGTGGTCGCGCCCAGCATCGCGCCGCGACGCCGCTGCGCGCGCCCGGCGCGAGCGAGGAACTGCGTTACTGGCAGCTCGACACGGTACCCGTCAAGGACGACCACGGCCGCGTCGGCGGCGTGCTGCTGATGGCGCATGACATCACCGCGCGCAAGCACATGGAGGACGAACTGCGTCGTCAGAAGGAAGAGATGCAGATCATCCTCGACCACATTCCGACCTCGATCCTCTTCAAGGACGCGGAGAACGTCCTGCTGAAGGTCAACCGCGCCGCCGCCGATCTGCTCGGGCTGCGCGTCGAGGACATGGAGGGCCAGCCCGCGGATCGCTTCTACCCGGACCCCGACGGCCGGATGTGGCAGGAAGACTTGAACGTGATGCGCAGCCGCCGGCCGCGCCTGCGTCAGCTGTGGCGCCTGCCGCTGCCGGATGGCGGCGAGCGCTGGCTGCGCTATCACAAGATTCCGCATTTCGACGCCGACGGCCACGCGGTCGGCGTGCTGGTGGTGAGCGAGGATCACAGCGCCGAACTGGCGGCGCAGGAAGCCCTCGAACTGCATCTGCACCAGGCCCAGCGCCACGAGGCCGAAATCGTCGCCCTGCTCGACGCCCTGCCGGTAGGCCTGATGTTGATCGGCCGCGACGGTCGCCTGTTGCGCATGAACCGCGCGGCGGCCGGCTTCCTGGCCGCGCGCCGCGAGGACTACCTGGGCCACGAGCCCTACGACCTGCTGGGCGAGGCCGCTGTCGACTGGCGCACGCGCGATCTCGCCGTGCTCACGAGCGGCGAGCCCATGGTCGACGTCATCACCGACGTCCTGTGCGGCGACGGCCGGCGCCGCCGGCTGCGTACCCTGCGTACCCGCTACGAGGACGCGGCGGGCGCGACAGTCGGCGTGCTGCTCACCTTCCGCGACATCGGCGCCGACGCGCCGACTTGAGTCAGGATCAGGCCAGGTTGCCAGCGATATAGGCCGTCATCTGCTCGATGACGAACTCCTGCTCGGCGATGATCGACCTGACCAGGTCGCCGATGGAGATGAGCCCCACCAGGCGCCCGTATTCCATCACCGGCAGGTGCCGCACCTTGCGCGTGGTCATGAGCGCCATGCACTCGTTGACCGTGTGCTCGGGCCCGACCGAGAGCACGTCGCGCGACATGATGTCGGTGACCGGCGTGTAGCGCGAGGCGCGGCCTTCCAGCGCGATGCGCCGCGCGTAGTCGCGCTCGCTCATGATGCCGACCACCTCCTCCCCCTCCAGCACCACCAGGGCGCCGACATCCTTCGCGGCCATGAGCCGCAGGGCCTCGAACACCGTCGAGTCCACCGGCACCGACCACACCTGCCGTCCCTTCACATCGAGCAACTGGCTGACCGTCTGCATGACAACCTCCCCGTCTCGCTGGGCCGCTTGGTACTATCAACCATAGACCATGGCTGGCGCGGCGCCACCCTGGCGACGACCGTAATCCTGGGGAGAGTCTCGATGTCCGACGTGGTACTCACCGCGCGCGAGGGCGCGGTGCTGCGCATCACCATCAACCGGCCGGAACGGCGCAACGCCATGAACGAGGAGGTCTGCGCCGGCATCGCCGCGGGCGTGGACGAAGCCGAAGCCACGCCGGGCGTGCGGGTCATCGTGCTGACCGGCGCCGGCGACAAGGTGTTCTGCGCCGGCGGCGATCTGAAACCCGGCGCCGACGGCACGCCCTTCGTGATCGACCCGGCCAACCCGCGCCACTACGTCATCCAGCTGTTCCGCCGTCTGGAGCGCTGTGGCCTGCCGGTGATCGCGCGGGTCAACGGCCACGCGCTCGCCGGCGGGCTCGGGCTGGTGTGCGCCTGTGACATGGCCATCAGCACCGACACCGCGACCTTCGGCGTGCCCGAGACCAAGCTCGGCCTGTTCCCGATGATGATCCTGGGCTACATGATGCGCATCGTGCCGCGCCGCAAGCTCTACGAGATCGCCACCACCGGCGAGCCCTTCTCGGCCGCCGAGGCGCTCGCCATGGACATCGTCAACCACGTGGTGCCGGCCGCCGAACTGGACGCCAAGCTCGAGTGGCTGGTCAACCGCATCGCCGACAAGTCGCCGACGGCGATCAAGCTCGGCAAGCAGGCCTTCCGCGCCATCGAGGACCTGCCGCTCGACAAGGCCTTCGAGTACACCCAGCTCATGCTGCCGATGATGGCCATGACCGAGGACGCGCGCGAGGGTTTCGCCGCGTTCAACGAGAAGCGCGCGCCGCGCTGGCCGGGCCGATGAAAGACATCGTGCGCATCGGCTGCGGCGCCGGCTTCTGGGGCGACAGCCCGGCCGGCGCGGCGCAGCTCGTCGCCCACGGGCGGCTGGACTACCTGGTGATGGACTACCTGGCCGAGATCACCATGTCCATCCTGGCGCGCATGAAGAGCGCCGACGCCAACGCCGGCTATGCGACCGACTTCGTCGGCGCGGTGATGCAGCCGCTGCTCAGCGACATCGCCCGCCAGGGCCTGCGCGTGGTGACCAATGCCGGCGGCGTCAATCCCCTGGCCTGCAAGGCCGCGCTGGAAGCGCTGATCGCCGAAGCTGGCCTGTCGCTGCGGGTCGCGGCGGTGGTCGGCGACGACTTGGGCGGCCAGGTCGACGCGCTGCGCGCCGCGGATCTCCGCGAACTGGATACCGGCGCTCCGCTGCCGGCGAAGCTCGCCAGCATCAACGCCTACCTGGGCGCCGCGCCCATCGCCGCCGCGCTCGCGGCCGGCGCGGACATCGTGGTCACCGGCCGCTGCGTGGACAGCGCGCTGGTGCTGGGCCCGCTGATGCACGAGTTCGGCTGGCAAGCGACGGACTACGATCGCCTGGCGGCCGGTTCGCTCGCAGGCCACGTGATCGAATGCGGCACGCAGTGCACGGGCGGGCTCTTCACCGACTGGGAGACGGTGCCCGGTTGGGACGACATGGGCTTTCCCATCGCCGAATGCGCGCCCGATGGCAGCTTCGTACTGAGCAAGCCCGAAGGCACCGGTGGACTCATCAGCCCGGCCACCGTCGCCGAGCAGATCACCTACGAAATCGGCGACCCGGCCCATTACCTGCTGCCGGACGTGTGCTGTGACTTCAGCGCCGTGGAAGTTCGCCAGGCCGGTGCGGACCGCGTGCAGGTGACGGGGGCCCGCGGCCATGCCCCGGGCGCCACCTACAAGGTCTCCGCCACCTGGGCCGACGGCTACCGCTGCACGGCGACCATGATGATCGGCGGCCACCAGGCGCGCGCCAAGGGCGAACGGGTAGCCGCATCGATCCTGGCCCGCACCCGCGCGCAGTTCACCGCGCGCGGGCTCGGCGACTACCGCGAGACCTCGGTCGAGATCCTCGGCGCGGAGAGCACCTATGGACCGCACAGCCGCGCGCGCGACACCCGCGAAGTGGTGGTGAAAATCGGCGTCGCGCACGCCGACAAGCGCGCGCTCGAACTCTTCGCGCGCGAGATCTTCCCCGCCGCGACCGCCATGGCCCAGGGGCTGACCGGCTTCGCCGGCGGGCGCCCGACCGTGCAGCCGGTGGTACGCCTGTTCTCCTGCCTGGTGCCCAAGGCCCTGGTGACGGCCGAGGTGGTGCTGGACGACCTGCGGCTCGTGGTGGCGGCGCCCCCCGGCGAGCACACGCCGCCGCGCGCAGACTCGGCGGACACGGCCATGCAGGGCGAAGCGGCCGCGGAACTCGTGGCCGTGCCCCTGCGGCGCCTCGCCTACGCCCGCTCGGGTGACAAGGGCGATCGCGCGAACATCGGGCTCATCGCCCGGCGCGCGGAGTTCCTGCCGGTGCTGGCCCGTGAAGTAAGCGCGGCGGCGGTCGCCGCCTGGTTCGCCCACCTCGCCCACGGCCCGGTGACGCGCTATCCCTGGCCCGGCCTCGCCGCCTTCAATTTCGTGCTCGAGCGCGCGCTCGGCGGCGGCGGGGTGGCCTCGCTGCGCCACGATCCGCAGGGCAAGGCCTACGCCCAGATGCTGCTCGAGATGCCGGTCCGCGTACCGGCGGCATGGACCGGCAAAGACGGTATACTCCCGCCCCAACCGTAGCGCCGGACGGTCTCGCCCGCGCGCGCTACCCGCATCAGAACAAAGACAGAACCATTCATGTTCGACAGCATCCTGATCGCCAATCGCGGCGAAATCGCCTGCCGCGTGATTCGCACGGCGCGACGCCTGGGCCTGCGCAGCATCGCGGTGTTCCACCACGAAGACCGCCACGCGCCGCATGTCGCGCTGGCCGACGTCGCGGTGGAGCTCCACGCCGACGTGCCGACCGCTGCCTACCTCGACATCGCGCAGCTGCTCGACGTCGCGAAGCGCGAAGGCGCGCAGTGCATCCACCCGGGCTACGGCTTCCTGTCCGAGAACGCGAAGTTCGCCGAGGCCGTGGAACAGGCGGGGCTCGCCTTCGTCGGACCGCAGTCCGAAGTCATCCGCCTGATGGGTGACAAGATCCACTCACGGGAATTCGCAGTGAAGGCCGGCGTGCCGGTGTCGCCGAGCGTGAAGCAGGAAGGCGACCTGGACAGCTTCGTCGAGCAGGCCGCCAAGATCGGCTTTCCGCTGCTGATCAAGGCCGCGGCGGGCGGCGGCGGCAAGGGCATGAGCATCGTGCGCAGCGTCGGCGAACTCGCGGCCCGCGCGCGCACCGCGATGGGCGAGGCCGAGCGCTACTTCGCCGATGGCCGAGTCTACGCCGAGCGCTACATCGAGCGTCCGCGCCACATCGAAGTCCAGGTCATGGGCGACGGCCAGGGCAATGTCGTGCACCTGTTCGAGCGCGAATGCTCGGTGCAGCGCCGCTTCCAGAAGATCATCGAGGAATCGCCCGCCCCCAACCTGCCGCGCGAACTGCGCGACCGCATCTGCAAGGCAGCGGTGGAGCTGGCCGCGAGCGCGAAGTATCGCAACGCCGGCACGGTGGAATTCATCCTCGCGCCGGACGGCGAGTTCTACTTCCTCGAGATGAACACCCGCCTGCAGGTCGAACACCCGGTGACCGAGATGGTTTGCGGCGTCGACCTGGTCGAGGCCCAGCTCAGGGTCGCGGCGGGCGAAGGCCTGCCGTGGAAGCAGTCCGACCTCAAGCAGACCGGCCACGCCATCGAGTGCCGCATCTGTTGCGAGGAGCCGGAGCACGACTTCCGCCCCGCAACCGGTGCCGCGCGCCTGCTGCGCCTGCCGGAAGGCGACGGCGTGCGCTTCGACGGCGGCATCCGCCAGGGCCAGGCCATCACCGCGGCCTTCGACTCCATGGTCGGCAAGCTCATCTGCCATGCCGCCACGCGCCTCGAGGCCTGCGACGGCATCGTGCGCGCACTGGACGAGTTCGTGCTGCTCGGCGTGAGCAACAACATCGACTACCTGGGCCAGGTCCTGCGCCATGCGGCGTTCCGCGACGGCCAGCTGCATACCGGCTTCATCGCCGAGCACGCCGCCGACCTCGCCCAGCCGCCGCTGGACGACACCGACCGCGCGGCGCTGCTCATCGCCGCCGCGCTCGGCGTCGATGACTTCCGGCGCCTGGCCTACGAGACTCCCGAACCTCACGCCTCCATCGGCGCCTGGCGGAACTGATCATGGCACTCGAATACAGCTTCACTCTCGATGGCGTCGAACACGGCGTCAGCATCGCCGCGCGCCAGCCGGAACTCGTGCTCACGGTCGACGGCCGCGCGCACCAGGTCGCCGAATCGGGCGCCCTGAACGAGGAATGCGCGCTGCTCACGGTCGACGGCCGCCGCTACCAGGTGTGGCGCACCTGGGAAGGCAACCGCATCCACCTGCGCATCGGCAATCGCAGCTTCTCGGTCGGCTACGAGGACGCCATCACCGCCGCCCAGCATCACGCCGGCGGCGACGACACGCTGCGCGCCGACATGCCGGGCGTGGTGGTGGCGGTCAACGCCAGCGCCGGCGCGCACGTCGCGGCCGGTGACGTGCTGATCGTCATCGAGTCCATGAAGATGCAGATCAACATCGTCGCGCCCCGCGAGGGCACCGTCGAAACCGTCCACGTCGCGGTCAACCAGACCTTCGACAAGGGCGCCCAACTCATTTCGTTGCACGCAGAAGCCTGATGCCACGCATTCAATCGACCATCCAGACCGGTTCGGCGGAATTCCGCCGCTACTACGCCCACAACCGCGAGCTCGCGCGCGAGCTGCGCGAGAAGCAGCGCATGGCGCGCTTCGAGCGCCCGCAGAAGGACATCGAACGGCTCGCGAACCAGGGCAAGATGATGCCGCGCGAGCGCATCGAGAAGCTGCTCGATCCGGGCACGCCCTTCCTCGAGTTCTCGACGCTGGCGGCCAACATGGCCTACGACGGCGAGGCGCCGAGCGCCTCGGTGATCACCGGCATCGGCATCGTGCAGGGCCGCGAGGTCATCATCAACGCCAACGATTCGAGCATCAAGGGTGGCGCCTGGTACCCGCTCACGGTGAAGAAGATCGTGCGCGTGCTCGACATGGCGATCGAGAACCGCATGCCGGTCATCCACCTGTGCGACAGCGCGGGCGGCTTCCTGCCGCTGCAGTCGGAACTGTTCCCGGACAAGTACATGGCCGGGCGCATGTTCCGCAACCAGTGCGTGCTGTCGAAGATGAACGTCAAGCAGCTATCGCTGGTGTTCGGCCACTGCACCGCGGGCGGCGCCTACATACCGGCGCTGTCGGACTACTCGGTGATCGTGCGCGGCACGGGCGCGGTGTTCCTCGCCGGTCCGCCGCTGGTCAAGGCCGCGACCGGTGAAATCGTCACCGCCGACGAACTCGGCGGCTGCGATCTGCACACCCAGGTGAGCGGCACCTGCGACTACCCTGCCTCCACCGAGGAGGAAGCCATCGCCATCGGTCGTGAAATCGTCTCGCAGTGGGAACACACGCCGAAATGGAACCTGCAGCGCGACGCGGTGGAGGAGCCCTACTACGATCCGGACGAGCTCTACGGCATCATCCCGAACGATATCAAGCGCTCCTTCGAGATGCGCGAGGTCATCGCGCGCATCGTCGACGGCAGCCGCTTCCACGAGTACCAGCCGGCCTACGGCACGACGCTCGTGTGCGGCTACGCCAACATCTGGGGCTTCAAGGTCGGCATCCTGGCCAACAACGGCGTGCTGTTCAACGACAGCGCGCTGAAGGGCGCGCACTTCATCGAGCTCTGCAACCAGAACAACACGCCGCTGGTGTTCCTGCAGAACATCACCGGCTACATGGTCGGCCGCGAGTACGAGGCGCGCGGCATCTCCAAGGACGGCGCCAAGATGATCATGGCGCAGGTCGGTTCGCACGTGCCGAAGTTCACCGTCATGTGTCACGGCTCCTTCGGCGCCGGCAACTACGGCATGTGCGGCCGCGCCTACGACTCGCGCATGCTCTACTCCTGGCCGAACCACAACATCGGCATCATGGGTGGCGAGCAGGCGGCCAAGACCCTGTCCGAGGTGAAGCTGCGTCAGCTGGAACGCCGCGGCCAGAAGGTCGAGCAGTCCGAGCTGGACCGGGTGTACCAGGAGACCCTGGAGGCCTACCAGCACCAGATGTCGTCCTACTACGCCACCTCCGAGCTGTGGGACGACGGCATCCTGGACCCGGTGGACACGCGCAATGCACTCGGCGTCTCGATCAGCGCGGCGCTGAACGCGCCGCTTGGGCAGCAGGGCTACGGCATCTTCCGCTTCTGATCGGCGCGGCGTCGGCCGCGAGCGGTTCGAGCGAAATCATTGTTTACATGGAGCGGCCGTACGCGGCCGCATCTACCCTTGCCGCGTTGCGGCACCCTGCCTAAGATTTCTCCTGTCGGCGGGCCTCATGACGAGCCGGTCGACGCCTCCAGGTCGAGCCCACCGGCCCGGCCACGAGGTTCACGCGTTCGCCGCCGGCGTCCTACCACGCGTCGGCCCGCGACCAATACCTATAGAGCCCGCGCGGCGCCCGCATACCCGGCGCACACAGCAGGCCGAACACGGAGTTTCGACCCAATGGCATTGAATCCGAAAGCGCAGGCCATGACCCTGCTCAAGATGGCCTGCAACGCGGGCGCCTCCAATGAAGCCCTGTCGCTCTTCAGCAAGGCCTCCACCACGCGCGAAGGCGAGAACGCCGTCGACTGGCAAGGCGTGGCGAGGCAGCTGCAGAAGCTCGTCGCCACGCTGCCGACGGCGATGGTCAGCACGCTCGACACCGGCCTGCTGGTCGAAGAGGAAGACGACGCGGACGAACTGGCGGCCTGAAACGAAAAAGGGGTCAGGGTTGTTTTCCGCGGTAGCGGAAAACAACCCTGACCCCTTTTTCGCAGCTCGCCAGCCGGAGCGATCGCTGTAGGGCCGATTTCAATCGGCCGTGCACAGCGCCGTGCACGGCTCGCGCTCAGAACCCGACCTGCATCACCTTGTCGATGGCGGCAATGGCGGCCAGCGCGTCGAGGGTCTTCTGCTCGAGCGCGCGCGACACGCCCAGCACCGCAATCGCGCGATCGCTGCCCTTGGCCACACCCACCTGCATGCGCGAGATGTTGATGCCTTCGCGGCCCAGCACATCGCCGAGCGCGCCCACCACGCCCGGCTGATCGGCGTGACGGGTGAACAGGAGATGGCCTTCCAGCGCCGTCTCGACCTCGTAGTCATTGACCCGCACCAGGCGCGGATGGCGCTCGTCGAACAACGTGCCCTCGATGCTGAGCGTCTGCTGGCCGTTGCGCGCGACGATGCGCACCATGCTCACGTAGTCGCGCGAGTCGCTGGAGCTGGTCTCGGTGACCTGGATGCCCTGGCGCTTGGCGAGCTGGATGGCGTTGATCTGGTTGACCGGCACCGCGTGGTGCTCACACAGCATGCCGACCATGGCGGCGCTGGCGATGGGATGGGTGTTCAGCGTCGCGGCCTGGCCGAACACGCCGATCTCGACCGCGGTCAGCGGCGCTTCCGACATGCGGCACACCAGGCGTCCGAGCTTGCGCGCGAGATCCATGTAGGGGGAGAGCTTGGCCGCCATCTCCGGCGCCATGCTCGGCACGTTGACCGAGTTCACCACTTCGCCGCGGATCAGGAAGGCCGCGATCTGATGCGCGATCTCGATGCCGACCGCGGTCTGCGCTTCGTGGGTCGAGGCGCCGAGATGCGGCGTGAACTGGATGTTGGGCACACCGAACAGCGGCGAGTCCTTGGCCGGCGGCTCCTCGTCGAACACGTCGAGCGCCGCGCCGGCCAAGTGACCGGACGTCACGAGCTCGATCAGCGCGGCCTCGTCCACCAGGCCGCCGCGCGCGCAGTTGATGAGGCGCGCGCCCTTCTTCATCGCCGCCAGCCGCTCGCGGCTGAGGATGCCGCGCGTACCGTTGGTCACCGGGCAGTGCAGGGAGATGAAGTCGGCCTCAGCGACGAGCTGATCCAGGTCGACCTTCTCCACGCCGTACTCGGTGAAGGTCGCCTCGGTGACGAAGGGATCGAAGCCGATGACGCGCATCTTGAGGCCACGCGCGCGCTCGGCGAACAGCCGGCCGATGGTGCCGAAACCGATGATGCCGACCGTCTTGCCGGACACCTCGGTGCCAACCATGCTGTTGCGCTCCCACTTGCCGGCGCGCACCGAGACGTCGGCCGCGGGCAGGCCGCGGGCGAGCGAGAACAGGTGCGCGATGGCGAGTTCGGCGGTGGTGGTGGCGTTGGCGTCGGGCGTGTTCAACACCACGATGCCGCGCTCGGTGCAGGCTTCCAGGTCGACGTTGTCCACGCCGATGCCGGCGCGGCCCACCACCTTGACCTTCTTCGCGGCGGCGAGCAGCTCGCCTTTGATCTTGGTCGCGCTGCGCACGATGATGGCATCGGCCTCGGCGGCATGGGGAATGGCGTCGGCCACCGACAGGCCGGCGGCGAAATCGATGTCGAGTTCGGGATACTGCTTGAGGGCGGCGATGCCTTCCTCAGACAGCTTGTCTGCGACGAATACCTTGAACATGCTGAATCTCCGTCAGGCGCCGCTCAGGCGCCGGTGTACTTCGCGGCGAGCTCGGCGTAGGCCCAGTCGAGCCACGGCGTGAGGGCCTCGAGATCGGCGGCCTCGACCGTCGCCCCACCCCAGATGCGCAGGCCGGGCGGGGCGTTGCGATAGCCGTTGATGTCGTAGGCCACGCCTTCCTTCTCCAGCAGCGCGGACAGCTGCTTGGTGAAGTCGGCCTGCTCGTTCTCGCCGAGCTTGCCGAACCAGTCGGCGACGATCTTCAGGCAGATGGAAGTGCTGGAGCGCTCGGCCGGATTGGCGGCGAGGAATTCCACCCAGGGCGTCTTCGCGACCCAGGCGTCGAGCACCGCGAGATTCTTCTGCGAGCGCGCACAGAGCGCCGACAGGCCGCCGAGACCGGCCGCCCAGCGCAGGGCGTCCAGGTAGTCCTCGACGCACAGCATCGAGGGCGTGTTGATGGTCGCGCCCTCGAACACCGCCTCGTCGAGCTTGCCCTTCTTCGCCAGGCGGAACAGCTTCGGCATGGGCCACGGCGGGGTGTAGGTCACGAGCCGCTCGGCGGCACGGGGCGAGAGGATGATGACGCCGTGCGCGCCCTCGCCGCCCAGCACCTTCTGCCAGGAGAAGGTCACGACGTCGAGCTTGTCCCACGGCAGTTCCATGGCGAAGGCGGCGGAAGTCGCGTCGCAGATGGTGAGCCCGGCGCGATCGGCCGGGATCCAGTCGCCGTGCGGGAGCTTCACGCCCGAGGTCGTGCCGTTCCACACGAACACCACGTCGTTGGCGAAGTTCACCGCGCCCAGGTCCGGCAGTTCACCGTAGGCCGAGACGAACTTGCGCGCGTCCTTCACCTTCAGCACGTCCAGCACGTCGGTGACCCATTCCGAGCCGAAGCTCTCCCAGGCCAGCACGTCGACACCGCGCGCGCCGAGCAGGCTCCACAGCGCGAGTTCGACCGCGCCGGTGTCCGAGCCCGCGACGATGCCGATGCGGTAGTCGGCCGGCACGCCGAGCACCGCGCGGGTCTCGTCGATGGCCGCCTTGAGGCGCGCGGCGCCGGGCTTGGAACGGTGCGAGCGGCCGACCAGGGCGTTGTCGAGTGCGGCGGTGGACCAGCCCGGCCGCTTGGGGCAGGGACCGGAAGAGAAACAAGGATTCTGGGGACGGGTGCTGGGTTTCTGCATCTCTCTACTCATGCATTTGCGGCAGCGCAAAAAAGGGGCCGGGATTGTACTGGAATCGGCCAGACTTGTAAGGCGAACGCGCTCAGTGGAAGTCCCGCGACGGGGCCAGCAGGCGCCCGAGCAGCGCGGAGTGATCGGACAGGCGCTGGGCCACCAGGTGCACCACCTCGCCGTCGCGCTGCACCTCCCCCACCACGCCCATCAGCCGCGCGTGCAGGAGCTCACGGCGCTGCGCCTCGACCAGGCTGGACCACACGATCACGTTGATCGACCCGGTCTCGTCCTCCAGCGTCACGAACACCACCCCGGTGGCGGTGCCCGGCCGCTGGCGGGTGATGACCAGCCCCGCCGTGCGCACCCGCGTGCCGGGTTCGCTCCGCACCAGTTCGGCCGCGGTCACGCAGCGCTGACGCTGCAGGCGTTCGCGCAGCAGCGCGAGGGGATGGCGGCCGAGGGTGAAACCGAGATGGGCGTAGTCGGCGACGATGTCCTCCCCCTCGCCCGGCCGACGCAGCAGCGGCGCGGCTTCGCGGATGCGCGCCTCGGGCAGCACCGCGAGCGGCGCCTCGATGCCGAGCGCAGCCCAGGCCGCGTGGTGGCGATGGCCGGCCAGGCTCGCCAGCGCGCCGGCCCGTGAGAGCGCGCGCACCGCGCCGCGATCGAGTTCGGCGCGACGGGCGAGATCGGTGACGTCATCGAAGGGCCGGGCGGCGCGCGCGGCGGCGACGCGCGCGCCCGCCTCGGCACTCAGGCCCTTGACCCGGTCGAGG
>JAIEQK010000085.1 GCA_019747795.1 Gammaproteobacteria bacterium | reverse complement strand
TCGGCCACGCTGGCATCGGCCAGGCGCGACAGCGCGCGGCCCAGCGCGCGCCGGTTGATCGGCGCGCGCGGCGTGGGCTGGCTCACGTCAGCCTCCGCGCGACCTCGTCCACCACCTGCTCGAGGCTCATCTCGCTGTCGAACACCGCGGCCACGCCGGCCGCGTGCAGCGCGTCCCAGTCACTGCGCGGGATGGTGCCGCCGACGAACAGCGGCACGTCCTCGGCCTGCTCGCGCTTGAGGGCCGCGCAGGTCAGCGCGACCAGCTCGAGGTGCGAGCCGGAGAGAATGCTGAGCCCCACCGCGTCGACGTTCTCTTCCGCCGCCACGCGCGCGATGTAGTCCGGCGTCTTGCGCAGCCCCGTGTAGATCACTTCCGCGCCGGCGTCGCGCAGCGCGAGCGCGATCACCTTGGCGCCGACGTCATGACCGTCCAGGCCAGGCTTCGCGATCAGGATGCGTTTGCCCTTGAGAGTCGTCATCACAGCTTCACCGGTTCGATGAATTCGCCCCACTGGCGCTTCAAGCGCTCGACCATCTCGCCGACCGAGACATAGGCGTGGCAGCAGTCGACGAGATAGGGCATGAGGTTGGCGGCGTTGTCGCTCGCGGCGCGCTCGAGCGCCGCGAGCGTCTTCTCGGCCTGGGCGGCGTCGCGCTCGGCGCGGATGCGCTCGAACTTCTCGATCACCGCGGCGGTCGCGTGCGCGTCGCTCGCGAACACTTCGCCGACCTGCTTCTCTTCGTGTTCGTTCTTGAAGCGGTTGACGCCCACCACCACCGACTCGCCACGGTCGACCTTGCTCTTGCGCTCGTGCGCGCTGCGCGCGATGCGTCGCTGCAGGTAGCCGTCCTCGATGGCCTTGACCACGCCGCCGTAGTCGGCGATCTCCTGGATCACGCCCTCGATGGCCGCTTCCATCTCGTCGGTCAGGTACTCGACGTAGTGGCTGCCGCCGAGCGGATCGACGGTGTCGGCGATGCCGCTCTCGTAGGCGATCACCTGCTGGGTGCGCAGCGCGAGCTCCGCGCTCTGCTCGGTGGGCAGCTGGAAGGCCTCGTCGTAGGCGCAGGTGAAGATCGACTGCGCACCGCCGAGCGCGGCCGCCATGGTCTCCACCGCGACCCGCACCACGTTGTTGTAGGGCTGGGCGGCGGTGAGCGACGAACCGCCGCACACCACGCCGAAGCGGAAATGCTGGGCGCGCGCGCTCTTGGCGCCGTAGCGCTCCTTCATCAGGCGTGCCCACAGCCGGCGCGCGGCACGGAACTTGGCCACTTCCTCGAAGAAGTTCATGTGCACGTAGAAGAAGAACGACAGGCTCTGGGCGAAGCGTTCGAGATCCGCACCGCGCGCCAGCAGTTCGTCGACGTAGGCAAGCCCGTTGGCGAGCGTGAAGCCCATCTCCTCCACCGCGCTCGAGCCCGCGTCGCGCACGTGCGCGCCGGCGATGCTGATGGGATTGAAGCGCGGCGACTCCTGGTTGGCGTAAACGATGCTGTCCGCCACCAGGCGCAGCGCCGGTCGCACCGGGAAGATCCAGGTGCCGCGCGCGACGTACTCCTTCAGGATGTCGTTCTGGATGGTGCCGGTCAGCTTGGCGCGCGGCACGCCGGCCTTGTCGGCGGCGGCGAGGTACATGGCGAAGATCATCGCCGCCGAGCCGTTGATGGTGAACGAGGTCGAGACCTTGGCCAGGTCTATGCCGCGGAACAGGGTCTCCATGTCGGCCAGGGTCGCGATCGGCACGCCCACCTTGCCGACCTCGGAGCGCGCCATCGGATCGGTCGGGTCGTAGCCGCACTGGGTGGGCAGGTCGAGCGCCACCGAGAGCCCGGTCTGACCGCGTTCGAGCAGGAAGCGATAGCGCTCGTTCGACGCCTCGGCGCTGCCGAAACCCGAATACTGGCGGAAGGTCCACAGGCGCCCACGAAAGCCGTCCTCGAAAATACCCCTCGTGTAGGGGTATTCTCCCGGCCCGGACAGGTCGGGGTGGCGCCGCGACGCAGGTGTCGCCACCACTGGAATCTCGATGCCTGACGGCGTGGTGCGCCGCTCGCGCGGCGCGTCGCTGCTGGAAGTGGCTGGTTCACTCATGCTGATGGCCCGATGCTGATGCCCGCGACGTCGACGCGCGCCGTCGCGGGCAAGGATACTCGATCGGAACGCGCGCGACCCGCGCGGCCGGCCGACCAGGCGCCCATCGCGTGAGGGGGATCAAGCCAGTACCCACGCTTTCGGGGATATTCGTTTCGCGGACACGCGGTGTCCGAATCAGCACCGCGTGGGAGCCCGGATGCAAGATCGAAAAAACATCAAGGCGCTGATGCTCGGCGCCATCGGCGTGGTCTACGGCGACATCGGCACCAGCCCGCTCTACGCGCTCAAGGAGACCCTGAGCGGCGCGCATGCCCTGGGTCTCGACGAGGCGCGCGTGCTGGGCGTGCTGTCGCTGATCTTCTGGGCCATCATGCTGCTGGTCACGATCAAGTACGTGACCCTGATCATGCGCGCCGACAATCGGGGCGAGGGCGGCAGCCTGGCGCTGCTCGCGCTGGTCAGCGACCATCTCAAGAACTCACGACGCCGCGTGTGGCTGGTGGGCGCGCTCGGCATCTTCGCCGCGGCGCTGTTCTACGGCGACAGCATGATCACGCCGGCCATCTCGGTGCTGTCCGCGGTGGAGGGCATCAAGATCATCGCCCCCAGCCTCGAGCACGCCGTGATCCCCATCACCGCCGCGATTCTCACCGGGCTGTTCTGGATCCAGAAACGTGGCACGGGCACGGTCGGCCTCTATTTCGGGCCGGTGATGTGCCTGTGGTTCCTGGTCCTCGCGGTGCTCGGTCTGAACCAGATCCTGCACAACCCCGGCGTGCTGCGCGCGCTGAACCCGCTGTGGGCGGTGGAACTCATCTACCAGCATCCCCACGAGACCTTCCTCGGCCTCGGCTCGGTGGTGCTGGCGGTGACCGGCGGCGAGGCCTTGTACACCGACATGGGCCACTTCGGTCGTCCGCCCATCCGGCTCACCTGGTTCAGCATCGTGCTGCCGGCCCTGCTCCTGAACTACTTCGGCCAGGGCGCGCTGCTGCTCGCCCACCCCGAGGCGCTGGAGAATCCCTTCTTCCTGCTCGCCCCGGAATGGGCGCAGGCGCCGCTGGTACTACTCGCGACGCTCGCGACCGTGATCGCGTCACAGGCGGTGATCTCCGGCGCATTCTCGGTCGCGCGCCAGGCCATCCAACTCGGCTACCTGCCGCGCATGGAGATCATCCACACCTCGGGCCACGAGGAGGGACAGATCTACGTGCCTTTCACCAACTGGACGCTGTACCTGGCGGTCATGGGCCTGGTGGTCGGCTTCCAGTCGTCGAGCAAGCTGGCCGCGGCCTACGGCATCGCGGTCACCGGCACGATGATGATCGACACCGTGCTGATCGGCTTCGTCATGCTGCTGCTGTGGCGTTGGTCGGCGTGGAAAGTGGTACTGGTGGCGGGCGTGCTGGTGGCGGTCGATTTCTGCTTCCTGGCCTCCAATTCGCTCAAGATCACCCAGGGCGGCTGGTTCCCGCTGGTGGTGGGCCTGCTGTCCTTCACCACGCTCACCACCTGGAAGCGCGGTCGCGCGCTGGTGTTCGACAAGATGGTCGAGCAGAGCGTGCCGCTCGAAGTGCTGATGATGTCGGTCGACGAGATCCACCGCGTGCCGGGCGTGGCGGTGTTCATGACCGGCAGCCGCTTCGGCGCGCCCACCGCGCTGCTGCACAACCTGAAGCACAACAAGATCCTGCACGAGCGCGTGTTCCTGGTGACCATCGTCACCACCGACACGCCCTACGTGAGTCGCGAGGAGCGCGTCGAGTACACCATCATCGGCCACGGTTTCTACCGCCTGGTGGTGCGCTTCGGCTTCATGGAACACCCCGACCTGCCCGAGGCGCTGGCCGACTTGAGGCAGTACGGCCATCACCTGAAGATGATGGAGACGACCTTCTATCTCAGCCGCGAGGTGATCGTGCCGACCTTGAAGCACGGCATGGCGCAGTGGCGCGAGCGGCTGTTCGCCTTCATGAGCAAGAACGCGATGTCGGCCTACGAGTTCTTCCGCATTCCGACGGATCGGGTGGTGGAGATCGGGACGCAGCTGGAGATTTAATCGGGGACAGACCACGTTTAAACCAGGCCAGACCCAAACGGGGTCTGGCCTGGTTTAAACGTGGTCTGTCCCCATGTTCGGAGGCCTGCGCTGGCCGAAGCCCGTGGCCTGCTCGAAGCCATGCGCGAGCTGCAGCACGGCGAGGTCCGCCCAGCGGCGGCCGACTAGCTGAAGACCGATGGGCAGCCCGCCCGCGGTGAAGCCGCCCGGCACGGAAATGGCCGGCAGGCCGGTCACGGTGATGGCGTAGCACACGCCCATCCAGTCGAGATACGTCGCAAGCTCGCGGCCATTGATGTTCTTCACCCACTCCTGGTCGATAGGAAACGGCGGGACCTGGGTGGCGGGACAGAGCAGGAAATCGTGGTCCTCGAACCACGCGGCGACGCGCGCGATGAGCTGCGTGCGGAGCATCTCGGCGCGGGTCACGTCGCCGAGCGTCAGCCTGCGTCCCTCCTCCACGTTCCACGCCACGGTGTCCTTCAGCTGATCGCGCACACGTTCGAAGTCGTCGCCGAAGCGCGCGGCGAACTGCCAGGCGCGCAGCACGCGGAAGACTTCGTCGGCGTCATGCAGATCGGGCGCCGACTCGTCCACGGTGCAGCCGAGTTCGCCGAACACCGGCAGCGCGCGGGTCAGCACTTCGCGTACCTCGTTGTCGATCTCGAAGCCGCCTAGGTCGGGCGACCAGCCGAGGCGCAGGCCGCGCAGGTCGCGCGTCAGCGGCACGCGAAAGCTCGCGCCCGGCTCGCTCAACGCGATGGGCACGCGCGGATCGGGGCCGGCCATCGCCGACAGCAGCAGCGCACAGTCCTGGACATTGCGCGCCATGGGACCCAGCACCGACAGCGGTTCACTCGACATCTGCCGCGGCCAGAATGGCACGCGCCCCGGTGAGGGTCGCATGCCGACCACGTTGCAGAACGCCGCGGGGTTGCGCAGCGAACCGCCGAGATCGCTGCCGTCGGCGAGCGCCGTCATGCCGGTGGCCAGCGCCACCGCCGCGCCGCCGCTGGACCCGCCACACGTGCGGCCCAGGTCGTAGGGATTGCGCGTCGCGCCGAACACGCGGTTGAAGGTCTGCGACCCCGCGCCGAATTCGGGCGTGTTGGTCTTGCCGATGATGACCGCACCCGCCGCGCGCAGACGGGCGACGAAGAGATCGTCTTGCTCGGGCACGAAGTCCGCGAACAGGGGCGAGCCGTAGGTGGTGCGCAGGCCGCGGGTCTGCGCCAGATCCTTGACCGCGATGGGCAGGCCGAAGAGCGGCTGCTCGGGGTTCGGACGCGTCGCGTCCAGGGCGCGAGCGGTGGCCCGCGCTGCGTCGGCATCCAGCGTGACGATGGCGTTGACCGAGGGATTGACCGCCGCGACGCGCGCGAGCGTGGCGTCCAGGAGTTCCTCGGCGCCGAGGCGCCGGGCGGCGAGGGCTACGGCCAGTTCGCGGGCGGTGGGATAGTCGGCGAGCGCGAGGGAAGTCATGGGCGGCGACCTCGAGGTGGGCGCGGAACGCGCGCCCGCCGTCGTGGACGGCGGGCGCCGGGAGGCTCAGGTCACGGCGCGCTGGCTTCTGAGGCTCGCGACCTCGTCGGCGGAGAAGCCCCAGTCGCGCAGCACGGCATCGGTGTCCGCACCGTCGGCCGAGGGCGCCTTCTGAATGGCCGAGGGCGTGCGGCTGAAGCGCGGCGCGGGCGCCGGCTGGGTCACGCCGCCGACCTCGACGAAGGTCTCGCGCGCGACGTTGTGCGGGTGCTTGGGCGCTTCGCTCAGCGACAGCACCGGGCCGAAGCACACGTCCGTGCCCTCCAGCACCTGGCACCACTCGTCGCGGGTCTTGGTCAGGAACAGCGCCTTCATGTCCTCCGCGCGGTTCGCCCAGCGCGTGCGGTCCTTGTGATCCTTGTTGCCGGGATCGCTGAAGCCGGTGCGGCGCTGGAACTCCTCGTAGAACTTGGTCTCGATAGAGGCGATGGAGATGTACTTGCCGTCCTTGGTCTCGTAGGTGTCATAGAAGTGCGCGCCGCCGTCGAGGATGTTGGCCTCGCGCTTGTCGGTGAAGATGCCGGCGCCGTGCATGCCGTAGAGCGCGGCCATGAGGATCGCGGAGCCGTCGGTCATGGCGGCGTCCACCACCTGGCCACGGCCGGACTTCTGCGCTTCGAGCAGCGCGGCCAGCACGCCGACCGCGAGCAGCATGCCGCCGCCGCCGAAATCACCGACCAGGTTCAGAGGCGGCGTCGGCGGCGCATCGGCCTTGCCGATGGCATAGGCCGCGCCGGTCAGCGAGATGTAGTTGACGTCGTGGCCGGCGGCCTTGGCCAGCGGCCCGTCCTGGCCCCAACCCGTGACGCGGCCGTAGACCAGCTTCGGATTGCGCGCCCAGCAGGCGTCGGGTCCCAGCCCCAGGCGCTCCGTGACGCCGGGTCTGAAGCCTTCGATGAGCGCGTCGGACTGCGCCACCAGGCGCAGCACCAGTTCCACGCCGGCCGGCTGCTTGAGGTCCACCGCGATGGAGCGGCGGCCGCGGTCCAGCACCGAGAACTTGGGATCCATGGCAATGCCGAGGCCGGCATCGACCACGCGATCCACGCGCACCACCTCGGCGCCCATGTCGGCGAGCATCATCGCGCACATCGGGTTGGGGCCGATGCCCGCCAGTTCGACAATCTTGTATCCGACCAGTGGTCCGCTCGCGGCCATCACACTCCCCTTTCTGTTCGACGTTCGTTACGGATGCGCGGCCCGGTGGCCTGCGTGGCGCCATTATGCCCCGCGCGCCGCGTCCTCGATGCCCCTGGCAGGAAGGGGCTGGCGGTGCCCTTTTTGGGGCAGGGCTTGGGCATCTGTTCAAGAATCGTGCAGCGGCCGTCGCTACTCAAGGCTACTCAGGACAGAGGTATAGCGAATCCTCGGCCGCCGCCAGGCCGACGACTCGAAGCCCGGATGCACGACAGCGACTCGACCATGCTCTTCCAGTCTTTGCCGGACCGCCCGGCGCGGGCGTCATGAAGCTCGGCGCCCGCACGGCCGTCTGGGCGCTGGCGCTGTCCAGCATTCCGCTGCTCGGCATGGCGCTGCTCGCCTTTCACACCGCGCGCAGCACGCTGCGCGCCGAGATCGATCACCAGCTGCTGGCGGCGGCGCGCGCGGAACTCGCCACCGTCGAGCGGTTCGTGGGCGACGCGCAGACCGATCTCTCGACCTGGAGCAACCTGCACATCATCCAGGATGTGCTGAACGACGACCCCGACGGCGAGGCTTCGCGCGAACTCGCGCGCCTCGCCCACCAGGCCTCGAGCTTCACCGAACTGCTGGCCCTGAACGCGGCGGGCAAGGTGGTGGCCGCGACTCGCGGCGACTACATCGGGCTGGAACTCGGCGACAGCATCGCTCATCGCCAGGCGCTCAGTGGACGCGGCTACCGGAGCCCGGTGGAACGCTCCGCGCTCATCGACCAGGAAGCCATGACCCTGGCCGCGCCGATCCGCGCCAACCAGGCGCGCGACCAGGTGCTCGGCACCCTGGTCGGCATCATCGACTGGCACGAGGTGAGCGCCACGCTCGACGAACTGACGGTGCTCGGCGCGCGCCAGGACCGCGACCGCCGCCTGCTGCTGCGCGATCCTGCCCGCGGCGCGGCGCTGTACGACACCATCGGCGCCGATCCCGCCGCCTATGCCGCGCTCCCCACTGAGCCGGGCCTCACCGAGAGCACGTTCGATGGACGCGCCTACCTCATCGGCACGGCGGTCGCGCCCACCGACGGCGATGCGCCGCCGTGGCGGGTGCACACGCTGGTCTCGACCGCCACCGCCGACGCGGCGGTGCTCGACCTGCGCGATCGCTTCATCGCCTTTGGCGTGGTGTTCCTGATCGCATCGACCGCCGCCGGGCTCGCGTTCTCCCGTTCGCTGGAACGGCCGATAGCCGCGCTGGAGCGCGCCGCGAGCCGCCTCGCGGAGCGCGACTTCGACACGCCCCTGCCCGCGCCGCGCAGCGACGAGATCGGCAGCCTGACCGCGAGCTTCGCCGCGCTGCGCAGCGCGCTCAAGGCCAACGAAGCCCAACGCAGCGAAGCCGAGCAGAAGATTCGCCGGCTCGCCTACTTCGACAGCACCACCGGATTGCCGAACCGCGCCTACCTGGAAGAACACCTCCACGGTGCGCTGGCCGCCGCGCGGCGCCATGGCAAGCTGCTGGCGGTGTTGTATTTCGATCTCGATCACTTCAAGCGCATCAACGACACGCTCGGCCACGGCGCCGGCGACCTGTTGCTGAAACACAGCGCGGAACGGCTGCGCCAGTGCCTGCGCGCCTCGGACTTGATCCTGCGCGAGGGCGAGAGCGGGGAGGCCGACGCCGAGCACGCGCCGGCGGTGGTGCGCTTCGGCGGCGACGAGTTCATCCTGGTGCTAGGCGACCTCGACGACGCCTACAGCGCGGCGCGCGTCGCACGCCGTCTGCAGGAGAGCTTCGTGCAGCCGTTCAAGATCGGCAGCGACGAACTGTTCGTCACCGCCAGCATCGGTATCGCGCTCTACCCCGACGACGGCCAGGACGCCGAGTCCCTGCTGCGCAACGCCGACGCCGCGCTGTTCGACGCCAAGCAGCACGGCCGCAACGGCTACAGCTTCTACCTGAAGGAGATGAACGCACGCTCGCGCGAGCGCCTGTCGCTGGAAGGTCGCCTCAGGCGCGCCATCGAGCAGGCCCAGTTCGAACTCCACTACCAGCCGCAGATCTGCCTGGAGACCAATCGCATGATCGGGCTCGAAGCGCTGGTGCGCTGGCGCGATCCGGAGAAGGGCCTGGTGAGTCCCATGGAGTTCATTCCGCTGGCCGAGGAGACCGGCCTCATCGTGCCGCTCGGCGAATGGATCCTGGCGCGTGCCTGCGCGCAGATGAAGAGCTGGCGCGGCACGGCGCTCGACGGACTCCGGGTCGCGATAAATCTTTCTCTGCGGCAGGTGAAGGAGCGCGACTTCGCCGAACGCGTGGCCGCCGCGCTCGACGCCAATGGGCTCGCGCCGGGACAGCTGGAACTCGAACTCACCGAATCGGTGCTGATGGAGGACAGCGACGGCTCGGGCCGCATTCTCGAGAGCCTGAAGGCCATGGGCCTGACGCTGTCCATCGACGACTTCGGCACCGGCTACTCGTCGTTGAGCTACCTCAAGCGCTTCGCCATCGATAGTCTCAAGATCGACCGCAGCTTCGTGCGCGACATCGAGTCCGATCCGAACGACCAGGCGATCATCACCGCGATCATCGCCATGGCCCACAAGCTCAATCTAGAGGTGGTGGCGGAAGGCGTCGAGACCCGCGCCCAGGCCGCGCTGCTGCGCCAGTTCGGCTGCGATCACATCCAGGGCTACTGGATCTCGCGTCCACTGCCGGCGAACGAGATCGAACGCTTCGCCAGCCAGCCCATCGCCGCGCTGGAGAGCCTGCCGCTGCCCGGACAGGCGCCGCAGCTCACCGTCCTGGCGCACGACGGCACGCGCCTCGCCGGCGCCTGAGCGCGCGACGCGCCGGGTATACTCGCGGGCAGTCGTCCGCGGAGTTCCAGCATGTCCCAGACTGCTTCCACCGAGCGCGTGGTGACGCGCACCTGCCCACTGTGCGAGGCCACCTGCGGCCTCGAACTCACGGTGCGTGACGACGAGGTGCTGCGCGTGCGGGGCGATCGCGCCGACGTGTTCAGCGCCGGCTACCTGTGTCCCAAGGGCGTGGCGCTCGGCGAACTGCATGCCGACCCGGACCGCCTGCGCGCACCGCTGCTGCGCACCGCCGACGGCTGGCGCGAGGCGAGCTGGAGCGAGGCCTTTGCGCGCGTCGAGGCCGGACTCGGCGCGGTGCTCGAGGCGGGCGATCGCAACGTGGTCGCGCTCTACGCCGGCAACCCGGTCGCGCACAACCTGAACCTCGGCCTGTGGCTGCGACCGCTGGTGCGCGCGCTCGCGACGCGCAATTTCTACACCGCCTCGACCGTCGACCAGATGCCGAAGCACGTCGTGAGCGGGCTCCTGTTCGGTGACCCGCAGGCGTTGCCGGTGCCGGACGTCGACCGCTGCGAGTTCCTGCTTATGCTGGGCGCCAATCCCTGGGAATCGAACGGCAGCCTGTGGACCGCGCCCAATCTGCCCGCGCGCCTCAAGGCGCTGACGCGCCGCGGCGGCCGCCTGGTGGTGGTCGACCCGCGCCGCACGCGCACCGCCGCCCACGCGAGCGAGTACCACGCCATTCGTCCCGGCACCGACGCCGCGTGGCTGCTGGCGCTCGCGCGGGTGATCGTGGTCGAGCGCCTGGCGCGCCCCGACCGCCTGGCCAAGATCACGCAAGGGCTGGAGCCGCTGCGCACGCTGCTCGCGCCCTTCACGCCCGCGGCGGTGGCCGCGCATTGCGGCATCCCCGCCGAACACACCCTGCGCCTCGCGCGCGAACTGGCGGCGAGCCCCGCGGCGGCGGTCTACGCGCGCTTCGGCACGCACGCCGCGCGTTTCGGCACCCTGGCCGCGTGGGCCACGGAACTGTTGAACGTGCTGACCGGCAACCTCGACCGCGCCGGCGGCGTGATGTTTCCGCTCGCCGCCCACGAACGGCTGCGCGCGCCGGGCGGCGGAGGCACGGGCTTTCGCATCGGACGCTGGAAATCCCGGGTGGCGGGCCTGCCGGAAGTGATGAGCGAGCTGCCGGTCGCGACGCTGGCCGACGAGATCCTGACCGAGGGGCCGGGCCGCGTGCGTGCGCTGGTGACCGTGGCCGGGAACCCGGTGCTGTCGACGCCCGACGGTCGCAAGCTGGACCGCGCGCTCGAGGGACTCGACTTCATGGTCAGCGTGGACTGCTACCTGAACGAGACCACGCGCCACGCCGACGTGATCCTGCCGCCGCCCTCGCCGCTCGCGCGCCCGCACTACGACCTGCTGTTCTATCGCCTGGCGGTGCGCCACGTGGCGCGCTATTCGCCGCCGGTGTTCGCCGCCGACGGGCCGGACGAGACCGAGATCCTCGCGCGCCTCGCGCTCATCGCGCGCGGCGAGGGCGCGGACGCCGAGCCCGCGCACGTAGAACGCGAGATGCTCGATGAGCTCATCGGTCGCGAGGTGCGCAATCCCGTCTCACCGCTCATGGGCGCCGATCCGGAGGCGCTGCGCGCGGCGCTGGATGGCGACACGCCCGCCGAGCGCGTGCTCGATTTCATGCTGCGCAGCGGGCCGCGCGGCGAAGCCTTCGGCCGTCAGCCGGACGGCCTGTCGCTCGCGCGGCTGGCGGCTGCGCCGGGCGGCGTGGATCAGGGTCCGCTGGAGCCGCAGCTGCCCGCGCTGCTGCGCACGCAGAGCGGGCGGATCGAGCTCCTGTCGCCGCTGATCGAGGTTGAGCTCGCCCGCCTTGCCGGCGAACTCGCCGGCCAAGGCGCGGACGCGGACCTGCTGCTGATCGGCCGGCGGGAGTTCCAGTCCAACAATTCCTGGCTGCACAACCTGCCGTCGCTGGCCGCGGGCCACGCGCGCTGCGTGCTGCACATCCACCCCGAGGATGGTCGCGCCCACGGGCTCGCCGATGGCGCGCTGGCCGAGATCACCTCCGGTGCCGCGAGCCTGACCGTGCCGGTGGCCTTCACCGCCGACATCGCGCGCGGCGTGGTGAGCCTGCCTCACGGGTACGGGCATCAGCGCGCGGGCGTGCGACTCGAAGTGGCGGGCGCGGTGGCGGGTGTGAGCGTGAACGATCTCACCGTGGGCACGGTGGAAGGGCCGTCGGGCAACGCGGTGCTGAACGGTGTGCCGGTGCGCCTGGCGGCGCGCTGATCGGAGTCGAGGGCTCCGATAGCGACGATCCGGACGGCCCTCAGTGGCGGGCGAGGCTTACGCCGCCGCCCACGGCCGCGCCGCTGAGGGCGCTGCCGCAGTCGACCTCTTGGTCGACCCGTGCAAGCGCGGCGCAGGCGCTCAAGCCCGGCGCCGGCGAGGGACTCGCGAGCGCGGTGCCGATGGCGCCGGCGTCGAGACGCGGCGCCACTTCGAGCATCAGCGCGATCACACCCGACACGTGGGCGGCGGCGACCGAGCTGCCGGAGATGTAGCCGTAGCGGCTGTGCGGCAGGGTGGTGAAGACGTCGCTGCCGGGCGCGAACACTTCGTTCACGCCGGCCGGCGCGCCGCTCACGCCCACGCGGATGGTGCCGGGCACGCTGGTCGGAAAGCGGTCGTCCCCCGAGCCGCTGGACGGCATCGCGCCGACCACCAGCATGCCGTCGGCCAGTGCGCCGTCCAGCAAGGTCTCCAGCAGCGCGTCGCGTGGCCCGCTGAGGCTCAGGTTCAGTACCTGGATCTTCAGGCGTCGCGCGGTGTCGATGGCCTTGGCGAGCGTCAGCGTGTTGCAGGCCGCGTCCAGCGCGTCCGGCGCGCTCGGCCAGCAGGCCCGCAGCGCGACCAGTCGCGCGGCGGGGGCCACGCCGACGATGCCGTCGGCGTTGCCGGCACGCGCCGCGATCACGCCACCCACCGCGGTGCCATGGGCTTCCCCCGGCATCGCGCGGTTGCTGTCGCTGACCAGGTCGCGGTGCAGGACGACCTGCCCGGCGAGATCGGGATGCTCGGGATCGATGCCGGTATCCACCACCCCGACCCGCACATCGCGCCCGGTGGCATAGCGGTGCGCCGCATCGAGTTCCATGTCGGTCGCGGCGTGCTGCAGCGGCCGGTAGGGATCGTGGGTCATGGTCTGGAAATCGTTCATCGGGTAGACGCCGTTCACCAGCTTCTCCGTCCGCAGTTCCTCGCGCACCGCTTCCAGGCTGCGCGCGTCGCCGATGGCGTACACCACGCAATGCACACCGAGCGTCAGTACCGGCCACTGGGTGACGACGGTCAGACCATGTCGCGCGCCGAGTTCCGTTGCGACGCGGCGCCCCCAGGGCGTGGAGCCGTAGTCGCTGGTCTGCGCGTAGGTCTCGCCCGGTCCGCCAGTGGGTGCGCGCTCGAGGCCGCGATCGACAAAGGTCACCAGCGCGAGCCGCGCGCTCGGCTGCGCGGCCGCCGGCGTCAGCGCATCGTCGGCACCGGCGCTCGTCACGCCGAACAGCAGGGCCAGCCCGAGTACCCAGGCCGCGGGACTCATCGCGGCGACTCCGCGCCAGGCGCCGCGGGCGCGACCAGGCGCACGCCGGGCTG
>JAIEQK010000240.1 GCA_019747795.1 Gammaproteobacteria bacterium | reverse complement strand
GCATGGCCCTGGTCGGCCGCGCGTCGATACCACTGCAGGGCCTTGGCCGGATCGGCGATCACGCCCCACCCTTTCTGGTAGGCGATGCCGAGATGGAACTGCGCCTCTGCGTCACCCTGCTGCGCGAGCGGCATGAACTCGGACAACGCGAGCCCATGGTCACCGGCGCGGAACGCGACGAGTCCGGCATCGAGGTCGGCATGCGTCGCGCCGCTCGCGGCGGCCAGCGACAACAGCATGAGGAGGCTGGAAATCAGGCTCGGCGCCCGCCCTTCCGGCGATTGAATTGCGCGTTGCGGCATGGCTTACAATGCCTTCGATCCTTCAACACTCGTGGGCGTCATGTCGAACCAACGCTTTACCGGCACCGATACGTACATCGTAACCGAAGACCTGATGATGGCCGTGAACGCCGCCGTCACGCTGCAACGCCCACTGCTGGTAAAGGGTGAGCCGGGTACCGGCAAGACCATGCTCGCCGAGGAAGTCGCGCGCGCGCTCGGTCGTCCGCTCATCCAGTGGCACATCAAGTCCACCACCAAGGCCCACCAGGGTTTGTACGAGTACGACGCGGTCGCGCGTCTGCGCGATTCGCAACTCGGCGAGTCCGCCGTGCACGACATCGCCAACTACATCGTCAAGGGCAAGCTGTGGGAGGCCTTCACCGCCGAGACCCAGCCGGTGCTCCTGATCGATGAAATCGACAAAGCCGACATCGAGTTCCCGAACGACCTGCTGCAGGAACTCGACCGCATGGAGTTCTTCGTCTACGAGACCAAGCAGACCATCAAGGCCAAGAACCGACCGATCATCATCATCACCAGCAACAACGAGAAGGAGCTGCCGGACGCCTTCCTGCGCCGCTGTTTCTTCCACTACATCCAGTTCCCTGATCGCGAGACGATGGAAGCCATCGTCGGCGTGCACTTCCCGGACATCAAGAAGCGCCTGCTGTCGGAAGCGATGGAGTGCTTCTTCGAGCTGCGCGACATCCCGGGCCTGAAGAAGCGTCCGTCGACCTCCGAGCTGCTGGACTGGATCAAGCTGCTGGTCGCCGAGGACATCCCGCCGGAGGCGCTCCGCGAGAAGGACACCCGCCGTGCGATCCCCAAGCTCTACGGCGCGATGCTGAAGAACGAACAGGACATGCACCTCTTCGAGCGGCTGGTGTTCATGTCGAGGCGAGGCACCGGTGCTAACTGAACTCTTCTACAAACTGCGCAAGGTCCAGATCCCGGTTTCCATCACCGAGTACCTGACCTTGCTCGGGGCGCTGGAAGCCCGTGTCGCGGGCTTCAGCCTCACCGACTTCTACTATCTCTCCCGCGCGTCGCTGGTGAAGGACGAGCGCTTCTTCGATCGTTTCGACCAGGTGTTCGGCGAGCACTTCCGCGGCCAGGAGACCCTGTTCGATCACGTGCTCGGCGAGATCCCGCTCGAATGGCTGCGCAAGCAGAAGGAGCTGAACCTCACCGAGGAGGAGAAGGCGCAGATCGAGGCGCTCGGCGGCTGGGACAAGCTGATGGAGACGCTCCGCCAGCGGCTCGAAGAACAGAAGAAGGCCCACCACGGCGGCAACAAGTGGATCGGCACCGGCGGCACCTCGCCCTTCGGCCACAGCGGCTACAACCCCGAGGGCGTGCGCATCGGCTCGGAGGAAGGCAAGCAGGGGCGCGCGGCCAAGGTGTGGGAACGGCGCGAATACAAGAACCTGGACGACAAGGTCGAACTCGGCACGCGCAACATCAAGCTGGCGCTGCGCCAGCTCAGGCGCTTCGCGCGCGAGGGCGCGGCCGATGAACTGGACCTCGACGACACCATCCGCTCGACCGCACGCAACGCGGGCCTGCTCGACATCAAGATGGTCCCCGAGCGGCACAACGCCATCAAGGTGGTGCTGTTCCTGGACGTCGGCGGCTCCATGGATCCCTACGTGCGGCTGTGCGAGGAGCTGTTCTCCGCCGCGCGCGCCGAGTTCAAGCATCTCGAGCACTACTACTTCCACAACTTCCTCTACGAGACCGTGTGGCGCGACAACAGCATGCGCGCCAATGTGCGCGTGCCGACGCAGAAGGTCATGCATACCTACGGCGCGGATCACAAGCTGGTGTTCGTCGGCGACGCGACCATGAGCCCCTACGAGATCATGGCGGTGGGCGGCAGCGTCGAGCACTGGAACGAGGAGGCTGGCGCCACCTGGATGGCGCGGCTGCTGGCCATCTTCCCCTACGCCGTGTGGCTGAACCCGCAGGCCGAGGAGTACTGGAGCCACATCCCGTCCATCGGCATGGTCAAGGAGCTGATGTCCGACCGCATGTTCCCGCTCACCATCGACGGGCTCGAGCGCGCGATGAAGAAACTGAAGAAGGCCCACTGAGCCCGCAGGCGCACTGACTGTCGGGCGCTAAGCGCCGGAATTTTCGAGCGGCGAGTCGCGGCCGTCGCCAGGGAGAGACAAATCCGCCCGAGTCCGTCGAGGTGAGCGCCAGACGCGACGCCAAGCAGTTCACATTACACGCGCCAAACCTCCAACCCGTTCTCATTCCAAAGGCCGTTCAGGCCGCCTTGGCCAAGCTGGAACGCTTGTTGCTTTTGAGTGTGGCGAACCAACCCCAGCCACGGGAGCCCAGAATGAATGCCATCCAGAAGCTCAGCCAGTCCGCGCGCTATCACGGCTACCGTGATCTGAACGGCGAGTACATCCCGTTCGCGACCGCTGACGAAGTCTTCACCCGCGCCCGGGCGATCGGCGCGCGCGTGCTGCTTCGGCTCGAGCTCACCGACAAGCAGGAGCTGACCGGCATCTTCTATACCAACGATCACAGCCTGAGCTCCTGAGCGGCGCGCGCCGCCGCCATAACAACAAACAACAGATCCGACGCTATCGCTCACACCGACGCCCGCCGGGGCGGCCAGCGACATCTCTGGCCAAGGGCCGCCCCGGCGCGCAAGCTATCCCTGGTATTCGCCGCCGGGCCGACCCTTGCCAGCCACCGCCATCGTCCATGCAGGACGCGCTCAGCGCGCCCTGGCGCTCGTCCTGCTGGCGGCGAGTTTGGCCGCCTGCGGCCCCTCCGGCGGCAGTTATTACCCCCTGACCGCCGGCCGCTGGTGGCATTACGCCGTCGAGACCGTGGTGCTGGACGACGCCCGCCAAAGCCGCTTCCTGCTACAGAACGCGGGCCTGGCGCGAGGGCTCGATGGCCAGGTCCACCTGCAGATCAGCCAGACCCGCTCCGCCGACTTCCTGCGCGCCGAGGGCGACGGCGTGCTCCGCATCGCGAGCCAGCACCCGGGCATGCCGGGTCCGCGACCGGATGAACCGCCCCGGGTGGTGCTGCCGCAGACGCTCGCCGCCGGCACCGAATGGCAGGTGCGTTCGAGCCTGGCGCTGGCCGAGAGCCGCACCTTCGAACCCCGCGACCGCATCATCCCGCGCCGCCTGCCGGTGGCGCTGACCAAGACCATCGCGTCGCGGGACGAGACCGTGGAGGTCACGGCGGGCCGCTTCGAGCACTGTCTGCTGGTCGAGGGTGTAGGCGAGGCAAGCGTGCCGGCCGACCGTGGCAACGCCTCGGCAACCATCAGGGTGTCGATCCGGGAGTGGTATGCGCCGAACGTGGGCCTGGTCAAACTCGAGCGCGAGGAGACCACGGCCAGCACCTTCTTCAAGCCCGGCCGCCAGCGCTGGGAGCTGCTCGACCACGGCGGCTAGGGCGTCCTGACGTCGCCTTGTTGGGGTGGCATGATTGCTTTAACCTCCCCTGCCCCGTCGACCAACCGCGCTCGACCCGCACCAGAGACTCAGGCCACCTTGACCCCGGAACGTTTCAGAGAATTGCGCGCGGCCGGCTACAACCGCGTGCCGGTCACGCGGCGCGTGCTCGCCGACCTCGACACGCCGCTCAGCGCCTACGCCAAGCTGGCGCTCGGCCGGCACTCCTTCCTGCTGGAGTCGGTCGAGGGCGGCGAGAAATGGGGACGCTATTCGATCATCGGCCTGCCGGCGGTACGGACCATCGTGGTCCGCGGCAACCAGGTGCAGGTCTGCGACCACGGCACGCCGGTCGAGACCATCACCACCAAGGATCCCCTGACCTGGCTGGCGGACTACCAGGCGCGCTTCAACGCGCCCGCGGTGGAGGAGCTGGGCCGCTTCTGCGGCGGCCTGGTCGGCTACTTCGGCTACGACACCGTGCGCTACGTCGAACCGCGGCTACGCGCCTCCACGCCGCCCGACCCCATCGGCACGCCCGACATCTATCTCATGCAGGTCGACAAGTTCGTCGTGTTCGACAACCTGCGGGGCCAGCTGCTGCTGGTGAAGTACATCGATGACGAGGCGCTGCTCGCCGACACGCAGCGCGAGCTCGGCGCGCTGGCGGCGCGGCTGCACGCGCCGGCGCCGGCCTTCTCACTCGCCACCACCGGCGCGCCGCTGAACGAGATCGACTTCGAGTCCGAGTTCGGCCCCGACGCCTTCTGCCAGGCGGTCGGCCGGATCAAGGAATACATCATCGACGGCGACGTGATGCAGGTGGTGCTGGCGCAGCGCATGTCGGTGGCGCTCGACCTGCCGCCGCTGAACGTCTACCGCGCGCTGCGTCACCTGAACCCCTCGCCCTACCTGTTCTTCCTCGACCTCGGCGACTTCCAGGTCATCGGCTCGAGCCCCGAGATCCTGGTGCGCCTGGAAGATGGCGTGGTCACCACCCGGCCGCTGGCCGGCACGCGGCGGCGCGGACGCACGCCCGAGGAGGATCTCGCGCTGGAACAGGAGCTCCTGTCCGACCCGAAGGAGATCGCCGAGCACCTAATGCTCATCGACCTCGGGCGCAACGACATCGGCCGGGTGGCGGAGACCGGCACGGTCAAGGTCACCGAGAAGATGGTGGTCGAGCGCTACTCCCACGTGATGCACATCTCGTCGAACGTCGAGGGCAGACTTCGCGCCGACAAGACCGCGCTCGACGTGCTGCGCGCGACCCTGCCGGTCGGCACCCTGTCCGGCGCGCCGAAGATCCGCGCCATGGAGATCATCGACGAGCTCGAACCGGTCAAGCGTGGCATCTATGGCGGCGCGGTCGGCTACCTGTCCTGGAACGGCAACATGGACACCGCCATCGCGATCCGCACGGCGGTGATGCAGAAGGGTCGGCTGTACATCCAGGCCGGCTGCGGCGTGGTGGCGGACTCGGTGCCGCAGGCCGAATGGGAAGAGACCATGAACAAGGGCCGCGCGATCTTCCGCGCGGTGGCCATGGCGCAGAACGGGCTGGAGCCGGCGGCGTAGGGCGAATGCCCACTCGGACCGCCCTGTAGGTCGGGCTTCAGCCCGACATTCCCTTCCAGAGCATCGAACCAGGCGCGGGGATGAATGTCGGGCTGAAGCCCGACCTGCATCATTCGATGCTCGCCTCCGAACACACCTGCTTCAGCGCGCGGGCCTGGGCCTGCGCCTCGGCCACGCTCACGGCCTTGAAGTTCAGCACGTCACCCGGCCGCGCCTGGGCGAGCTTCCAGAACGCGCAGCTTGGCACGGTGTAGGGGTTGATGAAACCGCCCATGCTCGGGCCGTCGTTCACCAGGATGATGGGCGTCTGGCCGGCGAGGTTGATGGCACCGAGCGGGTAGCCCTGGTCGAGGATGTTGGCCGGCTCCGAGCCGTGCTCGGGCAGCTTGTTGTAGGCCCGCGCGGTGAAGGTCCACTGCGGCCCCTCGAGGCGAAAGCCGGTGCGGTCGCTCTTGCTCGAGACCTTCCAGTCGGCCGACAGGAAGCGCGCATGGCCCTCGGCGTCGATCCAGTCGTCGTTGGGGCCGGCCACCGCTTCCACTTCCCAACGCTTGTCGGTGCGGATGGTGGGGCGCGCGCCGTCCTTGACCCGGCGTCCGGGCCGCCCCTGTCCGGGCAGCACGGCGACGCTCTGGCCGGCCTTCAGCGCATAGCCGTCCAGGCCGCCGACGCCGGCCTTGTGAAAGGTGGACCGCGAACCCATCAGGAGCGGCGCGTCGATGCCGCCAGCGAAGGCGATGTAGCCGCGTGCGCCGGTCTTGGCGAAGGACAGGGTGAGCACCTGGCCGGCCTGGACCGCGAGCGACTGCCACTGTGGGCAGGGCTGGTCGTCGAGCTTCGCCTGCATGTCGCCGCCGGTGAGCGCGATGATCCCATCGGCAAGGAAGCGCAGCGTCGGCCCGATGAACTGGCACTCGAGGCCCGGCACGCCCGGCGCGTTGCCGACCAGCAGGTTGGCCAGGCGGAAGGACCAGGAGTCCATCGGGCCCGACGGCGGGAAGCCCTTGTTCCAGTAGCCGATGCGGCCCGGCCAGTCCTGGATGGCGGTCTCGAGGCCGGCCTTGATCACTTCGAACATCATCGTCGCCATCCTCAGAACCGCACCGACAGGTCGAGCTTGCTTACCCAGCGCTTGTAGTTCTTCACCGAGAAACGCTGGTAGTCGACGATGTTGTACTTGTAGCTGCCGTCGGCCACCTTGCGCTCGACCTCGAGGTACTCCTCCATGGAGCAGGGCACGAACTTCAGTCGGTCACCGGGGCGGAAGATGCACAGGTCCCCCTCGAACTCCTCGAAGCGACGCTCGCGATCCCAGATCGGCACCGGCGTGCGGCCGAACAGCTGGTAGCCGCCCGGGCTCGCCACCGGGTAGATGGCGGTCGACATGCCGCCCATGGAGAGCGTGCCCTGGGGCGTCCAGGTGCGCGGCGGGTTGTACTTCGGCGCAGTCAGCCGACAGCGTGGGTCCAGCGGCATGAGGAAGGCGAGCCCCGGCCAGAAGCCCAGGCTCGCCGCCCAGTACTCGGTGCCGGAATGCACGCGCACGAACTGCTGCACGTCGGTCAGGCCATTGATGCGCGCGACGAATTCCGGATCCTGCTCCTTGCTGGGGTTGATCTTGGCGCGGTAGTCGTCGATGCATTCCTTGCTCCACGGGTCCAGGTAGAGGGTCGGAAAGTAGAACAGGCGCGAGTCCATCTCGATGTCGTCGGACGGGCCCAGGGCCTCGATGAGCCGGCTCACCTCGGCCTTGAGGTCGTCATAGCCGATGACCTCAGGTTCGTAGTGGATGAGGATGTTGGCGAAGCAGGGCGCGGTCTCGATGACACCGTCTATGGGCCCGTCGGCCAGCGCCGCGGCCAGCCCCTGGCCCTTGAAGTTGAGGTCGAGATTCATCTCGTCACCGAACTCGATCAGCATGTAGCGATCGCCGCCGGGACTGAACTTCGGCTGTGGGTAGATCATGCGCTGCGTGGCTTCCCTGGGTGTGGCGCGGCCGCGGCCCGAGCGGGCGCGCAATCCCGCGCGGAATGCTCCCGCATTCTTGCTTGGCCCCCCGCTACAAGTCCAGGCAGGGCGGGCCTCGCGGGCGGCTTCACAACGGTGCCGCGCTGGTATACTGGTCGTTCTATCAACCCGCGCGTTTGCCCAACGCGCCTTCGGCCCAGACCTCTATGCGACAACTAGAACAGCGGCTCGACCGCATGCTCGCATCCGGCGCCGCCCGGTTGCTCGGTGGGGGCCGCAAAGGCCTGGAGAAGGAAAGCCTGCGCATTGCCGCCAATGGCAGCATTGCGACCACGCCCCATCCCCATGCCTGGGGCGCGGCGCTGACCCACCCCTGCATCACCACCGATTACTCCGAGGCGCTGGCCGAGTTCATCACGCCGGCCTTCGCCGACGTGCGCGACACGGTGCGCTTCCTGGACGACATCCACCGCTTCGTCCACCAGCACCTGCCGCCCGACGAAGTGCTGTGGGCGGGCAGCATGCCCTGCGCGGTGGCCGACGATAACGCCATTCCCATCGCCGACTACGGCACGTCCAACCTCGGACGGCTGAAGAGCACCTATCGCGTCGGACTCGACTACCGCTACGGCCGGCGCATGCAGGCCATCGCCGGGGTGCATTTCAATTACTCGCTGCCGACCGAGTTCTGGCCGGCCTTCCAGGCGGTTGAGGCGCAGAGCGGCGCGCCGCAGGACTTCATCAACACGGCCTACTTCGCGCTGATCCGCAACTTCAAGCGCTACGGCTGGATGGTGCCGCTGCTGTTCGGCAACTCGCCGGCGGTGTGCAAGTCCTTTCTCGCCGGGCGCACCACGCGCTTCCACCAACTGCAGCGCGGCACCTTCTACCTGCCCTATGCCACGTCGCTGCGCATGAGTGACATCGGCTACAAGAACAAGAACCAGTCGGCGCTGCTGGTCTCCCACGACGACCTGGCGAGCTACATTCGCGACCTGCGCCGCGCGCTCAAGCTGCCCTACCCCGAGTACGAGGCCATCGGCACGCGGGACGGCGAGAAGATCATCCAGCTCTCGACCAACGTGCTGCAGATCGAGAACGAGTACTACAGCTACATCCGGCCGAAGCGCACCACCCTGCCGGGCGAGCGGCCGAGCACGGCGCTCGAGCAGCGCGGCGTGGAGTACGTCGAAGTGCGGGCGCTGGACGTCAACTGTCTGGAACCGACCGGCGTGGCCGTCGAACAGCTGTATTTCATCGAGGCCTTCCTGCTGTTCTGCCTGCTGGAGACCAGTCCCGGTCTCACCGCCGACGAACTGCACGAGATCGAATACAACGAACTGACCGTGGCGCTGCGCGGACGCACGCCGGGGCTCGAGCTTGCGCGCGCCGGCGGGCGCGTCGGCCTGACCGCGTGGAGCCTCGAGATCTGCGCGCGCATGCAGCCGCTCGCCGAACTGCTCGACGCGCGCGAGGACACCACGGTCTATCGCGACGCGCTGGCCCGCCAGGTGGCGGCGCTGAACGCTCCCGAACTGCTGCCGTCGGCCCAGGTGCTCGCGGCCATCAAGGCCGCCCAGGTGGAGTTCCACACCTATACCCGCGAGTTGTCGCTGGCGCATCGTCAGTACTTCCTCGAGCGCCCGCCGAGCGCGGAGCTGACGGCCGAGTTCGAGGCACTGGCCACGGCCTCCCACGCTGAGCAGGCGCGGCTCGAGGCCGAGCAGGGCGAGAATTTCGAGGCCTACCTCGCGCGCTACGTCGCCGCCTGAGGCGCGCGGGGAACCCAGGCGCGCGGCGCGGCTCACAGGCGCATCGCGCGTCAGTAGGAGGGTCGACCGTGGAACGCAGAACACTCATCAAGCTGGGACTGGCGAGCCTGACGGCGGGCCTCGGTCCGCGCAGCTGGGCCGCGCAGTCCGCGCCCGCAGAGCTGGCGGCGGTGCAGCGCCTGGAGAGCGGGTGGCGCGAACTACGCGCGCCCGACCTCACGCCGGTCGAACCGCGCCCGCCGCTGGACAAGAGCACCGAGGCCTGGCGCGGCAGCCTGCCGGGCGACGCCTATGCCGTCTTGTTCGAGGAAGACACCGAGAGACCCGGCTCCAGCCCTCTGAACGAGGAGCATCGCGCGGGGCTCTTCCTGTGCCGCGCCTGCGACCTGCCGCTGTTCACCTCGGCGATGAAGTACGAGAGCGGCACCGGCTGGCCCAGCTTCTTCACCAGCATCCCCGGCCATCTCGCTACCAAGCAGGACTTCAAACTCATCTGGCCGCGGACCGAGTACCACTGCGTGAAATGCGGTGGGCACCAGGGTCACGTGTTCGACGACGGCCCGGCACCGACCGGCAAGCGCTGGTGCAACAACGGCGTCGCGCTGCGCTTCGTACCCAAGGGCGCGTGAAGCGCCTGCTCAGTCCCACGCGTCCAGCGAGTACAGCACCACGTTCGCGTCGCGCTTGAGGTACAGCCCGCCGCCGGCGTTGCGAAAATGTCGGCGGAGCTCCTTGCGATACCAGGCCGTGCTGCGGATCCAGGCGTCACTGTCGGTCAGGCTCTGATCGCAGTTCTCCTGCCAGTCTTCACGGGTCAGCACGCCGAACAACAGCGCGCAGTCGGTGAAGGACGCCAGCTTCTCGATGGCGCGGCGCGCGGCCGCGTGGTCCAGGTACTGCAGCACGTCGTGGCAGACGACCAGATCGTAGGGCCGCGGGATCTCCAGGTCCTCGATGGTGGTGTGCAGCCACCCGTAGCGCCGGCAGGCGTACTCGCTCGCGTCACAGGCGTCGATGTGCACGCCCGGGAACGCGCGGCGCAGGCCGCGATGCATGAGTCCCGCGCCACAGCCGACGTCCAGCACGCGCTTCACCGGGCAATCCAGCAGGGCGAGATAGGCGCCGGCGAAGGCCGCGACGCGGTCGAAGTAGGTGCGCTCGGCGATGCGGGTGCGCGGATTGAAGTAATAGCGTTCGAAATAGGCTTGGTCGAAAGAACGGGCCTTCAAGACAGAACTCCAGGGCTCAGCGGGTCAAGATTGCGCGGCGCGGGCCGCTAGCGCGGACACGGCCCGCCAGCGGCCACGGGGCGCCAGAGTGCGTCCGTCAACTGCCGCGCGACGCGCGACCTGGGTTACGGAGACGTTGATGACTATACCGAGATTCGCAGGCTTCCTGATCGCGCTGGCGGCGACGCCGGCCGCCCACGCGCTGCAGCTCGGGCAGGGCGCCGCCATGTCCCATCGCGGTGAGCCCCTGAGCGCGCGCGTCGAGTTGTTCGGCGCGCTGCCGGCCGGTGAGAAGGACGCGCTGCAAGTCACGCTGCTGCCGGTATTCGGCGCCGCGCCCGACGCGCTCGTGAGTGCCGGCGTGCGCGCCGCGCTGCGCACGGACGCGAGCGGCGTCACCTACATCGCGTTGAACAGCAGCATGCCGCTCGCGAACACCGAGCTCGAGTTTCGCCTGCAGGTCAGCGCCGGCGTCGACCGCCTGGTGCGCACCTATACCCTCGCGCTCGCAGCGCCGCCGCCGGCGCTGATCGCGCTTCCGGCACGCACGCGACCGCGACGCGCCTCGCCCGCGCCGCGCGCGGTCTCGACACCCGCTGCCCTGCCGACCGCCGGTAACTACGGACCGGTGCGCAGCGGCCAGACGCTGTGGAAGATCCTGGTCGACCATGGCTTGGGCGGCGGTGATGTCGCGGCCACCATGCAAGACGTGGTGCGACAGAACCCCGATGCCTTCGTCGGCGGCGACCCGAACAGGCTGCGCGCCGGCGCGATGCTGAACCTGCCGGGCGCCGCGCAGGCGCCTGCGGCGACCGAACCCGAGCCGGCCGCGGCGAGCGTGGTCGCCGCGGCAGATGCGCCGACAGCGCCTGACGTCGATGCCGATACCGCGGCGCGACTGGCGCGGCTGGCCGAGCGCTTCGCCGAGATCCGGGCCCGTTACGAGGCGCAGCAGGCCGCGGCGCGAATGGAGTCGGCGAGCCCGGCGGATGCCGCGCCCGCGGCGAGCCCGCCCCCCTCGCCAGAAGTCGAATCGCGCGAAGCCGCACCGGCCGACACGAGCGCCACACAGTCGCCGGCGCCGCCCCGTCCCAAGGCCGCGCCCACGCCGCAGGCCAGCGCGCCCGAGGCACCGACACAAGTGACCGACGGGGTACCGTGGCTCGCACTCGCGCTCTGCGGTCTGCTGGTCGTCGCGCTCGCGGTCTTCGGTGTGCGCCGCTGGCGCGCGCGAGCACAGGGCGCGGCCTTCTCCCGGGAAGTGCGCAATGCCGACCTGGTGAAGCTCGCCGAGATCGCGCAGAAGACCGGCAAGCGACTCGAACTCGAGGACGAGTTGCGGCGTAACATCGGCGGCAAGGGCCGCGCGAGCGAAGCGCCGCGCGGCCTGTCGCGGGTCGCCTCGCTGTAAGCGCTTCTCTCCGCCCCGCGCGCACGGCGCCGCCCACGGGGCGGCCACCTCGCGCCGGGAGACTCACGCGCATGTTCCTCACACTGATACCCGGCCGCCGCGCCGGGCTGCTCGGTCGCGCGCTCGCACCCCTCGCGCTGTTGCTGGCCCTGGTCGGCTGTGAGCCGGAGGTGCCGCCTCAGACCGTGGCCGAGCACTTCTGGCGCGCCGTCATCACGGCGGACCGCGCCGCGATGGCCAGGGAAGTGCGCGCCGCCGACCAGGACGACGTGCAGAACGACGCCGCGCTGCTGCCCGTCGAGCGCTTCACCCTCGGCAAGATAGTGATCGATGGCGCACGCGCCAGCATCGACACCGAGCTCACCTTGGGCGGCGAGACGCCGATGAATCTCGCGGTGGTGACGGTGCTGGCGAAGGAATCGGATCGCTGGCGCGTGGACTACCCGACAACGGTCAGCAGGCTGCGCAATGACGGCGGACTCGCGCACTTGCTCGGTCGGCTGCGCGGCCTCGGCCGCGAACTGGGCGACGGCCTCGATCGCTCGATGGGCGACCTCCAGCGCGCGATCCCGGAGCTCGAAAGCGAGCTCGAACGCCTGGAGAAGGACCTGCGCGGCAAGCTGCCCGCCCTGCGCCGACAGTTGGAGGACCTGACGCGCGGCCTCGAGCGCGCTCCAGAGCCGCGGCAACCGTCGCCCGACGCGCCGCCGGACACGGTCAAGGCCATCTGAGGCGCGCACTCAGCGCGCGCCGTTCAAGGCTTCCAGCTCCGCTTTCGCTTCGGCGTTGCCCTGCGCGGCGGCGAGCTTGTACCAGTGGACCGCCTTGGCGGTGTCACGCGGCACGCCCTCGCCGGCGCTGTACATGCGGCCGAGATTGAACTGCGCGGTGACGTCGCCGCGTTCCGCCGCGCGGGTGAACCAGGTGAGCGCCTGCGCATCGTCACGCGCCACGCCGCGGCCGACGAAGTACATGTAGCCCAGGCTGTACTGCGCGGGCGCATAGCCTTGCTCGGCCGCCGCGCGATACCACTTCACTGCCGCGTCGTCGTTCACCGCCACGCCTTCGCCGCGCGCGTAGGACAGGCCCAGGCTGTACTGCGCGAGCGGATTGCCCTGCCGCGCCGCGCGCTCGTACCAGTTGACCGCCTCGCGGTCGTCGCGTGGCACGCCGTCGCCGAAGGCGTAGGCCACGGCGAGGTTGTACTGCGCGTCACGATTGCCCTGCTCCGCGGCGCGTCGATACCAGTCGACGGCGCGCGCCTTGTCGACCGGCACGCCCTCGCCACGGAAACTCATGTAGCCGAGGTGGGCCTGGGCCTCCGCGTCGCCGCGTTCGGCGAGCGGCGTGAAGATCGCCGCCGCGCGCGTGAGATCGCCGGCCTTGAGCGCGGCCTTGGCATCGGCGAGCGTGCCGCGCACGGGCGACAGCGGCGCCGGCTGCGCCGCCGCGCG
>JAIEQK010000152.1 GCA_019747795.1 Gammaproteobacteria bacterium | reverse complement strand
CCGCGATGACCGGCAACGGACCGAGCGCCGCGACGGTCGCCCCGAGCTGCTCGGCGAGGGGCACGCGGGCGCGAACGTGGCCGCCGGCCTCGATGCCCTGCAGGATCACCGCGTCCGCGCCGGCATCGGCCGCCGCCACCGCGTCCTCCGGGCCACCGCACTGCGCGACCACGAACATGCCGCGCTTGTGCGCGTCGCGCACGTAGGGCTGCACGTCGCCCCAGAACAGGACCAGCACCGCGACCCGCGCATCGAAGCAGGCCTCCACGTCGTCGCCGCGCGACAGCGGCAACAGCAGGTTGACGCCGAAGGCCCGCGAGGTCAGCGCGCGAGTGCGCTCGATCCAGGTCGCGGTCAGGTCGCCGCCGGCGCCGCCCGCGCCCAGCACGCCGAAGCCGCCGGCCTCGGCCACCGCGGCCACCAGTGCGGGACCCGCCACCCCGGCGCTCATGCCGGCGCACCAGATGGGGAAATCGAGTTCCAGTCGGTCGATGAGGTTGCGCATGGGCTTCGCTACGGCGGACGCCGCGGTGGGGCGCAATCTAGGTAATCGGGTCGCGCTTTGCAACGCGCGCCCCGCAAGGGGCGGCCGCTCCGCGCGGGGCGCCGGCCGCGACAAAGATTTGCGTGCGCCCGGGACAAAGCTGCACTTTCGTTGAGGGAATTGGCAGATAATTTCCGCCGCTCTGGCCACTCCTGGGGAACGATTTCGTGGATATCGTCTACCTGCGCTCGCTGCCAGCCCTGTTCCAGGGCGATTTCGACGTCGCTGAGCCCGTGACCCTGCTGCTGGACGACGAGGGGCGGGTGTGCGGCATCGACGCGCTGGCACGCGGCGCGCTGCGTCCGGCGCTGGATGCCCTGGTCGGCGTCAGCCTGGTGGAGATCTGGCCGGCGCCCGATGCGCCGCGCCTGCGCGCCGCGCTCGCGATCTGCCGCGACGAGGCGCGTGGCGTGACCGTCGAGGTGCTGAGCCGCGAGGGCGAGTGGCTCCGGCGTCACGTGTTGAGCCTCACTCCGCTGCGCGCGCTGCCCGGCGCGCCGCGCGTACTGTGCGTGCTGCGCGAGGTCGACGTGCGCGCGGTGTCCCGCGACGACACGCGCATCGAGGGCTTCGGGCTGCGGCCCGATCCCACCATGGGCTCGGCCTTCCTGCCGACCGAGCAGCTCGCCGAGCGCCTGCAACTGACCGAGTCCGGCGCGCGTTTCGCGAGCTGGGAGTTCGACAACGAGCGCTGCGTGCTGGTGACCGGGCCGACCTACAACGAACTGCATGGCCTGCCGCCGGACACGCGCGAACTGAGCATGGCCGCGCTCTACGACCTGGTCCACGAAGAAGATCGCGGCGCGCTGGGCCGCGCAATCGCCATGGCGCTGCGCGGCGAGGGGCCGCGCGCCGGCATGGGCGTGGACATGCGCGTCAAGCTGCCCGAGGGCGGCTCGCGCTGGATGGAGGCGCGTTTCACGGTGCAACCAGGCGAGCCCGGGCGGGGCCTGCGGGTGGCCGGCGTGAGCATCGACATCTCGGCGCGCAAGGCCATGGAGGCGAGCCTGCGCGACAGCCGCGCCTGGCTCGACCTGGTGATGTCAGCGGTGGACATGGTGCTGTGGGACCTGGATCTCGGTACGCGGCAGTTCCGCACGTCCGGCGACTACCACCGCTTCCACGGCCTCGATCCGGCGCGCGCGCCAGTGAGCCTGGACGATTTCCTGGCCAGCGTGCTGGACGAGGATCGCGCCGCGGTGCGCGCCGCGCTCGATGAGAGTGAGCGCGGCGGCGCAGAATTCGCGCCGGTCTTTCGCATCATGCGCGCCGACGGCGGCCTGCGCTGGCTGAATGCGCGCGGCAGGCTGCAGCGCGACGCCGGCGGCGGCGCCGGTCGGCTGCTCGGCGTGACCTGGGACGTCACCGCGCGTCACGAACTCGAGCACCGGCTGGCGCGCGTGGCGCAGTTCATGCCGGGCGTGATCTACGAGTTCCGGCGCGCACCCGACGGGCGTTATACCTTTCCCTACCTGAGCGCCGGCGGCGCCTACGAACTGTACGGCGTGCCGCTGGACGTGCTGCGCTACGACGCCATGCCGCTCCTGCGCTGCATCCACCCCGAGGACTTCGAGCGGGTGCTCGAGGGCTTCGCGCGCTCGGCGGACAGCTTGGCGGTGTGGCACGACGAGTTCCGCGTGCTGGACGGCGACGAGCTGCGCTGGCTGATCGGCAACTCCCAGCCGATAGCCGAGCCCGACGGCGGTGTGCTGTGGTACGGACACCTGATGGACGTCACCGCGCGGCGCAGCGCCGAATGCGCGCTGCGGGACAGCGAGGCGCGCCTGGCGCTGGCGCTCACCGCCACGCGCATGCTGTTCTGGACATGGGATCCACGCAGCGATCGCATCGCGGCCAGTTCGCCGGACTTCGCCAACGCCTTCGGCATCCAGGAGAGCGATTTCACCCTGTCACGGGTGATCGAGATGCTGGAGGCCGAAGAGCGGGACGACGCGCGCCTGCGCGTCGCCGCGCTGGTGGAGCATCCGCCCGAAGGCGTGGTGGTGTTCGAGAACCACGTGCGCTTCCCGAACGGCAAACTGCGCTGGATCGAGACCCGCGGGCGGGTGCTGCGCGACGCGCAGGGCGACTGCCAGGGCTTCGAATGCGTGTCGATCGACGTCACCGCGCGCCGTGACGCCGAGATCGAGCGCGAACGCATGCAGCGCAACCTGCAGCAGGCGCAGAAGATGGAGGCCATCGGTCTCCTGACCGGCGGCATCGCCCACGACTTCAACAACATCCTCGCCAGCATCCTCGGCTACACCGGCCTCGCCCTGCAGCGCTTCGGCGGCACGGCGCCGGACAAGCTCGCCGACTACCTGCGCGAGATTCGCCTGGCCGGCGAACGTGGTCACGAACTGGTCACGCAGATGCTGGCCTTTAGTCGCGGCGAGGGCGCGGAGCTGAAGCGCGCCGCCCTGCCGCCGCTCGTCGAGCAGGCGCTGCGCATGGTGCGGCCGACCTTGCCCAGCAGTCTCGCGCTCGAGGTGACCTACGCGCCGGCGCTGCCGGAGGTGATGACCAACCCGGTGCAGATCCAGCAGATCATCGTCAACCTGTGCATCAACGCGCGCGATGCGCTCGGCGGCACTGGCGCGCTGCGTATCCACGTGCGCCGCGGCGCGATCAGCGACGCGCTGTGCGCCTCGTGCCACAAGAGCTTCAGCGGCGACTACCTGGTGCTGTGCCTGGCCGACGACGGCCCGGGTATTCCGCCGGCGCTGCGCGAGCGGGTGTTCGAACCGTTCTTCTCGACCAAGTCGGGCAGCGGCGGCACCGGCATGGGCCTGGCGATGGTGCACGGCATGGTGCACGGGCAGGGCGGACACATCCTGCTGCACAGCGCGCCCGAGCACGGCACCGCGTTCGAGATCCATTTTCCGATCGCCGAGGGGCCGGCCGAAGAGCCGCCGGTCGTCGCGCCCAGCGCGCCGCGCGCGGTCGCCCGCGGCCGGGTGCTGGTGGTGGACGACGAGCGCGCCGTTGGCGGCTTCATCGGCGAACTGCTGGAGATGCATGGCTACACCGCGGTGGTGGAGACCGAGCCGCGCCGCGCGCTCGAGGCGCTCGAGCGCGCGCCGTCGTCCTTCGACCTGCTGATCACCGACCAGACCATGCCCGGCCTGACCGGCGCGCAGCTCGCCGCCGCGGCGCTCGCGCTCAGGCCCGAACTGCCCGTGATCCTGATCTCGGGCTACAGCGCGGCGCTCGATGCCGAGCAGGCCACGCGTCTCGGCATCCATCGTTTCCTGCCGAAGCCGATCAAGGCCGAGGAACTGCTCGCGGCGATCGACACGGCGCTCGAGGCGCGCGCCTGACGCGCGGTGCTCAGCCGCGCGCGTGGGCCAGGTAGTAGCGCAGGTAGTCCGCTTCGCCGGACGGACGCAGGAACAGGTAGCCCTGGTAGCGGTTGCAGCGCAGGCCCTTCAGGAAGGCGTACTGGGCCGTGGTCTCCACGCCTTCCGCGACCGTCGCCAAGCCGAGGTGCTGGCCCATGGCGATGATGGTCTGGCAGATGATCTCGTCGTTGCGGTCGCTGCCGATGTCGGCGATGAAGGAGCGGTCGATCTTGAGCTGGTCCAGCGGCAGGCGCTTCAGGTAGGAGAGCGACGAGTAACCCACGCCGAAGTCGTCGAGCGCGAACAGCACGCCGATGCGTCGCAGGCGCTCCATGATGCCGATGGCGGCATCCACGTCCTCGATGACCGTGCTCTCGGTCAGTTCGAACACCAGGCTGCGGGGTGGAATGCGGTAGGTGTGTACCAGCCGCTCGACTTCGTCGGCGAAATGCTCGGCGCGGAACTGCCGTGAGCTGACGTTGATCGCGAGTTCGCCGGGCGCGACCGGCAGTTCGTCCAGCCAGCGCCGATAGGTGGCGAAGGACGCCTCCAGCACCCAGCGGCCGATGTCGATGATCAGCCCGCGCTCCTCGGCCACCGGGATGAACTCGGCCGGTGAGATCGCGCCGCGCTCGGCGTGCTGCCAGCGCAGCAGGACTTCCGCGCCGCGCACCGCGCCGCTGCCATCCACCTGCGGCTGGAACACGAGCCCGAGCTCCCGGCGCTTGAGCGCGGCGCGCAGGTCGCTCTCGATCTGCAGGCGTTCCTGCGCGTGACGCTCCATTTCCGGATGGAAGAAGCGCGTCACGTTGCGGCCCGCGGCCTTGCCGCTGTACATCGCGGTGTCGGCCTCCTTCAACACGTCCTCGACGCCCTTGCCCGGCTCGGGAAACAGCGTGATGCCGATGGTCGGCGTGACGTGCAGCTGGTGATGGTCGAACTGGAACGGCTGGCCGAGCGACTCGTGGATCTTGTCCGCCACTAGCCGCGCCTGGCGCGCGGCGACGTCAGGGTCGGCGGCGAGATCGGGCAGCAGCACCACGAACTCGTCGCCGCCCAGCCGCGCGACCATGTCGTCCTGGCGCGTGACGTTGTGCAGCCGGTTGGCCACCGCCTGCAGCAGCGCGTCGCCCACCGAGTGGCCGAGGGTGTCGTTGATGCGTTTGAACTGGTCCATGTCGATGAACAGCAGCGCGCCGCGCGTGGCGCGCCGCGTGGCCGCGGCCAGGCCGGCCTCGAGCCGCTCGGCGAAGTAGCGGCGGTTGGGCAGGTTGGTCAGCGGGTCGTAGAGCGACAAGCGCTGCGCGTGCTCTTCGGCGCGCTTGCGCACCGACACGTCGTGCACCGCGCCCAGCACGCCGACCACCGCGCCGGCGCCGTCGCGGATCGCGACCTTGGTGAGATCCAGCCAGCGGATCTCGCCGCTCGGCGTGCGCAGCTCGGTCTCGTGCGCGACCACCGCCAGCCGACCCTCCAGCAGCGCGCGATCCTCCACCATGATCTGCGGCGCGTGCGCCGACCACCACAGGTCCTCGTCGGTACGGCCGAGCAGCTGTTCGGGATGGGGCACGCCGGCCAGTTCGGCGAACTGCCGGTTGCAGCCCAGGTAGCGCAGCCCGCGGTCCTGCCAGAAGATGGCCTGGGGCACGGTATCGATGATGAGCTCGAGGAACTTCTGCGAGCGCTCGAGCGCGGCCTGCGAATCCTTCAGCGCCGAGATGTCGGTGTAGGTGCCGAGCATGCGCCGCACCCGGCCCTGGTTGTCCCAGGCGGTGGCGCGGCCGCGCACCAGCGTCCAGCGGTACAGCAGGTCGGCGCCGAGCAGGCGCAGCTCGCAGGTGAACTGTGGCGCCTCGCCGCGCAGGTAGGCGAGCAGCGCGGCGCGCCGCGCCGGCTGGTCGTCCGGGTGCACGCGCGCCACCAGCGCGTTGCCGGTCGGCGTGCTGTCGCCGCCGCGGGTCACGGCGGAGAGCGTGCCGAAGGTCACCAGCGCGTCGCTCTCCAGGTCCCATTCCCACAGGCCCTGCAGCGCACCTTCCATGGCGGCGTTCAGGCGCTGCTCGCTGGCGCGCAGTTCGCCATGGATGCGCTCGCGTTCCAGCTCCGCGACCGCACGCGCGGCGAAGATGTCGATAACCGGCCGCACCCGCTCGCGGTCGCTCACCGGCGTGCAGAACATCATGGTGAACAGGCCGATGATCTCGCCGTCGCTGGTGGTGAGCGGCTGGCCGTAGTAGGCCTCGATGCCGTATTCGCGCAGCATGTCGTCGGTGGGATAGTGAGCGGCGACGCCGCTGCCTATGAAGCAGCTGTTGCGCGCCATCGCCGCCTCGCAGGGCGTGCCCGCCAGCGTGTAGGTCAGGCCCTGGAAGGCGTCGAGATTGGGGAAGGCCGATGAGACGGTGGCCGTGGCATCCGCATTGATACGCGCGACGAAGGCGTAGTCGGCACCCGCCAGTTCGGCCGCGGCACGCGTCACGGCCGACAGCAGGCGGGCCTGCTTGCCGCTGGTCAGCGCCTCGGCGATGACGCGCAGCTGCTGCTCGCGCGCGCGGCGCAAGGTGATGTCGTCGTAGGTGCCGAGCACGCCGATGATCGCGCCGGCGTCGTCGCGTATCGGTACCTTGTGGGTTTCGATCCAGATGGGCTCTGCGCCGTGCGGCGTGATGCGCCGCTCGGCCGTTATACTGGACTCGCTGCCGCTGAGGACACGGCGATCGTCGGCCAGCACCCTCGCGCTGATGTCCGCCCACGGCATGTTTTCATCGTGCCGGCCGACGATGGACTCGCCCGGCGGGAGGCCGACGTCCTCGGCGAAGCGGCGGTTGCAGCCCAGGTAACGGCACTCGGTGTCCTTCCAGAACATGCGCATCGGCACGGCGTCGATCACCGTTTCCAGCAGCTGACGCGAGGCACGCAGACGGGCCTCGGCCTCCTTCAGCGCAGTGACGTCGACGTGCGTGCCGATCACTCGCAGCGCGCGACCGCGCGCGTCGCGCTCGATGGCCTTGCCGCGCGACAGGATGTCGAGGTAGTGCCCGTCGCGGTGACGAAAGCGGTGCTCGACCTGGAAGTCGTCGCGTTCGCCGCGGAACATCTCCAGCACCGCCTTCCGTCCCTGCGGCACGTCGTCGGGATGGAGGATGTCCCTGACATGCTGACGGTGGCTGCGGATGCTGCCCTCCGGGTAGCCGAGCATGGCGTACCACTCGCGCGAGAAGGACACGCTGTCCTCGACCGGATTCCAGTCGAACAGGCCCTGACGACCGTTCTCGAGGGCTATCTGCAGTACTCGCTCGTGATCCTTGAGCGCTGTGATCTCGGTGTAGGTGCCGACCAGCCGTTCGCAGCGGCCGGCGGCGTCCCGCTCCGGCGCGCGGCCGCGGACCAGGAAATACCCGTAGCTGCCATCGGTGCGCCGCAGTCTGAGTTCGACCTCGATGGCGCGCGTCTCGCCGCGCAGGTGGCGTCGCAGCTCGTCCTCGATGTGCGCGACGTCGTCGGGATGGGCGTAGCGCAGCAGTTCCTCACCCGGCAAGGCCGAGGGCAGGTCGTAGTTCTCGCGCTGTGGTCGCCAGAAGCGGTGCTCGACGATGCGGTTGGACGCGACATCCCACTCCCACAGGCCCTGGCGGCTGCTCTCGAGCGCGAAGCGCAGCATGTCGCGCTGCTCGTGCAGCGCCGTGATATCGGTGTAGGTACCGAACAGGCGTTGCGCGCGCCCGGCCGCATCGCGTTCCGCGTGCTGGCCGCGCACCAGGAAGCGCACCCAGCCGCCCGCCGCGAGGCGCACGCGCTGTTCGACCTCGTAGTGCGCGGTCTCGCCGCGCAGGTGCGCCAGCAGCGCGGCGCGCACGACGGGTCGATCCTCGGGATGGGTGCAGTCCATCAGGCGCTGGCCTGTGCAGGGCGCATCGTCGACGGTGTGCGCGGTGCGCCCGACCCAGGTGCCTGCTTCGAGCAGCACGTCACGCGCGCAGTCCCATTCCCACAGGCCGACCTGGCCGCCGGTGAGCGCCACGTGCAGGCGCTGCTCGCTCTCGTTCAGTGCGCTCTGCAGCGCGGCCACCGGGTCGTGGGCGCGCAGCGTGAACAGCGCGCCGCCGCCCGCGGCCGCGTCCAGTGGCTCGACGCGCAACGCGACGTCGCGGGTGCTGCGGTCCGGCAGTCGCAGCGTCACGCGTTCCATCTCGAGCCTGGTGTCCGGCGCCAGCGCCGGGCCGCCGTCGGCGAACACCAGGAGTTCCGACCAGGCGCGTCCGCGCGCCTGTTGTGGGTCGCGCGCGAGCAGTTCGCAGGCCGCCTGGTTCAGATGCCGCACGCGCTGCTCCGCGTCGACCACCAGGAACGCGTCGGCGGTGGCGTTGAAGGCCGCGAGCAGCAGGTCGTCGGTCAGGCCGCTGGCCGAGGGCGGATTGCGTTCGAGCGGCGCGGACATGGTCAGGCGGGGGAGGGCCCGAACGCGCCCGCGGCCGTGAGGCGTGCGATCTCCATCGGCGGCAGGCCGAGGAAGTCACGCAGGATGGCCTCGCGATGCTGATCGAAATGGGGCGGAGCAGCAGGTGTCGCGCGCGGCGCGGCATCGCCGCCGATGGCGAGCGAGCGCACGCCGCGCAGACGGCGGCCGTCCTGTTCCGCCTCCAGCAGCAGGCGCTGCGCGCCGGGTTGCGCGAACACCGCCGCCATGTCGTTGACGAAGCCGTAGGGCACCTTGGCCGCTTCCAGGCGGCGCGCGAGTTCAGCGCCGTCGAGCTCGGCGGCGCGCGCGCGGATCGCGCGCAGCAGCTCGTCGCGACGCGCGACACGCTGCTGGGCCGTGGCGTAGGCCGGGTCCTCCGCCAGCGCGGGAAGATCGATGGCCCGCACGAGTTCACGGTACTGCCGCTCGGTGGCCGCCGCGATCACCACCTCGCGCCCGTCGGCGCAGGCCAGGATGCTGCCGTAAGGCACGATGTTCGGATGCTCCGAGCCCATGCGCCGCGGCACCACGCCGCCCACCAGGTAGTTGGTCGCCTGGTTGGCGAGCGAGGCGACGCCGGCCTCGATCAAGGAAGTCGTGACCAGTGAGCCTTGACCCGTACGTTCGCGCTTCAGCAGCGCGAGCAGCAGGCCCTGCTTCAGCTGGTGAGCGAGCAGCAGGTCGATCAGCGCCACCGGCATCTTGGTCGGGCCGCCGTCGGCCTCGCCGTTCAGGTAGGTGAAACCCGCCTCGGCCTGCAGGATGGCGTCGAAGCCAGGGCGCGGGTCGTCGGCGCCGTAGGCGGTGATCTGCCCATAGATGAGCCGTGGATTCAGCGCGGCCAGGGTGGCGTAGTCGAGCCCGAGCTTGAACTCGTCACCGGGCTTGAAACTCACCACCACGATGTCGGCGCGCGCCGCCAGCGCATGCACCACCGCGCGCCCCGCGTCGGTGGCGAAGTCGCAGGCCAGCGACTCCTTGCCCCAGTTGGCGCAGGTGAAGTAGCCGGAGATGTCGGTGTCCCGCGCCTCGCTGGTCAGCTTCCAGCCGCGCGTCGCGTCGCCACCGGTGTGCGGGTTCTCGAGCTTGATGACGCGCGCGCCGAGCTCCGCGAACGCCATGGTCGTGGTCGGGCCGGCGAGAATGTTCGCCAGTTCGAGGACGATGAAATCTCGGTCGAACACCGCGGCCCCGTTCCTTTGCCTTGTCGAGGAAGTTGACGGCATTCTAGCGCGCGACGCGCGGTCGCCGGCACTTGGGAGCGTTTCCACCATGGCCCTGTCATCCCGTCTCACGCAGGCGCTCGGCATCGAGGTGCCCGTGCTGCTCGCACCCATGGCCAACGTCGCGGGCGGCCGGCTGGCGGCCGCCGTGACGCGCGCCGGCGGCCTCGGACTCATCGGTGGTGGCTACGGCGATCCCGAGTGGCTGGGCGCGGAACTGGCGGCCGCCGGTGACGCGCCGGTCGGTGTCGGCTTCATCACCTGGCGGCTGGCCGAGCGACCGGCACTGCTCGACCTCGCGCTCGCCGCGCGTCCGCGCGCCGTGTTGCTGTCCTTTGGCGACATCGCGCCCTTCGCCGCGCGCATCCACGCCGCCGGTGCCGTGCTCATCGCCCAGGTGCAGACCGTGGCGGCGGCCCGCGCCGCGGCCGCGGCCGGCGCGCAGGTCATCGTCGCGCAGGGTGGGGAGGCGGGTGGCCACGGCGGACAGCGCGGCACGCTGCCGCTGGTGCCGGCGGTGGTGGATGCGGTAGCGCCCCTGCCGGTGGTCGCGGCCGGCGGCATCGCCGATGGTCGCGGCCTCGCCGCCGCGCTGCTGCTCGGCGCGAGCGGTGCGATGATCGGCAGCCGTTTCTACGCGAGCCAGGAGTCGCTGGCCTTCGCCGCGGGACGCGCCGCCGCGCTGGCGGCGAGCGGCGACGATACGGTCAAGGGCGCGGTCTACGATCGCCTGCGCGGCTACGACTGGCCGCCGGGCTACGCACTGCGCACCTTGAGCAACGACTTGACCTCGCGTTGGCCGAGCGAGGCCGCGGGACTCGACGCGTCGCTCGCCGACGAGCGCGCGGCCTTCCTGCGCGCGGTGGAGGCGGGCGACACCCGCGCCGCACCGGTGATCGTCGGCGAAGCGGCCGACCTGATCACCGACTTGCCGCCCGCCGCCGACATCGTGCGGCGTATCGCGCGCGAGGCGGAAGATCTGCTGCGCGCCGCGCCGCGGCTGACCGTGTAGGTCGGACTTCAGTCCGACATTCCTGGCGTGATTTCGGGCGAAGCCCTGGAATCGAATGTCGGACTGAAGTCCGACCTGCAGGGCTGGGCGCGCGCCCGTACCCCTGGCAAACTCCGCCGTCTTTCCATCAAGCCATCACCATGACCACGCCACGCATCTGGACCACCGACGATCTGCTCACCGCCGCGAAGTCGCACAACATCGGACTCCTGGTCGAGTACCTGGGTATCGAGTTCACCGCCATGGGCGACGACTGGCTGGAAGCGCGCATACCCGTAGTGCGCCACAACCTGCAGCCCGCGGGACTGCTGCACGGCGGGGCCTCGGTGGTGCTGGCCGAGACGCTCGCCTCGGTGGCCTGCTTCCACACGCTCGATGCCGCGACCCAGACCTGCGTCGGCGTGGAGATCAACGCCAATCACCTGCGCGGCGCGCGCGAGGGCTGGGTGACAGGCCGCGCCACGCCGCTGCATCGTGGTCGCAGCACCCAGGTGTGGGACATTCGCCTGCGCGACGACCAGCAGCGCCCGACCTGCGTCGCGCGCTGCACCATGGCGGTGTTGAGCCGGTGATCCCCCATCCCCGTGGATAGGAGGTCGGACTGTAGGTCGGACTGTAGGTCGGACTTCAGTCCGACATTCGAATCCCAGGGCGCCGAATTTGGACTGTCGGACTGAAGTCCGACCTACAGGGATGGGCGCAGACCAGCTTGCATTGCCCCGCGCCAGCACGCATAGTCCTGCCACGAGCACAGCTAGGGGTGCTTCGCGAACATGGCGAAGCTGAGAACATACCCTTCGAACCTGACCCGGGTGATGCCGGCGTAGGAAAGCGAGCCCTCTGGCCTTGCCTGTTAGCCGTGCCGGCGCTGCGTCGGCACTCGAACCGACGAGGTGCCAGTGATGAATGCCCGCCCAGATTTTCCGCTCAGCGAGACCGCCGCCGTCGATGACGCTGCGGTGCAACCTTTTCCCCGCGCGCGCAAGGTCTACGTGACCGGCAGCCGGCCCGACATCCGCGTGCCGATGCGCGAGATCGAACAGCACGGCACGGCCGTGCGCGGCGGCACCGAGGCCAACCCTGTCATCACGGTGTACGACACCTCGGGGCCCTACACCGATCCCGCCGCGAAGATCGACCTGCGGCGCGGTCTGCCGGCGCTGCGCGCACCCTGGATCGAAGAGCGCGGCGACACCGAGACGCTCGGCGACCTGACCTCGCGCTACGGCCGCGCGCGCGCCAGCGATCCCGCGCTCGCCCATCTGCACTTCGCCCATCGGCGCCCGCCGCGGCGCGCGAAGCCCGGCATGAACGTCTCGCAGATGCACTACGCGCGGCGCGGCATCGTCACGCCCGAGATGGAGTTCATCGCGATTCGCGAGAACCAGCGCTACGAGGCGCTGGCCGCGGCCTGCGGTCGGCTGCACGCCGGCCACAGCTTCGGCGCGAGCATTCCCGCGGTGGTCACGCCGGAATTCGTACGCGACGAAGTGGCGCGCGGACGCGCGATCATCCCGGCGAACATCAATCACCCCGAAGCCGAGCCGATGATCATCGGTCGCAACTTCCTGGTGAAGATCAATTCCAACATCGGCAATTCGGCCGTCACCTCGACCATCGAGGAAGAGGTGGCGAAGATGACCTGGTCGACGCGCTGGGGCGCCGACACGGTGATGGACCTCTCGACCGGCAAGAACATCCACGAGACCCGCGAGTGGATCATCCGAAATTCGCCGGTGCCGATAGGCACGGTGCCGATCTACCAGGCGCTGGAGAAGGTCGACGGCAACGCCGCCGAGCTCACCTGGGAGATCTTCCGCGACACGCTGATCGAGCAGGCCGAGCAGGGCGTCGACTACTTCACCATCCACGCCGGCGTGCGCCTGGCCTACATCCCGCTGACCGCGAAGCGTGTCACCGGCATCGTCTCGCGCGGCGGCTCGATCCTCGCCAAGTGGTGTCTCGCGCATCACAAGGAGAACTTCCTCTACACGCATTTCGAAGAGATCTGCGAAATCATGCAGGCCTACGACGTCAGCTTCTCGCTCGGCGACGGCCTGCGGCCCGGCAGCATCGCCGACGCCAACGACGCCGCGCAGTTCGGTGAGCTCGAGACGCTCGGCGAGCTGACCAAGATTGCCTGGAAGCACGACGTGCAGGTGATGATCGAAGGTCCCGGCCACGTGCCCATGCATCTCATCAAGGAGAACATGGACAAGCAGCTCGAGAGCTGCGGCGAGGCGCCGTTCTACACGCTCGGGCCGCTGACCACCGACATCGCGCCCGGTTACGACCACATCACGTCGGCCATCGGCGCCGCCATGATCGGCTGGTACGGCACCGCGATGCTGTGCTACGTCACGCCCAAGGAGCACCTCGGCCTGCCGGACAAGAACGACGTCAAGGAAGGCATCATCACCTACAAGATTGCGGCCCACGCCGCCGACCTCGCCAAGGGTCATCCCGGCGCGCAGATCCGCGACAACGCGCTGTCCAAGGCGCGCTTCGAGTTCCGCTGGGAGGACCAGTTCAACCT
>JAIEQK010000293.1 GCA_019747795.1 Gammaproteobacteria bacterium | reverse complement strand
TGCGTCTCGCTGCCCAGGGTGAAATCGTTGGTGCCGTTCGCCAGGCGATAGGTCTCGATCTCGGCCGCGCCGCTCGCCTCGCCGGCGGCGGCGAGCGTCACGCTGTTGTCGCCCTCGGCACCGCCGAGCAGCGCGTTCTGCGCGAGCGTGAGCGTCGCGTCGACGTCGGTGGCGAGCGCGATGGCTTCCACGCCGGTCAGCGTGGCGCCCGCCAGGCTGGTGCCATTGGCGTCGATCACCAGCAGGTCCTCGCCGTCGCCGAGATCGATGGTGGCGGTGATGCTGGTATCGGTGCCGGTGTGCGCCTCGTCGTCGGCCGCGCCGGTCACGATGCGCGCGCTGGCCGCGCCGAGTGTGACGTTGATGCTCGCGTCGGCGTCGGTCGCGTCCAGGTTCTCGAAGTTGCGGTAGACACCCGCGCCCGACACCTGGTCGGTGCCGGCGGCGACGCCGAAGTTGACGGTGAGCGCCGGCGCGCCGGCGCGCACCAGCAGCGTGTCGACGCCGCCGGCGGCGTCCACCGTGTCGCTGCCGGGCCCGAAAGCCACGGTGTCGGCGCGCGCGCTGCCGGTCACGCGATCATTGCCCGCGCCGGTGTCGATGAAGGTCGCGCCGCTCGCGGCGGCGACGTTCACCACGTCGTTGCCATCGCCGGTGACGATGCGCGTGGTGGTGGCCGCGCCGGTTACGGTGATCGCGCCGGTGGCGTCGGCCGCGTCCAGGTTCTCGAACGCGCGGTAGACGCCGGTCTCGGCCGCGACGTTGTCGGTGGCGGTGCTGAAATTGAAGGTCTTGGCGGCACTGCCGCCGTAGGCCAAGGTATCGACGCCGCTGCCGCCGTCGACGATCGTGCCGGTGGCGGTGAGCGCGCGGTAGTCGAAGCGATCCGCGCCGCCCTGCAACTGCACCACGTCGCCCGCGGTGAGGTTGCCGAGCACGGTGTCGGCGCCACCGCCGGCCTGCACCGCGTCGCGGCCGCCGCCGAGCGTGATGGTGTCGCCGAAGGCGGAGCCAAGAATGGTGTTGATGCCGCCACGCGCGGAGATCGCCACACCCTGGTCCGCCGCCGAGGCATCGATGTCGTCGTCGCCCGCGCCGGTCGCGAGCAGCGTGGTGCCGCCGGTCGCGCTCACGACCACGTCACCGGTGGCGGTGGCAGCGTTCAGGTTCTCGAAGTTGCGGTACACGCCGGTGCTGGCGCCGTTGTGATCGGTGGCGCCGAAGTCGAGGCTCAGCGCGGCGGCGCCGCGGTAGTTCAGCGTGTCGCTGCCGGCGCCGCCGTCGAGCGTGACGTTGATGGCGGCGTTCGGCAGGCTGACCTCGTCGTCGCCGCCTTCCAGCATTACGCGGTCGCCGGCGCTGAGCGCGCCCAGCACGATGTCGTCGCCGCCGCGCGTCGCGATGGTGTCGACGCCCGCGCCGAGGGTCACGCGATCGTCACCCGCGCCGGTCGTGACGCTGTTGTTGCCCGCGCCGGCATTGACGGTCACGCCGTTGCCGGCGGCGGTGAGCGTCAGGGTGTCGTTGCCCGCGCCCGTGCTGACGCTGGTGGTGCCGGCCACGCCGGTGAAAGTGATCGGACCGGTCGCGCTGGCCGCGGACAGGTTCTCGAAATTGCCGAAGCGCGCGTCGGTGGCGAGATTGATGGTCGCGGCGCCGCCGGCGTAGAGCAGCGTGTCTACGTCGGCCCCGCCGTCCACCGAACCCTGCGCGCTGGCCGCCCAGGTGGCGGTGTCGTCGCCCGCGCCGAGATCGATCGCGTCGGCCGCGCCGATGGCGCCCACCACGCGGTCCGCGCCCGCACCGGTCGTGACCTGGTCCGCGCCCGCGCCGAGGGTGACGCTGTCAGCGCCGCTGCCGGTTGCGATGTGGCTGCCGCCGGCATTGGCGGTGACGGTCAGGTTGCGGTCCCAGTCGGCCGCCTGCAGATCTTCGAAGTTGCGCCACGCCGCGCCTGCCACGCCGCCGGCAGTCACCTGGTTGGCGTTGGCGAGCGCGAGATTGACGGTCAGCGCCGCGCTGGTCGCCGGGTCGCCGAGCAGCGAAGGGTCCAGCCGCAACGTGTCGCGGCCGGCGCCGGCGTCGACCGTGGCCTGCACCGCGCGCCAGGCGATGTCGTCGTCGCCCGCACCGGTCGTGATGGCGGTGGTGCCCGCGCCGAGCACCACTTCAAGGTCGCCGCTCGCCGCACTGGCCTCCAGGTTCTCGAAGCCGCGCCAGGTCACGCCACCGTCGCCCGCGACGAGCTGCTGGGTCGGGTCGGTGAAATCGAGGCCGTGATTCGCGCCGTCGGCGATCACCAGGGTGTCCAGCCCGGTACCCGCGTCCACCGTCGCGCTGCCGGCCACGGACCTGAACAGGAAGCGGTTGGCCAGGCCGTCGCCCAAGGCCAGGTCATCGCCGTCCGCGAGGGCGAAGCTCACCACCTTGCCGGCGTTGAAGCTGCCTTCCGCGTTGGTGGCGGTGATGGCCAGGGTGAAGGTATCGAAGTAGCCGCCGGTGGGCGTGAAGGCCAGGTGCGCGAGGCTGGGCGTGAGGCTCGCGGCGTCACCGACCAGCTGGTACTGCCCGCCGCCGAGGTCGGTCAGCGGCAGGTTGTCGACGCTGGCCGGCAGGAAGCCCAGGCTGCCCGCGAGCGGGTCTATGCCCAGCGTGAGGGTGAGGGTGCCGGTACCTGCCGGCACCATGTCCGTCAGGTCGACGAGCGCATCACGGTATTCCTCGCTGGCGGTCGAGTTGCTCAAGGTCGGTGTGGCCATGTCCGGGTCTCCTGGCGGCAAGCGCGCTAGCGGGCCCGGCGCGGGCCCGTCGAACAGCGCATAGCGGCGCGCGCCGCGGCCGAGTTGAGACACCGGTCACACTCGTGCCAGGAATGGGGGACACGCCGGCCGGCCCCGGCCTCGCTCCTCGGACGCGCGACGCCCGTGGCAAAATGCGCCGACCAGCGAGGAACATCGGATTGAACCCAGCGCGCGCCCAGACCCAGTCCCCGTCCGCCCCCGTGCATTGCCGGCGAGGCGCCCGATGAGCGCCCGGCAGGCCGGCGGCGCGTCGACGGGCCCGCACGGCCACCTGTTCGTGATCTCCGCGCCCTCCGGCGCGGGCAAGACCAGCCTGGTGCGGGCCCTGGTCGAGCGCGCGGGCGACCTGCGGGTGTCGGTGTCCCACACGACCCGCGCGCGGCGCGCGGGTGAGGAGGATGGGGTCGCCTATCACTTCATCGACGAGGCGCGCTTCGTGGCGATGGTCGAAGCGGGCGAGTTCCTCGAGCACGCCCAGGTCTTCGACCACCGCTACGGCACCGCCCGCGGTCCGGTGGCGGCGCGGCTGGCGGCCGGCGAGGACGTGATCCTCGAGATCGACTGGCAGGGCGCGCGCAGCGTGCGGGCCGCGCTGGCGGACACCATCTCGATCTTCATCCTGCCGCCGTCGGTGGAGGCGCTGGAGCAACGTCTGACCGGTCGCGGCGACAAGCCCGAGGCGGTGGCGCGGCGCATGCGCGACGCGGTCAGCGAGATGTCGCACTACGGCGAGTACGACTACCTGGTGGTGAACGACGACTTCGAGCGCGCCGCCGCGGATCTGCTGGCCATCGTCGGTGCCGCGCGCCTGCGCCGCGCGGTGCAGGCGGAACGCCACGCCGCCATGCTGGCCCGGCTCGTGGCACCCTGAAGGTGCGTTTGTTATCATCTCCGGCCCAGCTCTCCGCCAACGCCACAGGAATCCCTCACCATGGCCCGCGTCACCGTCGAAGATTGCCTCAACGCCGTCGATAACCGCTTTGACCTCGTGCTGGTGGCCAGCCGTCGGGCGCGCCAGATCGCGATGGGTGCCCATCCGCTGGTCGACGACGAGAACGACAAGCCCACCGTGATCGCGCTGCGCGAGATCGCCGCCGGCCTCATGAACCTCGAGATCCTCGACGAGATCGACGCCAAGGAGCGCGCCGCCGAGGAATACGAACTGGCCGCCGAATTCGCCGAGCAGCAGGTTGCCCAGGTCGACAACGACAACGACTTCTGAGCGTCACGCCGCGCGGCGCGCCCTCGGCCGCATGCCGCCAGTGATGCCTCGCGGGCGCGCCATGCATCGCCGCCCCTGCCCAGTAGCTTGCCACTCGCCGGCCCACCGGCGGGCGGCTGACACAGCCCCTCGTCCATGAGCACGCCCTCGGTCCAGCTCGAAGCGCCACCGCTGCGCATCGACGACCTGTGCCGGCGGGTGCGGTCCTACCTGACGCTCGAACAGATCCGCGACCTGCGCCGCGCCTATCGCTTCGGCGCCGAGGCCCACGAAGGCCAGACGCGCAAGAGCGGCGAGCCGTACATGATGCATCCGCTCGCGGTGGCCGGCATCCTGGCCGAGATGCACATGGACCACGAGACCCTGATCGCGGCCATGCTGCACGACGTGATCGAGGACTCGCTGGTGCCGAAGGAGGTCATCAGCGAGCAGTTCGGCGGTGAAGTGGCGGACATCGTCGACGGCCTGTCCAAGCTGACCCAGATCGAGTTCGAGTCCCACGCCGAGGCGCAGGCGCAGAACTTCCAGAAGATGCTGATGGCGATGGCGGACGACATCCGCGTCATACTGGTCAAGCTCGCCGACCGCCTGCACAACATGCGCACGCTGGGCGCACTCAGACCCGACAAGCGCAGGCGCATCGCGCGCGAGACGCTCGACATCTACGCGCCCATCGCCCAGCGCCTCGGCATGAACGCCATTCGCCTCGAGCTCGAGGAGCTCGGCTTCCAGGCGCTCTACCCGCAGCGCCACGACGTGCTGAAGCGCTTCATCCAGCGCATCCGCGGCAACCGCAGCGAAGTCGTCACCAAGATCAAGAACCGCATCAAGCGCCACCTGCGCCAGGAAGAGCTGGTGGCGCACGTGATCGGGCGCGAGAAGCATCTGTACAGCATCTATCGCAAGATGCGCCAGAAGCACCTGCACCTGTCCGAGGTGCACGACGTCTACGCGTTCCGCATCATCGTCGACTCGGTGGACACCTGCTATCGCACGCTGGGCGTGATCCACGGCCTGTACAAGCCGGTGCCCGGCACCTTCAAGGACTACATCGCGATCCCCAAGGCCAACGGCTACCAGTCGCTGCACACCGTGCTGTTCGGCCCCTTCGGCGTGCCCATCGAGGTGCAGATCCGCACCAACGAGATGGACCACGTGGCCGAGGCCGGCATCGCCGCGCACTGGCTGTATAAGACCGGCGACAGCGCGGCGAAGAGCGCGCACAAGCGCGCGCGGGAGTGGCTGCGCGGGGTGATCGAGTTGCAGCGCCGGGCCGGCAATTCGCAGGAGTTCCTCGAGAACGTCAAGGTGGATCTCTTCCCCGACGAGGTCTACGTGTTCACGCCCAAGGGCGAGATCATGGAACTGCCGCGCGGCGCGACCGCCATCGACCTGGCCTATGCCATTCACACCGACATCGGCAACAAGTGCGTCGGCTGCCGCATCAACCGGCGGCTCGCGCCGGTGCGCACGCGGCTGAAGACCGGCGACACGGTGGAGATCGTGACCGCGCCCGGCGCGCGACCCAATCCCGCCTGGCTGACCTTCGTGGTGACGGGCAAGGCGCGCGCCAACATCCGCCACTTCCTCAAGAACCTGCACGAGGACGAGGCGGGACTGCTCGGCAAGCGCATGCTGAATCGCGAGCTGGAGAACTTCCAGAGTTCCATCGACCAGCTCGATCCCGCGCGGGTACGCGCGGCGCTCGCGAGCTTCAACCTGAAGTCGATGGACGAGCTGCTGGCCAACATCGGCCTCGGCGTGCGGCCCGCGCCGCTGGTGGCGCGCGCGCTGGTCGGCAGCGCGACCGACACGCTCGAGCGCACCCCGCGTCGCGCGCCGGGCGGCGATGCGCCCGGGCCGCTCCTGATCCACGGCACCGAGGGCATGGTGGTGACCATTCCGAAGTGCTGTTACCCAATACCCGGCGACCCGATCATGGGCTTCATCACCGCCGGCCGCGGCATCGTCATCCATCACCCGTCGTGCAAGAACGTGGTGGACTTCCGCGCCGCGCCGGATCGCTGGGTGGACGTCGAATGGGCGCCGGATCTCGACCGCGAGTTCAGCGCCGAAATCGTGCTCGATGTGATCAACCAGCGCGGCGTGCTGGCGACCGTGGCCGCCGCCTGCGCGGACGAGAACACCAACATCGAGGGGATCGAAATCGTCGAGCGCGACGAGCACTCCTCGACCATGCGGCTGACCATCGGCGTGCGCAATCGCAAGCATCTCGCCGACGTCATCCGCGCGCTGCGCAATATCGATACCGTGACCCGCGTGCATCGCAAGCGCGCCTGAAGCCGGAGCCTTACCATGAGCAAGACCCCCATCGTCACCAGCGCGGCGCCGTCCGCCATCGGCACCTACTCGCAGGGCATCATCGCCGGCGACACCTTGTACCTCTCAGGACAGATCCCGCTGGATCCGGCCACCGGGCACATGGTCGAGGGGCCGATGCGCGCGCAGATCGAGCGCGTGTTCGACAACCTGTCCGCCGTTGCCGAGGCGGGCGGCGCGACGCTCGACGACTGCGTGAAGCTGAACGTGTTCCTGACCGACCTGGCGCATTTCGCGCTGGTCAACGAAGTGATGGCCGAGTACTTCACCGAGCCCTACCCGGCGCGCGCCGCCATCGGCGTGGCCGCGCTGCCGCGCGGCGCGGCGGTGGAGATGGACGCGGTGCTGGTCAAGCGCCGCTGAGGCGCGACCGCTCGCCGCGCGCCGCGCCATGGGTGGCCCGCTAGCGCTGGACGCGCCGGTCACCCAGTTGAACGGCGTCGGAGAGAAGGTCGCCGAACATCTCGCGAAACTGCGCATCACGCGCATCGGCGACCTGCTCTTCCACCTGCCGCTGCGCTACCAGGATCGCACGCGGCTGACGCCCATCGGCGCGCTGCGCGTCAATCGCGAGGCGCAGATCGAAGGCGTGGTCGAACTCGCGCAGGTGGTGTTCGGCCGACGGCGCGCGCTGGTGGTGCGCGTGGCCGACGGCAGCGGCGCGCTCTTGCTGCGCTTCTTCCACTTCAACGCCTCGCAGCAGCAGCGCTTCGCCACGGGACGCCGCGTGCGATGCTTCGGCGAAGTGCGGCGCGGCCCGCAGACGTTGGAGATGGTCCATCCCGAATGCCACATCCTGGCGGGCGATACGCCGGTGCCGGTCGACGCCGAACTGACGCCCATCTATCCCACCACCGAGGGCCTGCAGCAGAACCGCCTGCGCCATCTCACCAACCAGGCGCTGGCGCTGCTCGCGACCGGTGAAGACGACGCGCGCGAAGAACTGCTGCCGGCCGCGCTGCGCGCGCGCCTCGCCCTGCCCTCGCTGCGCGAGGCGCTCGGCTTCGTGCACCGGCCACCGCCCGATGCCGATGTCGAGATGCTCGCTGAGTCCAGCCACCCGGCGCAACGACGGCTGGTGTTCGAAGAACTGCTCGCCTACCAGCTGAGCCTGAAGCGCCTGCGCGAACAGGCGCGCGACTTCGCGGCGCCCAAGGCCGCGCCGGGCGCCCTGCAAGAACGCCTGCTCGCCGCTTTCGGCTTCACCCTGACCGGCGCGCAGGCGCGCGTCATCGACGAGGTGATGCAGGACTTCGCGCGCGGCCAGCCCATGCTGCGACTGCTGCAGGGCGACGTCGGCGCGGGCAAGACCGCGGTGGCCGCGGCGGTGGCGGCGGCGATGCTGGAGAGCGGCTACCAGGTGGCGCTGATGGCACCGACCGAGCTGCTCGCCGAGCAGCACGGTGCGACCCTGCGTCGCTGGTTCGAGCCGCTCGGCATCGACGTCCTGCTGCTCACCAGCCGGCTGACCAAGGCGCAGCGACGGCCGCTGCTGGCGCGCCTCGCCGAGCCGAGTCCGGCGCTCGCGGTCGGCACGCACGCGCTCTTCCAGCAGGACGTGGACTACGCGCGCTTAGGGCTCATCATCGTCGACGAGCAGCACCGCTTCGGCGTGGAGCAGCGCCTCGCCTTGCGCGACAAGGGCGCGCGCGACGGCTTTCGGCCGCACCAGCTGATCATGACCGCGACGCCCATACCACGCACGCTCGCGATGAGCGCCTACGCGGACCTCGACGTCTCCATCCTCGACGAGCTGCCGCCGAGCCGCAAACCGGTGCGCACCGTGGTGCTGGCGGAGAGCAAGCGCGCCGAGGTGGTAGCGCGCATCGCCGTGCAATGCGAGGCCGGTACCCAGGTGTACTGGGTGTGCCCGCTGATCGACGAATCGGACGTGCTCGAGCACCAGGCGGCGACCGACACCGCGACGCAGCTGGCCGCGGCGCTGCCCGGCGTGCGGGTCGGCCTGGTGCATGGCCGGCTGCCCGACAAGGAGAAGGACGCGGCGATGGCGGCCTTCGCGCGTGGCGAGACCGGCCTGCTCGTCGCGACCACGGTGATCGAGGTCGGCGTGGACGTGCCCAATGCGAGCCTGATGGTGATCGAGAACGCCGAGCGCCTCGGTCTCTCGCAGCTCCACCAGCTGCGGGGCCGCGTCGGGCGCGGTTCGCAGCACGCGGACTGCGTGCTGCTCTACAAGCCGCCGCTGTCCGCGATGGCGCGCCAGCGCCTGGAAGTGATGCGCGCGACCACCGACGGCTTCGTCATCGCCGATCGCGACCTGGAACTGCGCGGCCCGGGCGAACTGCTCGGCACGCGTCAGACCGGCGTCGCGCAGTTCCGCATCGCCGACCTGGTGCGAGACGCGGCGCTGCTGCGCGACGTGCAGGCCGCGGCCGGGCTCGTGCTGCGCGACCACCCCGAGCTGACCGACCCGCTGGTGCGGCGCTGGCTGGCCGACAAGGTAGAATACGCGAACGTATGAACAGCGCCCGCACGCAAGCCGCGCCCCGCGGCGAAGGCCCCGACTGGCGGCAGCGCCTGGTGCTGTACGCGCGCCTCGCGCGCCTGCACCGGCCGATAGGCATCCTGCTGCTCCTGTGGCCGATGCTGTGGGCGCTGTGGATGGCGGCGGGCGGCGTCCCGAAGCTCGACGTGCTGGCGATCTTCGTGCTCGGCACCGTGCTGATGCGCTCCGCCGGCTGCGTGATCAACGACTACGCCGATCGCAACTTCGACGGTCACGTCGAGCGCACCCGCACGCGGCCGCTCGCGACCGGCGCGGTGAGCGAGCGCGAGGCCTTGACCGTGTTCGTCGTGCTGCTCGCGCTCGCGGCGCTGCTGGTGCTGGCGACCAACACCCTGACCGTGATGATGTCCTTCGGCGGCGCGCTGCTGGCCATCACCTATCCCTTCGCCAAACGCTACACCCACCTGCCGCAGGTGCATCTCGGCGCGGCTTTCGGCTGGGCCGTGCCGATGGCCTACACCGCGCAGAGCGGCGACGTGACGCCCATGACGTGGCTGTTGTTCTCCACCGCCGTGCTGTGGGCGGTGATCTACGACACCGAGTACGCGATGGTCGACCGCGAGGACGATCTCAAGCTCGGCATCCGCTCCACCGCGATCCTGTTCGCCGAATCCGATCGCGCGATCATCGGTGGACTGCAGCTGCTGATGCTGTCCAACCTGGTCGTGATCGGCCAGCGCGCCGTGCTCACCTGGCCCTACTACGCCGGGCTCGCCGTGGCCGCGGCGCTGTTCGTCTACCAGCAGTTTCTCATCCGCGATCGCAGCCGCGCCGGCTGCTTCGCCGCGTTCATGAACAACAACTGGGTCGGCGGCGTGATCTTCGCCGGCCTCGCCGCCTGCTACCCGCCGCTGGCCTGACCCGGTTCGCGCGGGGCGGCGCGGCGTGGGGTTTGAAAATGCCCTCCGCCTCATCGACAATGCGGAAGCCCCCTGATCGAGCGGGCGCGCCATCAGGCTATGGGGGAGGTGTCATGAATCCGCTGGAGAGTCTGCCCGCCGCGGTCGTTGCCGGTCTCGTCCTCGCGGTCGCGCTCGGCTACCTCGCCAAGGCCATCGCCGGCGTCTAGGCGCTCCCCGCCCATGGCCATCATGCTGTTCGACCGCTGGCTGCACATCGTCTCCGGCGTGATGTGGGTGGGACTGCTCTACTACTTCAACTTCGTGCAGATGCCGGCGCTGGCCGCGGCCGCCGCCGACAAGGACGGCCCGGGGCCTGCCGCCATCACGCGCTACGTCGCACCGCGCGCGCTGTTCTGGTTCCGCTACGCCTCGCTGGCGACCTGGCTCTCGGGCGCGCTCTACCTGGCCTTCAAGCCAGGGCAGGCGGTGGGCAAGTATTTCGTGCAGGCCTTCACCCTCGGCATCGGGCAACACGATCCGCTGGTGACCTCCATCGGCATAGGCGCCTGGCTCGGCACCATCATGCTGGCCAACGTGTGGCTCGTGATCTGGCCGGCGCAGCAGCGCATCCTCGGCATGGTACCCGCCACGGAAGAGGAGAAAGCGGCCGCGCGGCGGCGCGCCCTCTATGCCTCGCGCGCCAACGTCGCGCTGTCGCTGCCGATGCTGCTGTTCATGCAGTCGGGCTCGCACGGGGTGCCGTTCTGAGCTGACCGCACCGGGCGACCGCCGCGCGCGGTCCGTTGCTCGAGTGACCGTCTATCGCCTACCTTGGCGACCCACTACCCATCACCGGAGGAGGTCACCATGGACATCGGCATCATCATGTTTCCCACCGACAAGGCCATTCAGCCCATGGCGCTCGCCCGCGCCTGCGAGGAACGCGGCTTCGAGTCCCTGTGGTTTCCCGAGCACAGCCATATTCCCACCAGCCGCGAGACGCCCTGGGGTGGTCGTCCGGAACTGGGCCCGCTGCCCGAGGACTACTGGCGCACGCACGATCAGTTCGTGGCGCTGACCGCCTGCGCGGCGGTCACGCAGAAGCTCCGTCTCGGCACCGGCATCACGCTCGTCGCGCAGCGCGATCCGATCTGGCTCGCGAAGGAAGTGGCCAGCCTCGACATGATCTCCGGCGGACGCTTCGAACTCGGCATCGGCTACGGCTGGAACGTCGAGGAGATGCGCAACCACAAGCTCGACTTCAAGCAGCGCCGTGAGATCCTGCGCGAGTACATGCTGCTGATGAAGGAGCTGTGGACCAAGGAAGAAGCGAGCTTCAGCGGCAAGTACGTCAACTTCGAGAAGAGTTGGGCGTGGCCCAAGCCGACCCAGCGTCCGCATCCGCCGGTGCTGATGGGCGGCGCGGCCGGCCCCAAGACCGCCGACCACATCGCCGAGTTCTGCGACGGCTGGATGCCCATCGGTGGCCTGTACGACTTCGACAGCGGCTTGAAGGCAGTGCACGAGGCCTGCAAGAAGCGTGGCCGCGACCCGTCCACCCTGTCCTTGGGCATGTTCTTCGCCATGCCGCCCGAGGGCCAGAACCCGCTGGCGGGCCTCGCGGAGCGTGGCGTGACCCGCGCCATCCTGCCGATCCCGGCGGCGCCGGCGGACGTAGTTCTGCCCATCCTGGACAACTACGCCAAGCTGGTCTGAGTCAGACCCGGCCGCGGCGGCCAACACCGGCCGCCGCGGCGCTTCGCAAGGCCCGCCGATTTAGTCTACTATCGAGTTCAGTATCTAGCCTGGACTCGACCCCCCAGCATGTTCCGCCGGCCGCACCCCCTCCCCGTGCTGGCCGCGCTCCTGGCCCTCGTCGGCTGTAGCGCGCCGCCCCCGCCGCCCGCGACCCCGCGTCCCGTGGTGGTCGAATCCCCCCTGCGCCTGGACGGCGCCATAGAGCGCGAGGTGCTGCCCGGCGCCATCCATGCACGAGTCGAGGTCGACCTGTCGTTCCGCGTCGGCGGCAAGCTCGCCGAGCGCAAGGTCGACATGGGCGCGCACGTCGAACGCGGCGCCCTGCTCGCGGTGCTGGACCCGCAGGACGCGCGCCTGGCACTGGCCGCCGCACGCTCGGGCGTGGCCGCGGCCGACGCCGACCTCGCGCTCGCCCGCTCGGAGGAACAGCGCTACCGCGATTTGCGTCAGCGCAATTTCGTCGGCCAGTCGCAGCTCGATCAGCGGGTCAACGTCACGCGCCTCGCCGAGGCGCGGCTGGCCCAGGCCAAGGCCGAGTACGATCTCTCCGCCAACCAGTCTCGCTACACCGACCTGCGCGCCGACGCGGCCGGCGTGGTGATGCAGATCATGGCCGAACCCGGCAACGTGGTGAGCGCCGGCCAGCCAGTCGTGCGCTTCGCGCTGGACGGCGAACGCGAAGCCTATGTGAACGTGCCCGAGAGCCGGGTCGCGGCGCTGCGCGCGGCGACCCGCCTGGACATCGAAGTGCTGAGCAATCCCGGCAAACGCTACCAGGGCCGCGTGCGCGACATCGACCCGCAGGCCGACGCGGCCACCCGCACCCACCTCGCGCGCATCACTCTGGTGGACGCCGACGCCGCGGTGCAGCTCGGCGCCACCGCCACGGTGCTGCTCGGCAACGCGGCCGAGGCGACCAGCTTCCGCCTGCCGGCCACCGCGCTCGGCAACACCGCCGAGAGCCAGGCCACGGTGTGGCGCGTGACCGGCGAGGGCGACGCGCAGGTCGTCGAGCCCGTGCCGGTCGAAGTGCTGCGCTACCTGGACGGCTCGGTGCTGGTGAGCGGCGCGCTCAGCGCCAACGACCGGCTGGTGACGGCCGGCGTCCATCGTCTCGCGCAGGGCATGCAGGTCCAGGCCATCGACCGCCGCGCCAAGGCGGCGCTGTAGCCCGACGCGTGGCCGGCTTCAACCTGAGCGCCTGGGCGCTCGCCAACCGCCCGCTGGTCACCTACTTCATGGTGCTGCTCGGGGTGGTGGGCGTGTGGTCCTATTTTCACCTCGGCCAGTCGGAAGATCCGCCCTTCACCTTTCGCGTGATGGTGGTGCGCACCGCGTGGCCCGGCGCCACAGCCGACGAGGTCGACCGGCTGGTCACCGACAAGATCGAAGCCAAGCTGCAGGAACTGGAAGCGCTCGACTTCCTGCGCTCCTACTCCCGTCCCGGTGAATCGCAGGTGTTCGTGATGTTCCGCGAGGACCTGCCCGCGGACACCATGCCGCAGAACTACTACCAGGTGCGCAAGAAGATCGGCGACATCCGCCACACGCTGCCGGC
>JAIEQK010000003.1 GCA_019747795.1 Gammaproteobacteria bacterium | reverse complement strand
TAGGCGTTGTGGCCGATGAGGCTTGCGCCGATGGTGGTGAAGAGCAGCGCCGCCCAGGTGATGGGCGCCGCGCTCTGCATGTGCTGCCACTGGTCGTGCTCGAACAGCGCGCTGGCACTGAGCAGCAAGGGCGCGGTGATGATCGCGGTCCAGGCCTGGAGTTGGAACATGCCGACGCCGGTGAGGCTGCGCATCCGCACCGAGGCGATGGCACCCGACAGCGCCGCGCCGGCCGCGAACAGCACGCCGGTCAGTTCGTCGAACGCGTGCGGGTCGAAGCTCACGATGGTGACGCCGAGGATGGTGAGCGCGATGCCCACCCAGCGGCGCAGGCGCACCACCTCGCCGAGCAGCACGATGGACAGCAGGGTGGCGAAGGGCACGTTCAACTGCGCCACCACCGCGACCACCGAGGCCGCGGCGAGCGCGATGCCGATGAACATCAGGCCGAAATGCACCGCGCCGTTGAACATCGCGATGATGAAGATGTCGCGCATGCGGCCGGGCGCCGGCTTCAGGAACGGCAGCAGCACCACGGCGATGATCGAGAAGCGCAGGCCGGTGAACAGCAGCGGCGGCAGTTCCCGTACGCCGACCTTGGCGGCCACGAAGTTGTAGCCCCAGATCACGCAGATGAAGATCATGAGGGCGAGATGACGGGGAGCCATGGTGCGTGATCGCTCGAACTTGAAAGTACTCGGCGCGCGCCGCCGGGTCCTGCGCCGCGCACTCCGTCGCCGGGGCCGGCATGGTACTGCATGGTCAGGGGGCTGTCGTCGCGGCCAGGCCCTTGATCGCGATCAAGCGCGCTGCGCGCAGCCGCCCCGGCGGTTGGTCGCGGCGCTGCTCTGGGCTATCTTGCCGGGCGCGCCTCGCCGGGCGCGGAAGACGGGAGGTCGAGCATGGGACAGGTCACGGAACTGGGATACATCGGCTTCGAGGTGTCGGACCTCGCGGCCTGGGAACGCTTCGCGGTGGATGTGCTCGGGCTCGTGCCCGGCGCGCGCGAAGCTGGGCGGAGCCTCGCGCTGCGTCTCGACGACCGCGTGCATCGCATGCTGCTCGAACATGGGCCGGCCGACGATCTCGCTTTCATCGGTTTCGATTGCGGCAGCGCCGCGTCGTTGGATGAACTCCGCGCCGCGCTTGCCGCCGCGGGCCACACGGTGGTGGAGGGTGATGCCTCACTCGCCGCCCGTCGACGCGTCGACCGCCTCGCGGTGACCCACGATCCGGCCGGCAACCGCGTGGAACTCTACGTCGGTCTCGCGCGCGAAGCCGCGCCGTTCTCCTCGCCGCGCCTGCGCTCGCATTTCGTGACCGACGCGGGCGGCGCCGGGCACGCCTTCCTGCCCACCGAGGACCGCGCCACGCTGCTGGCCTTCTACCAAGCCATCGGCTTTCGCATCAGCGACTACATCCGCCAGGAAGTGGCGCCCGGCATGGTGGTGGACGCGGTCTTCACCCACTGCAATCCGCGCCATCACACCCTGGCATTCGCCGCCCTGCCGTCGCCAAAGCGCATACATCACTTCATGATCGAAGTCGCGGACAGCGTCGACGTCGGCCAGGCCCACGACCGCATGCAGGCGGCCGGTATGCCGCTCGCGCTGTCGCTCGGCGCGCACCCGAACGACCACATGTTCTCGTTCTACGCGCTCACGCCCTCGGGCTTCTGCCTGGAGTTCGGCGCGGGCGGCCGACTGATCGAGGACGACGCGCGCTGGGAGGTGGTGACCTACGACTGCCTGAGCACCTGGGGCCACAAGCCGCCGGCGCCGGCCCAGTCCGCCGCCTGAGCACTACCGCGCGCCGCGTCGGCGCGCTCGAAAGGAGTATTTCGCATGAGCATTTCCCAGCAGGCCAGCAGCCGGCGCGTACAGACCGCCAACTGGAATCTTCACTACCACGAGGTCGGCAGCGGCGCGCCCGTCATCATGCTGCACGGTTCGGGCGTGGGCGCCTCGGGCTGGAGCAACTTCTCCGGCAATCTCGAGGAACTCGGGCGCCACTTTCGCGTGCTCGCGGTCGATATGCCCGGCTGGGGCGCGTCCGACGCCTGCCCGGTGGACAAGCTCGATCACGTCGCTGCGCTGATCGAATTCATGGACACCCTGGGCATCGACAAGGCCGCGATGATCGGCAATTCCATGGGCGGCTGCACGGTGCTGCGCACTGCCGTCGAACACCCCGCGCGCATCAGCCATCTGATCACCATGGGCGCGCCGGCCAATCGGCAGCCGCGGCTGTTCGGCGCCGGCGACGGCCCGAGCGAGGGCATCAAGATCCTGATCGAGGGCTACCGCGATCCGACGCCGGCGACCATGCGCAAGCTGGTCGAGATCATGTGCTTCGACAAGGCCTTCGCCACCGACGAGCTGTGCGCGAAGCGCGCCGAGGCGGCCAATGCCACGCCCGCCCATCTCGCCAATTTCCTCGCCGGCCTGCCCAAGGGCTGGCCGGTGCCGAAGATGGCGGCGCTGGAAGATCTCATGAAGGTCAAGGTACCGACGCTGCTCATCCATGGGCGCGACGATCGGGTGGTGCATTACGAGCATTCGCTGCAGCTCGTGGCCGCCATTCCCGACTCGCGCCTGGTGCTCATGAACCGCTGCGGGCACTGGGCGATGATCGAACACGCGGCCGAGTTCAACCGGCTCGTGATCGACTTCGTGCAGAACCACTGAGGGCTCGCCATGCATGCCACGGAAGCACACATCCACGCCGCCGCCGACACCCTGAAGGCCGAACACGCGCGCTGCGACGAAGCCGGCACGCTGACCGCCGAGACGGTGCGCATCCTGCGCGAGTCGCGCGGCATGCGTCTCCTGCAGGCCGAGGACAGCCAGGGTTATGCCCTGCCTGTCACCGCCTTCGCACGCTGGGTGCGCGCGGTCGCGCAGTACAACCCCTCGGCCGGCTGGGTCGCGGGCGTGGTCGGCGTGCATCCCTGGGAGATGGCGCTGGTCGATCGCCGCCTGCAGGACGAGGTCTACGGTCGCGATCCCGACACCTGGGTGGCGTCACCCTACGCACCGAGTGGCCTGGCCCGCGCGGTGGATGGCGGCTACGTGCTGAACGGCGAATGGCAGTACTCCACCGGCACCGATCACTGCCGCTGGGTGGTGCTCGGAGGCCTGGTGCCGGAGGCCGATGGCACGATCGCCAATCCGCCCCACTACCGGCACTTCTTCCTGCCGTGGGGCGACTACGAGATCGTTCCCGACTCGTGGCACGTGATGGGCCTGTCCGGCACCGGCAGCAAGAACGTGCGGGTGCGTGAGGCCTTCGTGCCCGATTACCGCACCGTCGCGCACTTTCCGCTGTGCGAAGGCGCCTACGGCGAGGCGCGCGCCGGGCTCGCGCTCTACCAGCAATCCTTCGCCTGCGTCTTCTCCGCGGCCATCGCCTCGGCCACGCTCGGCATCGCACAGGGCGCGCTGCGCGAGTATCGCGCGTATCTCAAGACCCGCGTGTCGGCGAGCCAGGTGGTCGGCAAGACCGATCCCTTCCAGCAGGAGGCGCTGGCCGAAGTGGAAGCCGATCTCGCCGCCGCCATCGCCCACATCGACAGCATGCTCATCGAGACCGACCAGCACATCCAGGCCGGTGGCCGTGTCACCCAGGCGATGCGCCTCGAGTTCCGCCGCAACCAGGTGCGCGCCGTGCAGCGCGTGCTGTTCGCGATGGACAAGCTCTACGCGCGCGCCGGCTCTGCCGCCTGCTGGACCACGCGCCCGCTGGAACGCTACTGGCGCGATCTCCGCACCGCCGGCACGCACATCTGCAACACGGTCGAAGCGGTGTATCCGGCCTGGGCGAACTTCGCGCTGGAGACGGGCGCGCCGATCATGGCGTTCCACTGACGCCTTCCCACGTAGTATGGCGGGCTGCCGCGCGCGCTGCGTCGTGCGCGGCGCGAACCTTCTACGCCGGAGACCGTGACGATGCCCGCTGCCCCTGAATCTGTTCAACCCGCGCATGACGAGCTATGGCGCTGGAGCGCGACGGCGCTTGCCGCGGCGGTGCGCGACGGTGTGGTGTCGGCGCGCGAGGTGACCTCGTCCTGCCTCGAACGCATCGCAGCGGTGAATCCGCGCCTCAACGCACTCGTCGAGGTGTCGGCCGACGAAGCGCTGGCCTCCGCCGACTCGGCCGATCGGGCGCGCGCCGCCGGCGCGCCGCTCGGGCCGCTGCACGGCGTGCCGGTATCGATCAAGGTCAACAGTGACGAACGCGGTCATGCCACCACCGACGGCGTCGTCGCGCTGCGCGACGCGATCGCGCAGGAGGATGCGCCGCAGGTCGCCAACCTGCGGGCCGCCGGCGCGGTGCTCGTCGGGCGCAGCAACACGCCCGCCTTCTCGTTCCGCTGGTTCACCAACAACGAACTGCACGGCCGCACACTGAATCCCTGGGATGCCAGCCGCACGCCGGGTGGCTCGAGCGGCGGCGCGGCGGCAGCAGCGGCGAGTGGCATGGTGCCGCTCGCCCATGGCAACGACATCGGTGGTTCCATTCGCCAGCCGGCCTACTGCTGCGGCATCGTCGGGCTGCGACCCACGGCCGGCCGTATCCCTTCCTGGTATGGACCGGTAGAGGGCGATCAGTCGCTCGCGGTGCAGAGCATGCTGACCCAGGGACCGCTGGCGCGCTGTATCGCCGATCTGCGCCTCGCGCTCGCGGCGATGAGTGGCTTCGACGCGCGCGATCCGCTGCACGCGCCGGCGCCCTTGGTGGGCGCGCCCCTGCCGCGACCACGCCGCGTGGGCCTGCTGCGCGACGTCGGCGTCGCGCGCCCCGCGCCGGCGGTGGATGCCGCGCTGACCCAGGCGGCGCGCTGGCTGGAGGACGCCGGCTATCGCGTCGAAGAGGTCGAGGACCCGGGTTTCGCTGAGGCCTATCGCCTGTGGTACCTGCTGGTGATGGAAGAGATGCGGCTCCTGATGCCGATGGTCGAGGAGATGGGCGACGCCGGCATGCGCGGCGCGGCCGCCAACTACTACGCCGTGGCGCGGGAGTGGTGGGGCGATAAGCCGAGCCTTGAGAGCTACATCAAGGGCTATGCGCGGCGCGGCACCCTGATCGTGCGCCTGCAGCGCTTTCTGACGGAGTGCCCGCTCATCCTGCTGCCGGTATCCGCGGAGCAGGCCTTCGAGCAGGATGCCGACATCGCGAGCGTAGATGGGATGCGTCGCGTGATGGCGGCGAACTGGTCGATGATGGCGATCGCCATGCTCGGTTTTCCCGCGCTCGCGGTCCCGACCGGTATCGTCGATGGGCTGCCGGCCGGCGTGCAGCTGCTCGGCCGACGCTTTCGTGAGGACACCGTGCTCGACGCGGGCGAGGTGATCGAGGCCCGCGCGGGCATCTTCACGCCGATCGATCCGCGCTGAGTCGCGGCCTCGCAACCGGTCACGCGCTCACAGCAGCGCGGGCCGATCGTCGAGTTCGTTCGGCGCGACGCCGCGCGCGGGGAAATGCCGCGCCAGCAGCCGGCCTATCTCGTCGATCCCCGCCAGCGCACCGGCCTCGAAACGGCCGGCGCGGAACTCGCTTTCCATGCGTCGGCAGATCGCCTCCCATTCGGCCTGCGGCACGCGCGCCCCGATGCCGCGGTCGGCGACTATCTCGACGTCACGATCGGCCAGCAGCAGGTACAGCAGCACGCCGTTGTTGTGCTCGGTGTCCCACACGCCGAGCTCGGCGAACACCTGCAGCGCGCGCTCCCGTGGGCGCAGGCCGCGGAGCAGCGGCCAGCCGTCGAGGCCGCCTTCCACGGCGAAGCGCAGCTGACCCCCGTGTGTCGCTTCGCAGCCGCGTATCGCGGCTTCGATGGTCGCGAGCGTCGCGGCGGGAAACGCGCGGCGCACCTGTGCCCGGCCGGTGCACAGATGACTTAGCACGCGCTTGAACTCGAACATCACCAGCGCCCCGACGCGCCGCCGCCGCCGAAGCCCCCACCGCCGCCGGAGAAGCCACCGCCCCGTCCGCCGAAGCCGCCGTGCCCACCGAAACCGCCGAGTCCAGGGCCGCCGACCAGGCGCGTCCCGCCGGCGAGCGTGAAGACCAGCGCCACGAGCCCGGCCAGGGCCGCGACGCTCAAGGCGCCGATCAGGAACCAGGCGGCCAGCGCGACCAGGCCGCCGGTGAGCGTGGCGCCCGGCAGCCGCCCGAACATCGCGCGCAGCAGGCCGCCCGCGATGAGGGTCAGCATGAACAGCAGCGCGAAATGCCGGCTGACGTCCGCGCCTTCGTCACGTGCCGCCTTCGGCGGAGGCAGGGGCTCACCCGCCACGACCGTCATCATGCGCGACAGTCCGTCGCTGATGCCGGCGTAGAACTCACCCTGTCGAAAACGCGGCACGATGGTCTCGCTGATGATGCGCTTCGAGGTGGCGTCGGTGAGCACGCCCTCGAGGCCGTAGCCCACTTCGATGCGCAACGTCCTGTCTTCCTTGGCGATGAGCAGTATGGCGCCGTCATCGACCTTGGCGCGGCCGATGCGCCAGGCCTCGGCGACCCGCAGGCCGTACTGCTCGATGGTCTCGGGCGCGGTGCTCGGCACCATCAGCAGCACGAGCTGCGCGCCCTTGTCGCGCTCGAAGTCCGCGAGGCGCTGCTCGAGCGTCGCCTGTTCGGTGGCGCTCAGCGTGCCGGTGACATCGGTCACGCGCGCGCGGAGCGGCGGCACGGCGACCTCGCTCCAGGCCTCCGCGCTCCACAGCAGCGCGACGCCCAGCAGCAGGCGGAACAGGGTCACGGCCTCAGCGCGCGCCGCCCGACGCGGCGGGCGCGGCATCGAAGTCGACGCTCGGCGCCTTCGAGATCTCGGCCTCGTTGTCCACGGTGAAGTTGGCCTTGACCGGAAAGCCGAAGGCCATCGCGAGCAGGTTGGTCGGGAACGAGCGCACGGTGACGTTGTAGGACTCCACCGCCTTGATGTAGCGGTTGCGCGCCACCGCGATGCGGTTCTCCGTGCCTTCCAGCTGCGCCTGCAGGTCGCGGAAGTTGGCGTCGGACTTGAGCTCGGGATAGTTCTCCGCCACCACCAGCAGGCGGGACAGCGCACCCGACAGTTCGCCCTGCGCGGCCTGGAAGCGGGCGAAGCTCTCGGGCCTGTCGACCAGCTCCGGGGTCGCCTGGATTGCGCCGACCCGCGCGCGCGCCTCGGTCACGCCGAGCAGCACCTCCTTCTCCTGCGCTGCGAAGGCCTTCACCGTCTTCACCAGGTTGGGGATCAGGTCGGCGCGGCGCTGGTACTGGTTCAGCACCTCGGACCACGCGGCCTTGACCTGCTCGTCGGCGCTCTGCAGCGAGTTGTAGCCGCAGCCACTCAGGCCGAGAGACAGGAACAGCAACAACACCAGGGACCAGGATCTGCGCATGCGACGGTTCTCCTCGCGCCGGCGAGGGACCGGCGCTTGCCGAAGCCATATGGGGGTGCGCGGCGCGGATTGCAATCGTGACCGCGTCCCGCGTGCGCACAAACGCCGTGCGCTGCTCGCGCATCAGCGCCACGCTGGTGCGCAACGAGGCGTCCAGACCGCGTCGCGCGGGGCATTTTTTTCAGCACGAATCTTGCTGAGCCTCGTTCCAGTCCCGCCGCGCCTCCGCGCGGCCTCGCCAGGAGAGGCCATGTCCAGGACCACCGTTCCCGCCCCCACGGCCGAGCCCGCGCCCGCCGGCGCCGACCATCGCGTGTCGCTCGCTAAGGAAGCGCTGAAGCGCTCCTTTCTCGACAACCTGTTCTACGTGCAGGGCAAGTTCCCCAAGCTCGCGACCCGCACCGACTACTACCTGGCGCTCGCCTACGCTGTACGCGACCGCAGCCTGCAGCGCTGGATCAGCACGGCGGCGGCCTACACCGCGCAGGGCTCACGCACCGTGGCCTATCTCTCCGCGGAGTTCCTGATGGGGCCGCATCTCGGCAACAACCTGGTCAATCTCGGCATCACCGAGACCGTCAGGCAGGCGATGAGCGAACTCGGACTCGACCTCGACGACCTGCTGGCCGAGGAGGTGGAGCCCGGCCTCGGCAACGGCGGCCTGGGGCGCCTCGCCGCCTGCTTCATCGATTCGCTGGCGACGCTCGAAGTACCGGCGCTCGGCTACGGCATACGCTACGAGTTCGGCATCTTCCAGCAGGACATCGTCGACGGCTGGCAGGTGGAGAAGACCGACAAGTGGCTGCGCCACGGCAATCCCTGGGAACTGGTGCGGCCGGAATGGACGGTGGAGGTGAAGTTCGGCGGCCACACCGAGACCTACGTCGACGGCCAGGGCCGCACGCGTTCTCGGTGGGTGCCGGAGCGGGTGGTGAGCGGCGTGCCCTACGACACGCCGATCCTGGGTTACCGACGCAACACCGCCAACACGCTGCGACTGTGGCGCGCCGAAGCGCCCGAGTCCTTCGACTTCGGCTCGTTCAATCGCGGCGACTACTATGGCGCGGTCAACCAGAAGGTGACCAGCGAGAACCTCACCAAGGTGCTCTATCCCAACGACGAGCAGATGCGCGGCAAGGAGCTCCGGCTCGAGCAGCAGTACTTCTTCGTCTCCTGCTCGCTGCGCGACATGCTGCGCATCATCGAGGTCCAGCAGATCCCGCCCGCGTGCTTCCACGAGAAGTTCGCCATCCAGCTGAACGACACGCACCCGTCGATCGCGGTCGCCGAACTGATGCGGCTCCTGGTCGACGAGCTGGCCATGGACTGGGACCTGGCCTGGGACATCACGTGCAAGAGCTTCGGTTACACCAATCACACCCTGCTGCCGGAGGCGTTGGAACGCTGGCCGCTCGGGCTGTTCGGACGCCTGCTGCCGCGGCATCTCGAGATCATCTACGAGATCAACGCGCGCTTCCTGGACCAGGTGCGCATCCATTTCTTCGGCGACGAGAGCCGCATCGCGCGCCTGTCGCTGATCGACGAGGCCGGCGAGCGCTACGTGCGCATGGCGCACCTGGCCGCCGTCGGCAGCCATGCCATCAACGGCGTGGCGGCGCTGCACACCGAGCTCCTGAAGGCCGACGTGCTGAAGGACTTCCACGATCTGATGCCGCACAAGTTCAGCAACAAGACCAACGGCGTGACGCCGCGTCGCTGGCTGGTGCTGGCCAATCCCGCGCTGGCAGGCGCCATCACGCGACGCATCGGCGACGACTGGGTGCGCGACCTGGACGAGCTGCGTCGCCTCGAGCCGCTGGTCGAGGACAGCGACTTCCGCGCCGAATGGCGCGCCATCAAGCGCGCCAACAAGGCGACGCTCGCGGCCCTCATACAGGAGCGCACCGGCGCGGTGGTGAACCCGGATGCGATCTTCGACGTGCAGGTCAAGCGCATCCACGAGTACAAGCGCCAGCATCTCTCCATCCTGCACGTGATCGGCCTCTACCATCGGTTGAAGACTCAAGCCCAGCTCGAGATCGAACCGCGCGTGTTCGTGTTCGGCGGCAAGGCGGCGCCGGGCTATTACATGGCCAAGCTCATCATCCGGCTGATCACTGCCGTCGCCGAGTTCGTCAATCGCGACCCGAGCGTGCGCGACCTGCTGAAGGTGGTGTTCCTGCCGAACTTCAATGTCAGCAACGGCCAGCGCATCTACCCGGCGGCCGACCTGTCCGAGCAGGTCTCGACCGCCGGCAAGGAGGCGTCCGGTACCGGCAACATGAAGTTCCAGATGAACGGCGCGCTGACCATCGGCACCATGGACGGCGCCAACATCGAGATTCGCGAAGAGGTGGGCGCGGAGAACTTCTTCCTGTTCGGTCTCACCGCGGCCGAAGTCGAGGCGCGGCGCCGCGCCGGCTACAGGCCGATGGATCACTACGAGAACGACGACGAACTGCGCGAGGTGCTGAACCTGGTGCGCGACGGCTTCTTCTCGCGCGGCAACGTCGAGCAGTTCCGTCCGCTGGTGGACAACCTGCTGCATCATGACCCCTACCTGGTGCTCGCCGACTACGCGTCCTATGCCGAGTGCCAGCAGCGCGTGAACGAAGCCTATGGTGATCGCGAGCGCTGGACGCGCATGTCCATCCTGAACACCGCCCGCTCGGGCAAGTTCTCCTCGGATCGCACCATCCGCGAATACTGCGAAGAGATCTGGCGCGTGAAGCCGGTGCCGGTGAAGCTGCTCTCGCAGGAGGAGATCGAGGTGGAGTTGTTGCAGTAGGTCGGACTTCAGTCCGACAGTCGTTTCGACGCGTCCGTCGACGATCTGGAATTGAATGTCGGGCTGAAGCCCGACCTACAGAGCGCGTGTATGGCCGATTTCCATCGGCCATGCACGGCCCTTGTCGCGCGCTGTAGATGGCGGATTGAAATCCGCCCTACAGGGAATGTCGGACTGAAGTCCGACCTACAGGCGCAGCGCGGCGGCCTGCCTTGCCAGCGCTTCGATGCCCGCCCAGTCGCCCGCGTTCAGGAGCTTCGCCGGCGCGAGCCACGAGCCGCCTACGCAGGCGACATTCGGCAGCGCGAGAAACTCGGGGGCCGTCTCGTAGCTGATGCCGCCGGTCGGGCAGAACAGCACGTCGCCGAAGGGCGAGGCCAGGGCCTTCAACATGCCGAGGCCGCCGGCCTGGCTCGCGGGAAAGAGCTTGAGCGCGGAGAAGCCGGCGAGGCGCGCGGCGATCACCTCACTCGGCGTCATGACACCAGGCAGCAGTGGAAAGGTGGCTTGATGCGCCGCGGCCACGAGTTCGGGCGTGAGTCCCGGCGATACGCCGAACTGCGCACCGGCGGCCTCCGCGGCGGCGAAGTCGGCCGGGCGCGTGAGGGTGCCGACGCCGACCACCGCCTCCGGCACCGCGTCGCGCATCGCGCGAATCGCGTCCAGCGCGACCGGCGTGCGCATGGTCACTTCCAACACGGGCAGGCCGCCCGCGCAGAGCGCGCGGGCGAGCGGCACGGCGTCCGCCAGGCGTTCGATGATCAGCACCGGGATCACCGGTGCGAGGGCGAAGATGTCGCGAATGTCCATGTCAGCTCCCGAAGCTGCTGGCGCCGGCCTCGGCGTCGAGGGCGGCGGCGCGAAAGCCCGCGAACAGCTCGCGGCCCATGCCGGTCATGTTGCCCGCGAGATCGGGCGGCGACGTGACCCGCGCCTGCCACTCGGCGGCGGGCACCTGCGCTTCCAGCACGCCGCGCAGGCTGTCGATGTGCATGATGTCGCCGTCGCGCACGTGGCGCAGCGCGCCGCCGTTCAGGCATTCCGGCGTGACGTGGATGGCGGCCGGCACCGCGCCCGAGGCGCCGGACATGCGGCCGTCGGTCACCAGCCCGACGCGGTAACCCTGGTCCTGCAGCGTGGTGAGCGACGGCGTCAGCTGGTGCAGTTCGGGCATGCCATTGGCGCGCGGGCCCTGGTAACGCACCACCGCGACGAAGTCGCGCGCGAGCTTGCCGGCCTTGAACGCCGCGACCACCTCGGCCTGGTCGTCGAACACCAGCGCCGGCGCGGTGACCACGCGGTGCTCGGGCTTCACCGCCGAGGTCTTGATCACCGCGCGGCCGAGATTGCCGGTAAGGAGCTTGAGGCCGCCGTCGGCGCTGAAGGGATCGGCGAGCGGACGCAGCACGTCGGTGTCGCCGCTCACGCTCGGCGCCGCGCGCCAGGTGAGGCCGGCGTCGGTCAGGAAGGGCTCGGTCGCGTAGTGCGCGAGACCGGCGCCCATGACGGTCTGCACGTCGCCGTGCAGAAGTCCGCCCGCGAGCAGTTCGCGCACCAGGAAGCCCATGCCGCCGGCCGCGTGGAAGTGATTCACGTCGGCGCTGCCGTTCGGATAGACGCGCGTCAGGAGCGGTGTGACCTCGGACAGGTCGCTCATGTCGTCCCAGTTGATCAGCACGCCGGCGGCGCGCGCCATGGCGACAAGGTGAATGGTGTGATTGGTCGAGCCGCCGGTCGCGAGCAGGCCGACGATGGCGTTGACGATCGCGCGTTCGTCGATGATCTCGGCCATCGGCACGTAGTCGTCGCCGAGTGCGGTCAGCGCCGCGATGCGCCGCGCGGCGGCCGCGGTCAGCGCATCGCGCAGCGGCGTGTTGGGCGGCACGAACGCGCTGCCCGCGAGGTGCAGGCCCATCACCTCCATCAGCATCTGGTTGCTGTTCGCGGTGCCGTAGAAGGTGCAGGTGCCCTCGGTGTGATAGCTCTGCGATTCGGATTCGAGCAGCGCGTCGCGCCCGACCTTGCCCTGCGCGAAGAGCTGGCGGATGCGCGCCTTCTCCTTGTTCGGCAACCCGGAGGGCATGGGACCGGCCGGCACGAACGCTACCGGCAGGTGGCCGAAGGACAGCGCGCCGATGAAGAGGCCCGGCACGATCTTGTCGCACACGCCGAGGCACAGCGCCGCGTCGAACATGTCGTGGGACAGCGCGACCGCGGTCGCCATCGCGATCACGTCGCGGCTGAAGAGCGAGAGCTCCATGCCGGCCCGTCCCTGCGTCACGCCGTCGCACATGGCGGGCACGCCGCCGGCGAACTGCGCCACCGCGCCGGCCTCGCGCGCCGCCTGCTTCAGGATCGCGGGATAGCGCTCCAGCGGGCGATGGGCCGAGAGCATGTCGTTGTAGGCCGAGACCAGCGCGATGTTCGGCCAGCGCCCGGACTTCAGCTGCGGCTTGTCCGGCGCGTCGGCCGCGGCGAAGCCGTGGGCGAGGTTGGCGCAGGCCAGGCGCGCGCGTTGCGGACCGTCGCCGCGCGCGCCGCGCATGCGTTCCAGGTAGGCGCCGCGGGTGGTCTCGCTGCGCGCGACGATGCGCGCCGTGACCTCGGCGACACGCGGATTGAGGACCGCGCCGCTCATCGCGCGTCAGCCGCCGGTGATGGGAGAGGGATGCAACTCATGGGCGTCGAGCCTCGCGTATGATGCGGACCATGGTGACCTGGGAAGAACATCGCTTCGCTTCGACCGATGCG
>JAIEQK010000155.1 GCA_019747795.1 Gammaproteobacteria bacterium | reverse complement strand
AAGCAGGAGAGAAGCTCGCGCTGCCGGCCGGCGCGCGCCTTTCCCTCGGCCAGCGCCGCGCGCCCGGCGTCGGTGAGTTGCCAGCGCTCGGCCGGCAGCACCGGCAGCTGCTCGCGATGGCGCAGCCACACCGGCAACAGGTTGCCGAGCACGTCGCCGAGCGGATGCTGGTAGTAGCGCGCGGCCCAGCGAGCGAGGCCCAGGGTCTCGTCATCGAACACGGGCTCTGCGTCGAGCACCGCCTCGAGCGGCCGCAGGCGCTCGCGCGCCACGTCGCTGTGCGCGACGCATTCCAGCGCGATGCCGATCTGCCGGCCACGCCCGAGGGGCACCAGCACCCGCTGCCCTGGCCGCGGCGGCAGCTCGGCCAGCGCTGGCGGCAGCAGGTAGTCGAAGCTCTGCCGAAGCGCGTTGAACAGCGCGACGCGAACGATATCCATGCTGAGCGGCCTGGCGACGCTCAGCGCGGCGCCGCGACGTGGCCGAAAGCACCGGTGAAGCGCTCGCCGCGTTCGAGGAGTTCGTCCAGCATGCGCTCGTCCGCGCGCTGCATCGGCTTGCCGTCCACCTGGCTCAAGGGCTGACGGCCGCCCTGGCGGGGCAGCACGGTGAGTTCGAACGCTTCGTCGAAGAGCGTCAGCAGGATGCGCACCACCCGCTCCGTTCTCTGGCCGCCGCTCATGCGCAGCTGACCATCCACCAGGCGGTAGTTGAGGCGCTGTTCAAGCAGGAAGCGCGTGACCGCCTCGAACTCGTCGGCGCGCAGGTGCAGGCTGATGGGCGTGTGCTCGCAGGCCGTGCCATATAGCACCGGCCCGACCAGCGCCGGCTCGAAAGGCGCGAACACGCGCAGCGCGCGGAGCGCCTTGCGGCGCAGGCGGGCGAGCATGTCTGCGTGCGCCGCACCGCCGAACAGCGCCAGGTAATCGACCAGGGCGCGGTGCACTTCCAGGTTGTCGGGCAGGTCGCGGGCGCCTTCGGCGCCGAGCTCGCGCGCGGCCTTGCGCCTCGCCTGCTCGAAATCGTCGGCGCCACCGTCGGCCAGGAGGCGCGCGGCGCTCTGCGCGATCTCGGCGCGCCCCGCCCCGCCGCCCCGCGATCGACGTCCCATGCCGGCGGTCAGAAGATCTGCTCGGGCACCGGCGCGGCGCCACCGCCGCCATCGCGATAGCCCGGCAAGTCGCCGCCCATCATGCCGCCCGTGTCGCCGCGCGCCGGCACGTCCGCGGCGCGGAAGGACTCGAAGATGGAATTGGGATGCCCGGCGCCCACCAGGAGCCCGGTATCGGGGTCGATGCGCACGGTCACCACGCCTGGCGGCTGATCGAGTTCGGTCTCAGGCATGTCGGCCAGGGCTTCGCGCATGTAGTCCATCCACATCGGCAGCGCGGCCTGCGCGCCGGTCTCGCGTCGGCCGAGCGGCGCGACGCGATCGAAGCCCACCCACACCGTGGTGACGTTGCGCGGATTGAAGCCCGAGAACCACGCGTCCTTCTGATCGTTCGTCGTGCCGGTCTTGCCGGCCAGGTCCTTGCGCGCAAGCGCGCGTGCGCGGGTCGCGGTGCCGAACTTGATCACGTCCTGCAGGATGGAATCCAGGATCCAGACGTTCTCCGCGGCGACCGTGCGCGGCGCGACCTGCGCGGGTCGCACCGCCTCCTGGGCGCGCAGTGCCTCGAGGTCGTCCGGCTCGCCTTCCACGTCCAAGGGCAGCGCCTCGCAGGTCGGGCAGACCGTCGGCGGCTGCGCTTCGAACACCACCTGGCCGTCCTCGCTCTCGATGCGCGCGATGAAATAGGGATCCACGCGGTAGCCGCCATTGGCCAGCACTGCGTAGGCGCGCACCAGCTCCAACGGCGTCACTTCGCCAGTGCCGAGCGCCAGCGACAGGTTCGCGGGCAGCGTCTTGCGCTTGAAGCCGAAACGCTCGACGTAGTTCAGCGCGTAGTCCACGCCGATCGCTCGCAGCAGGCGGATGGACACGAGATTGCGCGACTTGGTCAGCGCCTCGCGCAGGCGCATCGGTCCGAAATAGTTGCCCGAGTAGTTCTCCGGCCGCCACGCGTTCTCGAGGCCCGGCGTCTCGAACACGATGGGCGCGTCGTTGACGAAGCTCGCGGCGGTATAACCCTTGTCGAACGCGGCGGAATAGATGAAGGGCTTGAAGTTCGAGCCGGGCTGACGGCGCGCCTGGGTCACGCGGTTGAACTTGCTCTCCTCGAAATCGAGGCCGCCCACCAGCGCGAGCACCTTGCCGTCACCCGGGTCCAGGGACACCAGCGCGCCTTCCACCGCCGGCACCTGGTCCAGCGCCCAGTAGCCCTCGGCGGCCGGCGTGCCGGCGAGCTTGGGGTCGTCGCTCGGCGCTTGCTGACGCACGCGGATGATGTCGCCGCGCTTCACCAGGTCGTCGGCCTTGGACGGCGCCGGACCGAGGGCGTCCTCCGACAGGTACTTGCGCGCCCACTTGAGGCCTTCCCAGGGCAGGGTGATGACGCCGGCGTCGTCGTGGTAAGCGAGTACTGACTTGTCCTGCACGGTCAGCACGACGGCGGGCGAGAGCCCCGCCACTTCGCGGTAGCGGGTGAGGATCTTGTGCCACGCGGCGGTGTCTTCCTGCGGCGCCAGGTCGACGTGGGCCTCGGGGCCGCGGTAGCCGTGGCGGCGGTCGTAATCGAACAAGCCCTTCTGCAGCGCGGCGTTGGCGGCAAGCTGCAGCTTGCTCGGTACGGTCGTGTACACGCGGTAACCGCTGGTATAAGCGGCGTCGCCGTAGGTCGCGAGCATGTAGTCGCGCACCATCTCGGCGATGTGCGAGGCCTGCACTTCGACCGCCTGGCCGTGGCGCTGGGCGTTGATCGGCGCGTCGAGCGCGGCGGCGTACTGCGTCCGGTCGATGAAGCCGAGCTTCAGCATGCGCCCGAGCACGTAGCTGCGCCGCCCCTTGGCCTCGACCGGATCGGTGATCGGATTGACCTTGGACGGCGCCTTGGGGAGCCCGGCGATCATCGCCATCTGGGCGAGATCGAGCTTGTCCAGGGTCACGCCGTAGTAGACCTGCGCGGCGGCGCCGACGCCGTAGGCGCGATGGCCGAGGAAGATCTTGTTGAGATAGAGCTCGAGGATCTCGTCCTTGGTCAGCTCGCGCTCGATGATGTAGGCGAGCACCACTTCCTTCAGCTTGCGCTCGTAGGTCTTCTCCGGCGACAGGAAGAAGTTGCGCGCCACCTGCATGGTGATGGTGCTGCCGCCCTGCTTCTTTTCATGGGTATAGGCGAGTTCCAGCACGGCGCGCAGCATCGACAGCCAGTCGACGCCGGGATGCTCATAGAAGCGGTCGTCCTCGGCGGCGATCACTGCCTGCTTGAGGAGCGGTGGCACGGCCTCGATGGTCACCGGGGCGCGCCGCTTCTCGCCAAACTCGGCGATCAGGCGCCCGTCGCTGGTGAAGACCTTGAGCGGCGTCTGCAGCCGCACCTCGCGCAGCGACTCCACCGGCGGGAGCTGAGGCAGGATGTACCACACCACGCCCGCCGCCCCGGCCAGCATCAGCACCAGTCCAAACAGCAAGCTCAGGAAAACGAAGCGCAACATCTTGGGGTGGAGGGCGGCGGCGGGCTATATATGATGGGGCATTACTTTAATTGGTAGACGTAACGCTCGATTTCTATTGGCTTTTGAACGCAGGAGAGTGTTGTTTTTGCACCGCCGCTTAGCTATATTTAGCGTGAATTTCTAAGGTTACGACGCACTTTTGTCAGTTAACTGATTGATTCAAAAAGGGAAATATGGTGTCTCTCTTTCGCCGCGCCAACACACCGCTCCTGGGGATCGACATCAGTTCGACGTCGGTCAAGCTGCTCGAGCTGTCGCGTACTGGCGGCCGCTACCGCGTGGAGAGCTACGCGGTGGAACCACTGCCGCCGAATTCGGTGGTCGAAAAGAATATCACGGATGCCGAACTGGTCGGCGAAGCCATCCGTCGCGCCGTGGCCAAGAGCGGCACCAAGACCAAGACCGCTGCCTGCGCGGTCGCGGGCTCCGCGGTGATCACCAAGATCATCACCATGCCGGCCGAGCTCTCCGAGGATGAGATGGAGAGCCAGATCCAGATCGAGGCCGACCAGTACATTCCCTACCCGCTGGAAGAAATCAGCCTGGATTTCCAGGTGTTGCAGGCTTCCGAGCACGAACCCGACAAGGTCGACGTGATGCTCGCCGCGTCGCGTAGCGACAACGTCGACATCCGCGTCGCGGCGCTCGGCGTCGGGGGCCTGACTGCCAAGGTGGTGGACGTCGAGGCCTTCGCACTCGAGAACGCCATGCAGCTCCTGGTCGAGTCCAACGAACTCATCGCCGACTCTCACGTGGTAGCCATCATGGACGTCGGCGCGACCACCTCCACGCTGTCCGTGCTGGAGGACTCCAAGATCATCTACGCCCGTGAACAGTCCTTCGGCGGACGGCAGCTGACTGACGAGATTCAGCGCCGCTACGGCCTGTCCTACGAAGAAGCGGGACTGGCCAAGCGCCAGGGCGGACTGCCGGACAACTACCACCCGGAAGTCCTGCAGCCCTTCATGGAATCCATGGCCCAGGAGGTGAACCGCGCACTGCAGTTCTTCTACTCCTCGAGCCAGGTGGGCGCGGTCGATCACGTGGTGATCGCCGGCGGCTGCGCCTCGATCGACGGCATCGACACGCTGATCCAGTCGAAGATCGACACCACCGTCACCATCGCCAATCCGTTCAAGAACATGACCGTGTCATCACGGGTCAAGGCCGAAGCGCTCGCCAATGACGCACCGGCCCTGATGATCGCCTGCGGCCTGGCCCTGAGGAGCTTTGACTGATGCCACGCATCAACCTATTGCCCTGGCGCGAAGAGCTGCGCCGCCAGCGGCGCACCGAGTACCTCTCCATTCTCGGCGCCTGCGCGCTCGCCGCCGCGGGCGTGTGGTTCGCCATCCACATGTACTTCAACGCGCTCATCGAGCAGCAGCAGCGGCGCAACAGCTTCCTCACCGCGGAAATCAAGCTGCTCGACAAGAAGATCGCCGAGATCAAGGCGCTCGAGAAAGAGAAGGAAAACCTGATCGCGCGCATGAAGGCCATCGAGACGCTGCAGACCAGCCGCCCGATCGTGGTCCACCTGTTCGACGAACTGGTCTCCACCCTGCCGGACGGCGTGTACCTAACGTCGATCAACCAGAGCGGCGAAAACGTGACGGTGAAGGGCGTGGCCCAATCGAACGCGCGCGTGTCGAACTACATGCGCAACGTCGAGGCCTCGGAATGGGAGCGCGACCCCAAGCTCTCGATCATCCAGTCCAAGTCGCAGGACGGCAAGCGCACGGCGGAATTCACCCTGACGTTCAAGCAGATCAAGACCAAGACCAGCGCGAGCGAGGATGAGGAACAGCTCTGATGAAACTGTCGGATTTGAACAATCTCAGCGTCGAGAACATCGGCAGCTGGCCGACGCCGGTCAAGGCGGCCGGCGCGGTGATCGTCGCGGCGATGATCATCGGCATCGGCTGGTGGCAGGACATCGACCCGCTCAAGATCAAGCTCGAGACCGAGCAGAAATCCGAGGTCGATCTCAAGATCGCCTTCGAGGGCAAGCAGAAGAAGGCGGCCAACCTGCCGGCACTGAAGCAGCAGCTCGAAGACATCAAGGAGACCTTTGGCGACCTCCTGAAGCGTCTGCCGAACAAGACCGAAGTCGCCGAACTGCTGGTCGACATCTCCCAGCAGGGTCTCGGCGCCGGCCTCGAGTTCGAGCTGTTCAAGCCGGGCAACGAGCAGCCGGCCGACTTCTACGTCGAGCTGCCGATCGAGATCAAGGTCATCGGCACCTACCACCAGTTCGGCACCTTCATCAGCGGCATCTCGGACCTGCCGCGCATCGTCACCAGCCACGACATCAAGATTTCGCCGGCGCCCGGCGGCCGGCTGACGCTGCAGACGACGGCCAAGACCTACCGTTACGTCGACGAGGAAGGCGAGGGATCCTGAACATGAAGCCGGGGCAGAACACTGGCGCCGTGAAGGCGCTCACCGTCACCGCGCTGGCCGCGCTGCTGGCGGGCTGCGTGTCCAAGGACATGTCGGATCTCGAGCAGTACCGCGAAGAAGTGCTCGCCCGCAAGGGCGGCAACATCGAGCCGCTGCCGCCGATCCGGCCGTACGAGCATTACATCTACCAGTCGGCGGAGAAGGGCCTGCGTGATCCCTTCGAGTCGTTCCTCGAGACCAAGCCCGAGGAAATCGACGCCAAGAGCAAGGACGTCGATACCGCGCAGCAGCAGCTGGTCGACGAGATCCAGACGCACAACCGCGAGGAACTGGAGAACTACGAGCTCGACGCGATGCGCATGGTCGGCGTGCTCGAACGCGCCGAGGATTTGTGGGCGATCGTCAGGGACCAGTCGGGCACCGTGCACCGCGTGCAGGTCGGCAATTACCTGGGCCGCAATTTCGGCAAGATCACCAACATCCAGGAAGACCGCATCGACATTCGCGAAATCATCAAGGACGCACAGGGGCGCTGGCAGGAACGCGCTGCTTCACTGGCGTTGTCCGAAGAATAACCCAGAGAAGGGGTGGAAAGATGAGCACCAACCAGAACGTGAACAAGCTGAGCGCCGCGCTGGCCGCGTGGTCGAAGCGGCGCGAGGAACGCTTGGCCCCGAGCCTGCTGGGCCTCGCCCTGCTGGTAGCCGCGGGCGCCGATGCGGCCACGCTGGATGACGTCAGCTACACGTCGCTGCCGGGCGATCGCGTGCAGGTCAAGATGAAGCTGTCGGCGCCGCTGGAAGGCGCGCCCTTGAGCTTCACCATCGACAATCCCGCGCGCATCGCCATCGACCTGCCGGGCACCACGCTGAATCTCGCCGAGCGCACGACGCGCATCGGCGTCGGCAACGCGGAGTCGGTGACGGCGGTGGAGGCAGACAACCGTTCGCGGGTGGTGCTGAACCTCGGTGAACTGGTGCCCTACGAGATCGAAACGAACGGCGACACCATCGCGGTCACTCTAGAAGGCGGGCCGTCCAGCCTGAAGACCCAGTCCCTGCCGGTGGCGCCCACCTCGGCGCCGGTGGCGAGCGCCGCACCTGCCGCGGCACCCGCGCCGACCAGCACGCTCACCATGCCGGGCAACGGCAAGGGCAGCATCCGCGACATCGACTTCCGCCGGGGCGAGATGGGCGAGGCGCGCATCGTGGTCGATCTCACCCGTCCCGATGTGGGCGTGAACATCTCCCAGGAAGGCGACAACGTGGTGGTCGACTTCGCCGACACCCAGTTGCCGGAGAACCTCGACCGCAAGCTCGACGTGCTCGACTTCGCCACGCCCGCCAAGGAGATCGACACCTTCCGCCAGGGCAACGGCACGCGCATGGTGATCAAGCCGAATGGCCTGTACGAGCACCTCGCCTACCAGTCTGACAATACCCTGACGGTGGAGCTGCGGCCGCTCACCAAGGAAGAGGAAGAGGCGAACAAGAAGAAGAAGTTCGGCTACACCGGCGAGCGCCTGTCGCTCAACTTCCAGAACATCGAGGTGCGCGCGGTCCTGCAGCTCATCGCCGACTTCACCGAGAAGAACCTGGTGGCGAGCGACACGGTGGGCGGCAACGTCACGCTGCGTCTGAAGAACGTGCCCTGGGACCAGGCGCTGGACATCATTCTCAAGTCACGGGGTCTCGACAAGCGCGACATCGGCAACGTGATGATGGTCGCTCCGCAGGAAGAGATCGCGGCGCGCGAGAAGCTCGAGCTGGAATCGCAGAAGCAGATCCAGGAGCTCGCGCCGGTGCGCACCGAGTTCATGCAGGTCAACTACGCCAAGGCGGGTGAGATAGCCCAGCTCCTGAAGGAAGAGAAGAATAAGCTTCTTTCGGGACGCGGCAACGTCACGGTCGACGAGCGCACCAACACGCTGCTCGTGCAGGACACCGGTGAAAAGCTGACCGAGATCCGCAACGTGGTGAAGGCGCTGGACATCCCGGTGCGCCAGGTGCTGATCGAGTCGCGCATCGTGATCGCCAACGAAGACTTCTCCAAGGACCTCGGCGTGCGCTTCGGCTACAGCCACACCGGCAACCTGAAGAACACCGCGGTCAGCCCGAGCGGCAGCGGCGTGCGCGGCTTCAACTCCTTCCTCGGCGGCGGCATCGAGGGCGACACCCGCTACCCGGACGTCACCTCCTACAACACCGACGGCCTGGAGAACTACATCGTCGACCTCGCCACCACCGGCCAGGCGGCCAACTTCAAGTACGCGGTCGGCAAGATCGGCAGCTATCTCCTGCAGCTCGAGCTGACCGCCATGCAGCAGGAAGGCCGTGGCGAGGTGATCTCCGCGCCGCGCGTCATCACTGCCAACCAGCACGAGGCGCTGATCGAGTCGGGTACCGAAATTCCCTACCAGAAGGCGTCCTCCAGTGGCGCGACCGCGGTGACCTTCAAGAAGGCGGTGCTGAGCCTCAAGGTCACCCCGCAGATCACGCCGGACGACCGCCTGATCATGGACCTCGCGGTGAACAAGGACTCGGTCGGCCAGGTATTCGCCGGCGTGCCGTCCATCGACACCAACGAGCTGACCACCCAGGTGCTGGTGGACAATGGCGAGACGGTGGTGCTCGGCGGCATCTTCGAGTCCGAGAATCGCGACGACAAGACGAGCGTGCCGTGGTTCGGCGACCTGCCCTACCTGGGCCGGCTGTTCAAGCGCACCGAGCACCAGGCCAACAAGCAGGAGCTGCTGGTGTTCGTCACGCCCAAGATCATCAAGGACACGCTGTCCCTGTCCACGCCCTGAGCGCGGTCAACTGCTATCATTCGAGCGGGAGCCTGGCTCCCGCTTTTTTTTGGTCGGAGCTTGGCAATGGCGCGGGTGCGCGACGGCGAACGGGCTTGAGCGGGCGTGACGGCGGCGGAACGCATATTCCTCGTCGGGCCGATGGGCGCCGGCAAGACCACCATCGGCAGCCAGTTGGCGCGCGCGCTCAAGTATGAGTTCGTCGACTGCGACCACGAGATCGAGAAGCGCACCGGCGCGAAGGTCGCGCTGATCTTCGAGATCGAGGGCGAGACCGGCTTTCGCGAGCGCGAGACGCGGCTGATCGACGAGCTGACCCAGCGGCCGCGCATCGTGCTCGCGACCGGCGGCGGCGCGGTGCTGGCGGCGGACAACCGGCGCTGGCTGGCCGAGCGCGGGCTGGTGGTGTACCTGAAGAGCCCGGTGGAGAAGCTGGTCGAACGGGTGCGCTACGACACCAACCGCCCATTGCTCCGCACCGCCGACCCGGAGGGCACGCTGCGCGCCATCGTGGCCCAGCGCGAGCCGCTCTACCAGGAGGTCGCGGACCTCACCATCGACACCGGGCGGCTGTCGGTCAAACAGGCGATCAAGAGGATAACGAGCAACCTGCCGTGGACACCGTAGTCAACGTCGAGCTGGGCGAACGCCGCTACCCGATACATATCGGCGCGGGCCTGCTGGCCGACGGTCCCCTGTTCCGTCGCCTGGTGCCGGCCGCCCAGGTGGTGGTGCTGACCAACGACGTGGTCGCGCCGCTCTACCTCGAGACCGTCGCCGGCCACTTCGCGGACCGGCGCTGCGAGACGCTGGTGCTGCCGGACGGCGAGGCGCACAAGTCGCTCGCCACCTTCGGCGAGGTGATGGGCTTCATGCTGGAGAAGCGCCTGGAACGGGGCGCCGTGCTGGTCGCGCTGGGCGGCGGCGTGATCGGCGACCTGGGCGGCTTCGCCGCCGCCTGCTACCAGCGAGGGATCGATTTCCTGCAGGTGCCGACCACCCTGCTCGCCCAGGTGGACTCCTCGGTGGGCGGCAAGACGGCGGTCAACCACCCGCTCGGCAAGAACATGATCGGCGCCTTCCACCAGCCCGTCGCGGTGGTGGCCGATACCGCCACGCTTGCCACCCTGCCGCCGCGCGAATTCATCGCCGGACTGGCCGAGGTGATCAAGTACGGCCTGATTCGCGACCTGCCGTTCTTCGCGTGGCTGGAGGCGAATCTCGACCAGGTGCTGGCCCGCGAGCCGGCGGCGCTCGCCTACATCATCCGCCGCTCCTGCGAGAACAAGGCCGAGGTCGTGGCGGCGGACGAGCGGGAGACCGGCGAGCGCGCCACGCTGAACCTCGGCCACACCTTCGGTCACGCCATCGAGACGGCGCGGGGCTACGGCGACTGGCTGCACGGCGAGGCGGTCGGGGCGGGCATGTGCATGGCGGCCCGCCTGTCCGCGCGCCTCGGCTGGCTGGATGCCGCCGCCCTGGCCCGTGCCGAGGCGCTCATCGCCCGCGCCGGGCTGCCCACCACGCCGCCTGCGGACATCGAAGCAGCGCGCTTTCGTGAGCTCATGTCGCTCGACAAGAAGAACGTCGGCGGGCGCATCCGGCTCGTGCTGCTGCGTGGCCTCGGCCAGGCGGTGGTGACCCGCGACTACGACGACGCCGCGCTGGACGCCTTGCTGCGCGGCGCGGCCTGAGGCCGCGGCCCGCGCCATGTCCCTCGCGCCCTACGCGGTCGACCTCGCCCAGAGCCGCGGCCGCCGCGTGCCCGAGGCGCCGCCCGCCTGGCGCAGCGAGTTCCAGCGTGATCGCGACCGGGTGATCCATTCCTCGGCATTTCGACGCCTGGAGTACAAGACCCAGGTGTTCGTGAACCACGAAGGCGACATGTTCCGCACGCGCCTCACGCACTCGCTGGAGGTCGCGCAGATCGCCCGCACCATCGCCCGGGCGCTGGCCCTGAACGAGGATCTCACCGAAGCCATCGCGCTGGCCCACGATCTCGGCCACACGCCCTTCGGTCACGCCGGCCAGGCGGCCCTGAACCGCTGCATGCAACCCTACGGCGGCTTCGAGCACAACCTGCACTCGCTGCGCGTGGTGGACGAACTCGAGCAGCGCTACCCCGGCTTCGAGGGCTTGAACCTGCTGTTCGAGACCCGCGAGGGGATCCTGAAGCATTGCAGCGTGGCGCGCGCGGCGGAGCTGGGGCCGCTCGGCGAGCGCTTCCTGCTGCGGCGTCAGCCCTCGCTGGAAGCCCAGATCGCCAATGTCGCCGACGAAATAGCCTACAACCACCACGACATCGACGACGGACTCCGCTCCGGCATCCTGGCGCTCGAGACGGTGCGCGAGCACGACGGCTTCGAGTCGGCGCTCGGGGCGAGCCTGGCCGCGGCGCCGTCGCTCGCCGGCAAGCGGCTGACCTACACCGCCATTCGCCACATGCTCGGGGCCTTCGTCAGCGACCTCATCGAGGCGAGCGCCGCGCGCCTCGCCGAGCGCGCGCCGCGCGGCGTGGAGGAGGTCCGCGCGGCGGACGCGCCGCTGGTGGATTTCTCCCCGGCGATGCGCGACAGCCACCTGAAGCTCAAGCGCCTGCTGTTCCAGCGCCTCTACGACGAACCCCCTGTGCGGCGCATCGCGCAGCGCGCCCAGCAGCTGGTCACCGACCTGTTCGAGGCCTTCCTGGCCGATCCGGGCCTGCTGCCGGAGGGCCACCGCCTGACGGCCGAGGCCGACCCGCTGGTCCGCGCGCAGGCCATCCGCGACTACATCGCGGGCATGACCGATCGCTACGCACTGGCCGAGCACGGCCGCGTGTGCGGCTCCAACTTCGCTACCTCGACCCAACCCTGGCTCACCGCCTGAGCGCTTCATCATGATGACCACGGACGACTTCGACGCCCCCTCGGCGCCGCCCTTCCTCGCCACCGCGGCCCTGCGCCAGCGCCTGGACCTGCTCGGCCACCTGCTCGAGTTCGGTCACCAGATCGTCCTCGTACAGGGCGCCCCGGGCAGCGGGCGCAGCCGTCTGCTGGAGGCGCTCGCCGGCCAATACCGCGCCAACTGGCGGATCATTCCCTGCGTCGGCGAGGGCGTGGCCAGCGCGCCCGCCCTGCTCGACGCGATCGCGGCGGCGCTCGAGATGAGCGAGCTGAACCCCGGGGTCGAGGACCTGCGCAGCCGCATGGCCGAGATCGAACTCGGCGGGCAGTTCTGCATCATGACCCTGGACGACGGCGAGGCGCTGGACGAGGCCGCCCGCGCCCTGCTGTTCGCGCTCGCCTACAGCGAGAACCAGCGCGGCGACCTGCGCGTGGTGATGACCGGCGGGAACGACGGCTTCGGAGAGGCGCTGCAGACGGCCGCGCCAGAGGGCGCGGTGATCCACATGGTCGACCTGCCGCCCATGGAACTAGAGGAACTGAAGACCCTGGCGCTGTCGGCGTTGACCGCGGAGGGCGGCGACGCGGCGCTCGATCTGAGCCTGGACATCGACGAACTTGCGCAGGACGCGCAGGGCAACCCCGGCAGGCTGCTGGCCGCGCTGCGCGCGCCGGCGCTTCCGCCCATCAATCCCGGCAAGCGCAGCACGGCGCCGAGCGCGCCGACCGGTGGCGCGGGGGCCGGCGCCGCGCTGGCGCGTCTCCGTTCTGGCCTGAGCGCGCTCAACGTGCGCAAGTACGCGGCGGTGCTGGCCGCGCTCGCCTTCGTGCTGGTGGCGGTCGCGGTCGGCGTGCTGCTGGTCGGCCAGCATTCGCGGAACAGCCAGCCCGGTACGGTGGAGATCACCTTGCCGACGCCTGGCAGCGCGCCGCCGGCGGCAAGTCCGGCGTCAGAGCCGGGCGCAGAGCCCGAAGGCGAGCCGTCGGCGCCGACCGAGCTGCCGCAGGACACTGCCCCCACAGGCGTCGCCGAGACGGCGCCGGGCGCTGCGGAAACCGCGCCTGCATCCGTGGCGGACGCGCCCGTCGTGGCGCCGACGGAAATGCCGGCGCCGCGTATGGATGCGAGCCCGGCG
>JAIEQK010000024.1 GCA_019747795.1 Gammaproteobacteria bacterium | reverse complement strand
CGCCGCAGCGCCGCCGAGGTCAGGTACTTGTCGTACACCTCCACGCCCTGGTTGACGAACATCTCGTAGCCGCCGGCGATGCGCTTGACCTGCTTGAGCCGCGTCATGCGGTTCGACTGCACGTCGTGCGCGTGCACGTGCGTCCAAGACCAGTAGGGATTGGCGCCGTCCATCACCTGCTTGCCCTTGTTGTCGTACACCGAGTAGGCGCCGTCGAAGGACTTGAACATCTCGCCGCGACGGTCGTAGGTGACCATGCACACCGGCAACCCGGTGCGCGCGTCGAACCACACGCGCTTCTTGCTGATCGGCGCGCGCGCATAGCCCGTGGGCTCCGCCTCGCAGATGATGGTCTCGGGGATGAGTTCCACCTTGGTGTCCCAGAAGGTGTTGCCGATGGGTCCACCGTGCACCTTGCCTTCCCAGTTCTCGTCGTCCGAATCCCAGTTCTCGGTCAGACCGGCGAGGAAGGGACCACGGCCGACGATCTTGTAGTTGCCCCAGGTGAGATAGGGGTCGCCCGCCGTCCACGCGTCGGACAGGTAGAGCGTGGAGCCCGGAATGAGCGGCTCGAAGCGCTGACTGGTGGGGAAGTTGCGCACACGCTTGAACTGCGGCAGGTAGCCTTCGAGCTCGGGGAACTTGCGCTGGTCGTAGTACCAGGTGTTCAGGAACGACGAGCCCTTGTAGTCCTGCGGCACGGTGAAGAACACCGACTGGTATCGCAGCTTGTCTTCATGGCCGGGCCAGTAGGGCTTGGGATCGGTGACCAGGCGGCCGACCGGCGAGAACTCGCACCAGGCGAGTTCGTAGTTGTAGAGCACCTTGCCCGACACGTCGAGTTCGTAGGACTTCACAGGGTAGAACGACACGTCGTGCCGTCCCCAGGAGAGCGTGATGCCGGCGAAGATCTCGAGACCGCTGGTCGGCTCGGGAAACGGGTTGCCGCCGATCCAGGGCTTGCCGTCCTGGGTGACGACATTGCCGTCGGCATCGAAAGTCGCCTGCCCCTTGTTGCGCAAAGTCCCCTCGATGTACTCGATGGGACTCAGCTTGGACATGTCAGTCGTGGCGGCGGTGATCTCGATCTTCCGCCCCATCTGCTTAACCTGCATGTAGCGCACGCCGTCGAGCAGGTCCTGCACGAGATCGACGTTGTCGGCGGTGATCATGTCGCCGGTCTTGATCTGGCCCTTGGTGTACTCCTCGATGGACAGGAGTTCCGCTGGGTAGGACTGGGTGAAGTCACCGTTCTCGGCGGCGGTGGACCACACCGGTGCGAGCACGCCGGCGCCGAACAGGCCGGCGGCGGTGCGCTCGAGAAACGTGCGGCGCGTGAAGTCGGGTGTGTATTTGCGGATACGGATCATGGGGCGTTCCCCTTGCAGCGTGGTGTCCTTAATCAGACACACAGTGAGTTGAACAATTCGTCGATGCGGTTCACGTCGAGATCGCGACCGATGAAGACCAGCCGACCTTCCTCGTCCGCATCCGGCCAGGTCTCGAGCCAGGCCAGCGGATAGAACTTGTCCTGCACCGCGTGCATCAGCGCGGGCTTTCCACCCTTTTCACGAAACGCCGCGATGCCCTTGATGCGCAGCAGGCGGTCGCGGAACTCGTTCACCACCCGGTTCAGGAACACGCTGGTGCCGGCCAGGCTCCAGGCGCCGGCGTGACGGATGACGTGCGCGCCATAGCGCGCGCCGTGATCGTGCTGGTGCGCGGTCGCCGCGAGCCAGCGCGCGATGGTCGCGTCCCGCGCCGCGGGCTGGAACAGACCGCGGTCGAACAGGCGGGCCGGGTCGATGGCGCCCTGCGCCGCCTCGTGCACTTCCGCGCCCGGGTTCAAGGTCGTCAAGCGCGCGCGCAGCGCGTCAACGCTCTCGCGCGGCGCCACGTCCACCTTGCTCAACACCAATACATCGGCGAGCGCGACCTGATCCTGAGCGGTGTCATGTTCCGCGAGCGTCGTAAGGCCGAGTTCGCTGTCGACCACGCACACCACCGCATCGAGTTCGTAGACCGTCAGCAAGGGCCGGTTGGTCATCAGGGTGTGGACCAGCGGAATGGGGTCCGCAAGACCGGTGGTCTCGACCAGCACGCGACGGAAGGACGGGATCTCGCCCAGGATGCGCCGCCGATGCAGATCCCGGAGGGTCATCAGCAGATCGCCGCGGATGGTGCAGCACAGGCAGCCGTCACGCAGCTCGACGATGTTCTCGGCGAGGTCCGCGACCACCAGGTGGTCGATGCCCACCTCGCCGAACTCGTTGATGATGACCGCCGTGTCCGCGAAGCCGCCCTGCGCGAGCACGCGGGCGAGCAGCGTGGTCTTGCCACTGCCGAGAAAGCCGGTCAGAAAGGCGACCGGGATCCTGCCGGGCATACCAGGCTCAGCCGTCGGCCTGGGCGGTGGTGGTCGCGCAGCGCGCGCCTTCACGCACCGCGCCGAACTGGTCCTTGAATTCGGCAGGCAAATACTGGCGGTGCTTCTCCATCTGCTGCAACAGCGGGCAAGCTTCGTCCGGCCGGTTGGACTGGGTCCGAATGCGCGCGCGGCTCAGCATGCCCTCCCACCAGATGGCCATGGTCGGCACGGCCTTGTTGGTGATGACGCTCCAGGAGCGGTCGGCCTCGAAGGGCTGACCGAAGGCCTCGGCGCTCTTCGCCAGCAGCTGCCAGCCGTCCCCCGACTTCGGGAATTGCTTGACGAACTCGCGCGACGCCTCGTAGGCGGCCGCCCCGTCTTTCTTCTCCAGCATGCCTTCGATGATGAGTCGCGCGAAACGTCGATCCATCTCCGGCTGCGCCTTGACCGCCGGCCGCACCAGCGTCGCCAGCGCCATGCGCTGCTCGACGTCCTTGCGTTCCTTGATGAAGGGATAGAGATACTCCACCTGCCAGCTCGGGATGCCCTTGGCGGCGAGCGCGCGCACGAACTCCAGGCTGCGGGATGGATCGCTCATGCGGTCGTAGAGCTGCAGCCGAGACCACACGAGCGCGCGCTGGATGTCGTTGTTGAGATTGCCCTTCTGTTCGATCTGATCCAGCGCCTTCAGCACCGCGTCCGGTTGCGGATCGACCAGCGCGCGCATCTGCAGCAGCATGGCGAAGTTGAAGGTGTCCTTCTTGTCCTCCGGCGGCAGGGTCTGCCAGGCATCGATGCCCTGGCGCGCGAGCCCACCGCCCTGCGCCGTCTTGCCGCGCGCCACCGCCGCGCTGAAGTCGCGCGCGATGATCTGGAAGGCGGTGCGCCCGATCTCGGCGCGAGTCTGGGCCGAGGTCGTCTGGCTCATCTGCTGCAGCGCCTGGCTCGCGCTGCCCGAGCTCTGCGCGATCACGAGGCGCGCGGCATCGGCTGCCGGATCGTTCGGGCTGCGCGATACGAAACGTGCGGCCGCCTCGCGCAGCCGCTTGCGGTTGGATTCCGCCGCGTTGCCGCGCTGCTCACGCGTGGCGAAGATGACGTAGAGCAGCTTGGACGCGTTCTGATCCAGCTCCTCGGACAAGTTGCGCTGCGCGAACAGCTTGTTGAGGATGTCGATGGCGGGTTCGTAGACATCCGCCTTGTAGGCCGCGTAGGCCCAGCGATAGCGATAGGGATTGAGATCGAGATTGTCCGGCGAACCCACCGCCTTGAAGAACGCCGCGTATTTCTGCATGGCGTTGTACCAATGCTCGTACTGCAGCGCGAACTCGCCCCCGGCGAGGTCGGTGTAGGGCCCGATGTCGACGCTCGCGAGTTCCTGGGCGTAGGTCATGAGATTGCCGAGCAGGTCGTCATCGAGCTTGCCTGCGGCGATCACCGCCTTGATGCGCTCGGCGGCCTGCATCGGTCGGCCGCCGGTCTTACGACTGTCCTGCAGGAGCGCGAAGATCTCGTTCTTGAGCAGCGCGGCATCGCTGTCGGTGACCTTGCCGCCGCGGCCCGGGAACGCCGCGCTGACCGTGCCCGCCTTGGCGTCCAGCATGCGTAGTTCCAGGCTCACCGCCTGGCGCACCGGTGAGTCAGGTTCAGCGGCGAGCGCTTCCTCGAGCTTCTTGAAGATGTTGCGCGCGCGCTCCTTGTTACCGGCCTCCCGTTCGACATAGCCGAGTCCGAGCCAGCCGCCGTAGACGAGTCCAGGCTTGAAGAGCTGCACCGAGGCGAGCTTGAAGCCGGCCTGCGCGGGATGCAGCGCCTTGGTCTTCTCGCCCGGGTCCTTGACCAGCCGCGCGAGTTCCAAGTCCACCCACGCTCGCCAGTAGGGAAAAGCGGCGAGCGCGAAGCTCATGTCGTCCCACACCCGCGAGCGGTACATGCTCTCCAGCGCCGCCTCGTCGTCGTGGGTGTCGGCCTCGTACTGGTCGAGGCGCTGGGCGGCGAGCGAGGTCATCAATTCAAGCTGTCGGCGCAGGGCCTGCAGCTTGTCGGGCGAGAGCCCGGCCTGGCGCAGTTCATCGACCACCGGACCCACTTCATTCGCCACCTGGGCGAACACCTCGGAGCTCGGCATCGCCTGCAGCTGCGTGGTCAGGGCGACAAGCTTCGGCATGCCCCCGGCGCCACCGGCGGGTTGGGCAGCATCGGCCGCTGCGAGGGTCGGCGCGCGCAGCGCAAAGACCACCAGGAGGACAAGAGCGATGAAGGCGGGCGCGCGAGTCATACCGGCGCTCACAGGACTTCCAGGAGCGACTGCATTTCGGCGGCGAACTGATCGCCCATGATGAGCCGCACCAGCCGCTTGGTGAGACGCACCTCGCCATCCAGGGTGGCGGTGTCACCGCCGCCGGCCTCGCCCAGCACCAGCCAGTCGGCCATGGGCGAGTTGCGATACATCTCGCGCGGGATGCGCCGGCCGAGCTTTGCCTCCAGCAGGTGCGGATTCGCCTGGTCGCTCACGTCGAGCGCGGAGAGCGTGCCACCCGCGTGGCGGAAATTCTCGATCAACCGCGCGGCCTTGCGCGCCTGGCCTTCGCGCATGGGCGCATCGCCCACGACGATCACGATCTTGCGCGCGCCCATGCGCCAGCCGGAATCATCGATGGCGACCTTGATGCCCTCGTCGACCGCCTCGAACCAGTCGCCGCCGCCCTTCGCTTCCAGCCCGGACAGGAAGGTGTTGAGCTTGCCAGTGCTGTAGGTAAGCGGCTGGATGCGCGTGGTGAAGTCCGGCCCGTCGGTGTCGCGGTAGGCGACCAGTCCGAAACGGGCTATCGGTACCAACGTGCGCACGAACTTGGCGATGTCTTCGATGCGGTCTTTCACCTCCGACAGGACCCAGCCCATGGAGCCCGTGGCGTCGATGCAGAACACCACGTCCAGGCCCGCTTCGCGCAGGCCGGCGATGTAGGCCGCGAAGCGCGAAGTACCGTCGCCGAGGCCATTGCCGATGCCGGACTTGAAGCCGCCGAAGCCGCTGCCACCGGTGCCCGGAATGGTACCGATGCTGATGCCGCCGGCCACTTCCGACACGGGCTGCCCTTCGGTGCGCTCGTCTCCCCCCGAGCCGCCGGCCTGGGCCTTCAGCGCGACGGTGATGTTGGGCGGTGGCGGCGCGATGGCCTTGGGCGCGATGAGCACCTCGGGCGGCTCGATCTCCAGTTCCTTCTCGAATTCGAGTTCGTCTTCCGGCGGCGGCTCGCGCTCGACGATCTTCTGCGGCGGCGGCGGCGGCACCTTGACGTCGATGACCTCCTCCGCCTGGTGGCGCATGCCGAGCGTGCGCTCGATCTGATGACCGACGCGCCCCGAGACGATGGCATGCAGGACGGCGGAGAACGCCAGGAAGCTGATCCAGAGGACGGTACGTCGGGAGCTACCCATGGTCGAGCGCTCCTTGCACAACACGCGGTACGGCGCTCGCCTGGCGCGCGGCGTGCCCGCCCGCACGGGGGCATTCGATAAGTGGAACGAATCGCTTCATGGTCGAGGTATCGGCTCGTGGGTTGCCCGGCACGCTGTTCGACACTCACGGGCCGGCTTCGTCACCATCGTGGCGTGCCGCCCCGGTCCTTCGGGTGTGCGCGGCATGATAGCAAAGACGATGCGCGTGAATAGCCGAAAGAGGTGGGTCGGCAAGCGTGAAAAAACGTCGCGAGAACAATGACACTCAATGTGCAGCGCACAAAAAAAAGAGCCGGCGCTAGGCCGGCTCTTTCTCTGCTCGACGCTGCTTCTTAGAAGAAGTAGGTCGCGCGGACGAACATTTCGTCAGCGAAGTCGAGCGTCTCGGTGATGGTGTCAGCATTGCCACCCGGCGAGCCGATGAGGGTCGCGTACAGGTCCCACTGCCACTTGGCGGACGGACGGTAGCGAACACCCGGCTGGAAGAGGTAGCCGCCAGCGGTGTCGACCAGGATCGCCGCATCCAAGCGCCAGATCAGGTTCGGGAACGGCTGCTGGAACGCGAACACCACGTAGTCGGCGTTGGCATTGCCCTCGGGCTTCATCTCTTCCGGGTCGAAAGCGGCCGGCTTGAAGTAGCCAGTCTCGCCATCGATGAAGTGCTCGATGTCCTTGGTGCCGTTCTTGTCCAGATCGCGGCCGAACAGGTCGGTCGACGTGCGGTGCATCCACTGGAACACCATGTAGGTGGCCGGGAACGCATCGGAGAAGCGGTAGTACTTCTCGAGGATAAGGGCGGACACCACGTCATCGACCTTGGTGTAGTCGAACGACAGGTCGTTGGTGATGCGCTTGTTCGGCGTGACCGACACTTCACCGCGGATGATCAGCTGGTCGAGGAGGTCGTTGTCCGACTCCACGACGTAGTTGCCACCGACCATGAAGATGGTCTCACGCTTGAACTCGCGACCCACCCACTGGATGAACGGACCAAACGAGGAACGGAAACCTTCAACCGTGCGGTAGGTGTCGACGAAGTTCTGCTCGTCACCGAAGTTGAAGATGTCACGCACCGCCCACTGAGCGGCCGGGAACTCGTTGATCACGCGCTGCAGGAAATTCGCGTTGTCGAGGCGCGCGTTACGGATGGCCTTCCAGTACTGCAGCGACGGGGTACCACGCGGATCCGGCGCGAAGGTCGAACCGCAGCCGTTCTCCTGGTTGCGCATGCGACGGTCCAGCGTCGGCATGCCGAACACGGCCTTGGCGAGCGCATCGCCCTGACCGCCGGAGAGGAAGTTCGCGGTGTCGTTGAACTGGTTCAAGCAGCCGGTGTTGATGCGGCCGTTGTTGACCGCCGGCGCATCGACGTTACGCACCACACCATCCTGGTTGCGGCGGTTGACGACACCGACGATGCCGGTGAACTGCTCGGTGAACGGCATGGTCATGCGCATGCCGTAGTTCAGCGCGCCACGCGCATCGTCGTAGCCCGCACGCTCGTTCAGGCGGGCGCCCGAAGTCGCGATCACGTTGTACGCGGTGTTCTGGCCCGGCAGGATGGTCGGGTTGAACATCTGCACGAACGCGTCGAGCTCGTAGCCGTTCTCGAAGGTGTAGGACAGGCGCAGACCGGGCATGCCGATGCGCTGATCCTGGTACTCTTCCGCGCCCGGCCCGAGGGTCAGGTGACGACGCAGGTCGAGGCCGTTGGCCACGTCCATCGTACGGAAGAAGTACGCCTCACCCCAGGCGATGACCTGGTTGCCGGCACGCAGCCACAGCGGGCCACGGTTCCAGTCCAGGTAGAAGGCCGGCAGGTCGACGATCGCATCCGGCGAGTTCCACTCGAGCAGCGTCTGGCGGCGACCGCCCCACATGCCCTGGTTGAAACGGCCCGGACCGAAGCTGTCGCCGATCTTGCCGTCGGTGAAGTTGCGCGTACCGTCGTAGTAGATACGCGTCTTCATGTAGGCCGAGAACTCGTCGCTGATCTTCGCCTGGATGTCGAACTCGAGGCGAGTGTTGAACAGGTTGAAGTTCATCGAGTCCTTGGCGTCGAGCTGCTCGCTGCCCGGAGGCACCTTGCCGCCCTTGACCTTGGCGGCACCGAAGGCGCCGGCATCGACGATCGGGCCCGCCGCGTTCAGAGTCGCGGAGCCGCCAGGCAGGCGCTGCGCGCGACCGGCCGGAGCCGGGCAGAGCACGCCGGGGAAGGCGGTGAAGCCGCCGACGTTCGGTCCGAAGCCGAGGTTGCCGCGGTTCGCGCCCGCCGCGATGGCGGATACCTGCGACAGCTGGCAGTCCACCGGCGAGGAGGTGTTGCCGCCCGCCAGCATCAGGCGGGAGGGGTTAGCGCCACGGATGTCAACGGGCGAGCCCGCCGCGAAGGAGCGGTTGCCGGAGCCGCCGAAGCCGTAACCACGCGCGGCGCGCACCGCCGGATCGAACACGTCCGGGTCACCCCAGTAGGTGTTGGCGCCCGCGCGGAAGTTGGCGTTGCCGGGCCCCGCCAAATAGAGGCCAGGATTGGCTGCGATCACCGCATCGCTGGTGGCATCGTCACCGAAATTCGAATGCGTGATCATCGGCTGCACGCGATCGACAAACGGGTTGTTCATGTCGTTGTTCGGATTGCCGTCCGAGTTCAGGCTGTAGGCAATCTCTTGACGCACGAAACCCGTGAAATTCCATTCGATCGCGGACGCCGTGCCGGCGTAAAGCGTGCCGCCGGCCAAGCCTCCCGCCATGACCATCTGCGCGATTGTGTATTTCTTCACTCCCGCTCTCCTCTGAAAACAATGTCTCTTTTTGGAACCCCAGTAGTACCGAGACGACAATCTAGCGTTGTTAATCCGGCACAAATGAGAACGTTCGCGCCGGCCCCACCGGCTACGCCTTCATTACGTACCGGTTCGGGGGGGCGCTGTCAATCCTTTTAGCGGCAGCATTTAGGCATTTCCCCATCATTTTTTCGGCGCTGTTGTTGCAATGAGACAACAAAAACGCGCGTTTCAGTGAGTTAGAACGGTCATTCGAGACGCATGTAGCCGCACCGCAACATTCGGCCAAGTATCTAATTCGTAAAGCCGGGAAGTCTTTCGTCGGGCGGTTAAAGGAGGTGATCTTTTGCGCTGGCGACGCGCGGAATGGGCGGCAGGGGAACGGGTAGGCCCAAAAAGAAAGAGCCGGCGCGGGGCCGGCTCTTTCCACTGCTTCCGAGACCAGGCTCAGAAGAAGTAGGTGGCGCGCACGAACATCTCGTCGGCGAAGTCGATGGTCTCCGTGATGGTGTCGTTGTTGCCACCGGGCGAGCCGATCATCGTCGCGTACAGATCCCACTGCCAGTTGGCGGACGGGCGATAGCGCACGCCGGGCTGCAGGAGGTAGCCGCCGGCCGTGTCGATCAGGAGCGACATGTCGAAGCGCCAGATCAGGTTCGGGAACGGTTGCTGGAAGGCGAACACCACGTAGTCGGCGTTCGCGCTGCCACGCGGCTTCAGCGCTTCTGGATCGAAGGCCGCCGGCTTGAAGGCACCGGTCTCGGCATCGATGAAGTCGCCGATGCCGCGCATGTTGTTCTTGTCGAGATCGCGCCCGAACATGTCGGTCGAGGTGCGATGCATCCACTGGAACACCATGTAGGTGGCCGGGAACTCTTCGGAGAAGCGCATGTACTTCTCGAGGATGAGGGCCGAAACCACGTCGGTCACTTCCTTGTAGTCCCACGAGAGGTCGGTGGTCAGCTTCTTGTTCGGCGTGACCGACACTTCACCGCGGATGATCAGCTGGTCCAGCAGTTCGTTGTCGGATTCGACCACGTAGTTGCCGCCGACCATCGCGATCCACTCACGCTTGAACTCGCGGCCGATCCACTGGGTGAACGGGCCGAAGGACGAGCGGAAACCTTCCAGCGTGCGCATCGCGTCAACGAAGGTGAGTTCGTTGCCGAAATTGAAGATGTCACGCACCGCCCAGCGCGAGGCCGGGAAGTCGTTGATGATGTGGGTGAGGTAGTTGCCGCTGTCGATGCGACCAGCCGCGATGTTCGACCAGTAGTTGATCGAAGTCGCCGCGTTGGTGTCCGGCGCGAACGCCGAGCCGCAGCCGTTCTCCATCGTGCGTGCACGCTTGTCGAAGCTCGGGAAGCCCAGAGCCGCGGCGTTCTGCAGACCATTGCCGCCGTTCAGCAGGTTCAGCGTGTCGTTGAACTTGTTGACGCAACCGGTGTTGATCAGGCCCTGGTGCACGGTCGGGGCATCGACATTGCGAAATACGCCGTCGGGATTACGACGGTTGACGAAACCGACGATACCGGTGAACTGCTCAGAGAAGGGCATGGTCATGCGCGCGCCGAAGTTCAGCGAACCGCGCGCGTCCTTGAAGCCCGCCTGCTCGTTCAGGTAGACGTCGTCGGTGATCAGGTTGTAGGCGGTGTTCTGACCGGGCAACAGCGACGGTGAGAACATCTGCACGAAGGCATCGAGCTCGTAACCGTTGTTGAAGGTGTAGGACATGCGCAGACCCGGTGAGGCGATGCGCTGGTCCTGGTACTCCTCCGCGCCCGGGCCAAGCGTGAGGTGACGGCGCAGGTCGAGGCCGTTGGCAACGTCCATGGTGCGGAAGAAGTAAGCCTCGCCCCAGGCGATGACCTGGTTGCCGGCACGCAGCCACAGCGGGCCACGGTTCCAGTCGAGGTAGAAGGCCGGCAGATCGAGCATCGCGTCTGGGGTGTTGACCTCGAGCAGCGCGCCGCGACGGTTGCTCCACACCGGATTGCGGAAGCTGTCGCCGATCTTGCCGTCGGTGAAGTGGCGGGTGCCGTCGTAGTAGACGCGCGCCTTCATGTAGGCGGCGAACTCGTCGTTGAACTTGGCCTGCACGTCAATCTCGACTCGCGAGTTGAACATGTTGAAGTTCATCGAGTCATTGTTACGGAGCGAGAAGTCGCCGGTCGGCACCTTGCCGCCCTTGGCGAACTGGTTGCCACCGGCCTGCGGGGAGCCGCCGCCGTTGGGGCAGAGCGCGCCGGGGAATGTCGCGAAGCCGCCGATGTTCGGGCCGAAGCCAGCGGAGCCGGAGGCAATCGCGCGCTGCTGCGAGAACTGGCAGTCGACCGGCGAGCTGGTGTTCAGGCCCGCTGGTGCGAAGAGCTTGCCACCGATGTTGACCACGCCCGGTCCCGGGTGGTCGGCACTGGCGCGCGCGCGGAAGTTCGCGAAGCCGGCACCGGGCAGGTAGAAGTCCGGGTTGGCGCCGGTGACGGCTGCGGTCGTGGCCGCGTCGCCGTAGTTCACGTGCGTCACGTTCGGCGTGATGCGGTCGTTGAACACGTCGTCCATGGTGTTGTTCGGATTGCCATCCGAATTCAGGCTGTACGCAATCTCCTGGCGTACCAGGCCGGTGACATTCCACTCGATGGCGGACGCGGTGCCGGCGAACAGCAAACCGCTCGCGACGCCTCCGGCCATCAGAATGTCGGCGAAACTGTGCTTCTTCACTCGACTCTCCTCGGTAACCCCAACAATCGTGTTTGAACCCCGGATCGACCGTGCCCGCGTTTTTGTTGCGGATTCGCTACGATCGACAAGAGAATGAGGGTTCATTCTCGAATGAGTATTCATTCGACGCGAATTAACGCCCATGCGTAGGGCGCTTGTCAACGCTTTGCGGTCGAAAAGTCGGGAAAAGGGCGACAGACCGGGCTAGCCCGTTGCGCAGACGTCACAACGCCTAGGCGGCGCGGAACAAACCAGGCGGATTGGGGCGGCCGATGTTCGGCCGTGGCGAGGCGCGGAAGAGTCGGTAGAGACGCGGACGCGGCCGAGCGAGCGGCCGCGTCCTGAAGGTCCGTGGAGGCGCTGTAGGCCTACTTCACGACGCGGGCGATGGAGCCCCGGTAGCCGGCGATGAACACGTTCTGCTGACGCAGGAAGCCGCGCTCGCCAGCCTTGGTCTCGGACACGCCCGCGGCGATGCCCTGGAACCAGGTGCGGATGATGCCGGGGTCCTGGGAGACGGTGAAGGTCGCGCCGTCGTCGCTCGAGCGCAGCATCTGGCGAATGCCGACGATGACCACCTCGCCGTTGCCCGACCAGGCGCCGAGCAGGTTGGCATTGGTGCCGGACTGCACGCGTTCCCAGTTCTGGCCGCCGTCGGACGTCTTCAGCACCATGCCTTCCTGGCCGACCGCGTAGCCCGTGTTGCTGCCGTCGCGCGACAGGGAGAGCGAGAAGACCGATTCCTCGCCCTTGTGCACTGCGCGCCAGGTGTCGCCGCCGTCGTCCGAGCGCAGGATGAGGCCGAATTCGCCGGCCACCATGACCGAGCCTTCCGGCGTCACCAGCACACCGTAGAGATGCGGCTCGTAGCCTTCCTCGTTGAAGTCGGTCCATTCCATGGTGAGCGCCTCCCAGGTGGCGCCGTGGTCCTTGGAACGCGCGATGTAGCCGAACTCGCCGACCGCGATGGTCAGGCCGGCCTCGTTCATGTCCACGTTGAGCAGGCGCTTGTCGAGGCCGCTCTTGACCTCCTGCCACTCACCGTCGCCGGTCTTGGTCAGCACGAAGCCCTGCTGCCCCACCACAACAGTGTGATCGCCGGCGCGCTTGACGCCGAGCAGGCCGAGCGAGGTCTTGGCCGGCAGCGTCTCCCACTTCGCGCCGCCGTCCTTGGTCTCGAGCATCAGGCCGAAATTGCCCACGGCAAGGCCCCATTCGCCCTTCATGTCCAATGCGAACAGGGCGTCGTGCGGGATGCCCTGGTGAATGAGTTCGATGGTCGCATCGGCGGCCGCCTGCGGAGCCGCGGCCGCAGCCGCAGCCGGCGCC
>JAIEQK010000292.1 GCA_019747795.1 Gammaproteobacteria bacterium | reverse complement strand
GCGCGGGCGGCGGCAGCGCCGGCGCCTCGACCCGCGCCGCGGCCGGTCGCGGCCGCTCGCTCCGCGCGAGACCGCTGACCTTGCGTTGGATCTCCACCGTCTGGCCGTCCTCGTTCAGCATCACGCGCTCGCCGCGCCCGGCGGGCGGCGTGATGCCGCGCTTGAAGTCGACGTAGACATAGGCGCACAGCGCCTGCAGCTGCTTCAGTTCCTCGACGGTCTTGATGCGAAAGCCCTGCAGCACGAAGGGCGTGCCCTCCCAGGGGCGATCGAGACGCACGACCTGCATGCCGAGGGTGAGTTCGCGGACCGGCAGCTTGACCGTATCGATCAGCATGTCAGAGAGGCCTGCGGAAGGGAGAGCACACTGTGGAGAGCGCGGCCATCGACTACAAGCGCCGGCGGCGGACTCAGGTCACGAGTCCGATGACCGCGCCGGTGGTGCAGGTGGCGAGCACCCCCACCAGCACCGAGCGCGCGCCGAGCTCGACCACTTCGCGCCGTCGCTCGGGGACCATCACACCGAGGCCCGCGATCAGCATGCCGAGGCTGCCGAGATTGGCGAAGCCGCACAGCGCATAGGTCAGGATGAGCCGGCTGTGCTCGCTCAACGCGGCGCTCGGCAACTGGCTCATCTGCAGGTAGGCGAGCAGTTCGTTCAGCACCACCTTGACGCCGAGCAGGCCGCCGGCGGTCACGCATTCCGACCAGGGCACGCCCAGCAGCCAGCACAGCGGCGCGAGCGTCCAGCCGAGCATGCGCGCGAGACTGAGCGGCGCGCCGGCCGCCTGCACGTGGCCGAGGACGAGGTCCACCAGGTGCACGGTCGCCACCATCACCAGCAGCATCGCCACCACGTTCAGATACAGCGAGAGGCCCTGGGTGGTGCCGTTGGCCAGCGCGTCGAGCGCGCCCTCGTCCTCGCGCTCGAAGCGCTGCTCGGCGCCGGTGTGATGGGTCGGCGGCACCAGGATCAGACTATAGGCGAGCGCGGCGGGCAGGCTCATCAACGAGGCCACCAGCAGGTGGCCGCTGGCATCCGGCAGCACGGGTCCCAGGATCTGCGCGTAGAGCGCGAACACGGTGCCGGCGATGGTCGCCATGCCGGTGGTCATCACCGCGAACAGCTCGCTGCGGCTCAGCGCCGCGAGGTAGGGACGGATCAGGAGCGGCGCCTCGGTCTGGCCCAGGAACACGTTGGCGGCGGCCGAGAAGGCCAGCGCGCCGCCGATGCCGAGCACGCGTTCGAGCGCACTCGACAGCAGGCGCACCACCAGCGGCAGCACGCGCCAGTAGGTCAGTACGCGCGCCAGCGCGCTCACCACCAGCACCAGCGGCAGCGCGCGCAGCGCGAGCACGTACCAGCCCTGCGGCGGCGAGTCGGACACCGGCGGCGGACCACCGCCCAGGAATCCGAACACGAAGCTGGTGCCGGCCTCGGTCGCGGTCTGCAGCGCGAGCATCGCGGCGTTCAAGCCATCGAACAGCGCGCGCGCCGGCGGCAGGTAGATCAGCAGCAGCGCGATGGCGAACTGCAGGACGAGCCCGATCACGGCGATGCGCCAGGTGACGCGCGCGCGGTCCTCGCTCAGGGCCCAGATCAGCAGGTGGAAGAGGACGATGCCGAGCAGGGCCTGGAAGACGGACAAGCGAGCGCTCCTTGCGCGAGCGGAGAATGTGGCAAGCGTCGCAAATGTCGGGGGCCGGCGTCCAGGCGCGGCTAGCGCTGTCCGATAGTGAGGTCGTCGCCGGTGCAGGCGACGACAAGGGACAGGATGGACGAGGACAAGACCGAACCCCAGGCGGCGGATGCCACGGATCCCGATACCACCGACGATCCGATCTCCCATGTGCGATCACGCGTGGTGCCGAGCGGCGCGCTTCGCGCGCGCGAGCAGCGCGAGCCGCGGCTGGTACAGGCGCGTCGCACCTGCGCCGCGCTGGTGGCCTCGGCCAGCAACCCACCGCTGCGCCTGCAGGCGGAGTTCGACCTGGTGGGCATCGGCCGACTGCGCACCACGCTGCTGACGAACTTCGCGCTCAGCGACGACGCCAGCGTGGCGGACGGCGCCTTCCTGCTCAGCTTCGACTACCGCGGACGCGAGCCGCTGGTCTACGGCTGCGCGTCCGAGGCGGTCTACAAGGCGCTCTCGCGGCGCCTGTTCGACCACGGCCTCGAGGTGCGCGGCGCCACCTCGGCGCTGGCCAGCAAGCTGGTCATCGAGGCGCGGGTGGCGGCCAGCGTGCGTTTCGAAGCCGATCGCGCGCGCGAGCGCATGCGACTCACGCTGCACAACGTGGCGATGCTGGGCACCACCACCTACGACCTGCCGCTGGAGGCGGCCGACCGCGCGCTGCTCGATGCACTGGTCGGGCTCGTCACCGGCCAGAGCCGCGAGTTCTACACCCTCACCGCGCGCGCCGGGCCCGGTCACCGGCGCGGCTGACGGCGCCGGCGCGCGCCTGCCGTCGGCCGGCGAGTTCTCGTACCATTGGGCAGGGATGTCCCGAAGCGCGCGTGGCCGTCCGCACCGCGCGCCGCCCCCTGACCAACGAGAGGAGATGCGAGCCGTGAGCGATGACTGCTGCAACAAGAACGACCCGAGCCTGACCGAACTGCTGAAGGACGCGCCGCGCAACTGGGGCAAGTGGGGCCCGGACGACGAAGTCGGCTCGCTCAATTACCTCACCCCCGAGGTGATCAAGAAATCGGCCGGCGCGATCCGCTCCGGCAAGGTCTTCACCCTGCAGGTGAAGATGGCCAACCCCGAGGGCGATCCGGTGTGGCCGGGACGCGCGGGCGCGATCCGTACCACGGTCATCGACGAGGGCAACTGGATCGCGGGCAAGGGCCTGCACTTCCCCGGCGGCATGCACTACGCGGACGACTTCCTGTCGTGCTTCACCCAGGGCTCGACCCAGTACGACGCCCTCGGCCACGTGTGGTACGACGACAAGATCTGGAACGGCTACGACGCCAAGACCACCATCGGCGGCCTGGCCAAGGCCAGCATCCTGCCGCTGGCGGAAAAGGGCATCGTCGGCCGCGGCATCCTGCTCGACATCGCGCGCTGGCGCGGCAAGGAAGTGCTCGGTCGCGGCGAGACCTTCACCCACGAAGACCTGCTGGCCTGCGCGGAGGCCCAGGGCACGACCATCGAGAAGAACGACATCCTGGTGGTGCGTACCGGCTGGATCGGCAGCTTCTACAAGACGCCCAAGGAAGAGTTCTTCAAGGACTTCATCGAACCGGGCCTGACCTACAGCCCGGAGCTGGTGCAGTGGTTCGCCGACATGGAGATCCCCAACCTGGTCACCGACACCATCGCCAACGAGGTGACCATCGACCCGGTGTCCGGCGTCGCCCTGCCACTGCACAATGCGCTGATGCGCAACCTCGGCGTGACCCTGACCGAGATCGCCTGGCTGGAAGACCTCGCCGCCGACTGCGCCAAGGACGGTCAGTACACCTTCCTGTACACCGCCGCTCCGCTCAAGATCGTCAACGGCACCGGCGCGCCGGTGAACCCGGTGGTGATCAAGTAGGGTCGCGATTGCCGCGGCCCCGGGCACGGGGCCGCGGGCAGCAGGCGTTCGGGGCATCTGGCGCGCGGCGGTCCCTGAACCCGCGGCCCGCCTGGGGTGATGCATGGAAGCGCAACGCCCCCATATCAGGGCCTTCGCGAAACTGTGAAGGAATTGCAAAATTCTGTTAACGCTAGAATGGCATCGTGCCGATAACAGGTCGCGGAAGTAGACAGCCATGCAGCCCAAGCTCGTACACCCTCTCGATACCCGGTCGTCCGCCGCGACGCGACCGGCCCGCGCGCCGACCCCCGCGGCGCCGCTCTATCGGCCCGACGTGGTGGCGCTGTTCGAGTACCTGGACGACGTCCTGCAGATCAGGGACTGCACCCACGACTTTCGCCACACGAAGCAGTTTCTCATCGACCACCAGCTCGAAGTCCGTCCCAGCATCGCCTGGCTGCGCGCCCACGGCGCGCGCTGTGATTGCGAGGTGGTAGGCAAGTTCGAGACCTCCTGGCGCGCGCGCGAATACCTGGCCGGCATCGTCTGCCGGCTGCCCAAGCGCAAGTAATCGTACAAGTAATCGCAATGGGCGCGGCGCGTCCTGCCGCCCACCCCCTCACCGTCGAGTTGCTCTCCCGCCACGCGCCACCGGCGCGCCGCGCCGCTGCGGCACGCTCGCGCGCCTCGCGCCTCCGGCCCGGGTCGACTCGCCGGCCATCAGGCGACGAATGCGCTCGCGCGTGCCGCCGAAGAACGCGAAGCCGGTCGTGAAGCCGAGCGCCGCGCCGCTCACGTGCGCGACCAGGTTGATGTTGGACGTGCCGTCATCGTGCACCAGGTTGTAGACGTCCCAGCCGACGAACCACGCCGCCAGCAGCCAGGCCGGCACGGCGAAGGTCCGCCAGAACACCAGGAAGAACGCCAGGCAGCGGATGCGCATGCTGGGGGCGAGGTAGGCGAACATCCCGATCATCCCCGACACCACGCCTGACAGGCCGAGCGTCGGCACCGAGCTATGGGTCGCGAGCTGCGACACGGCGTAGGCGACGTGCGTGCCGTAGGCGAACTCCAACAGCAGGAGCAGGTAGAGCACCGAGCCCACCGCCATTTCCACCAGCACCGCGAAGGCGATGAAGAAGAACAGGTTGCCGAGCAGGTGGTCGACCCCGCCGTGCGCAATCGCGGCGGTGAACATGCGCGTGACATCGCTCTTCGCCGGGTCGAACACCAGCCGCTCGGTCAGGGTCGGCGGGACCTTGCTCGCGAAGGCCGCGACGGCGGCCTCGAGTTGACGGGTGGTGTAGGCGCGGCTCTGCGCGCGGCTCATGGTGTCCCAGGGTTCGGCCTGCTCGGCCAGCACTGGAATCACCGCCTCCGGCCGACCAGAGCCATGCACCACCGTCAGGAGCTCGGCGCAGCGCTTGCGGCTGCGCTCACCGGTGACCTTCTGCACGGTCAGCCAGAAGCGCCGCGAGTGATCCTTCTGCGCGCACCAGGCCTTGGCCGCCGGCGCCACGCTCTGCTCGCTGCTTGCCTGCTGGTAGTAGACGAAGATGCACAGCGCGCATACCACGAGCGTGACCCACGGCAGGCTGTCGTGTTCGACGTCGACGCGATAGGGAATGAACAAGCAGCCAGTCCTTCGGCCCGGAATGCGCGCAGCATGCCCGCGGTGACGGCGAATGGCCAGTCGTGCCGCGCAAATGCCGAGCGTCGGACCGCGACGACGCGCTCGTTGCCGGCGTCCAGCATCACTTGGTCAAGCCCCTCCATACGCACCTGCTGGTCGCGCGCGTGGCGCGGCTGGGCGGTCGCGCGTCTCGGGGAATGGCCTGGTCCGCATCACGACACGTAGTACTTCGAGCGCTGCACTTCTTCCTGCCACTGCGCCTACATTCCAGACCGCAGCCGTGTCCTATACTGGGGTCGCCCCCTCCTCCGGACTCGGATCGCTGCCAGTGCGCTCAAGCTTGTCCACTGCGCCTGACGCGCGCGCATGAGATCCCAGGTTCTCGTCACTATCCTGACCGGCGCGGCCGCCGCGCTGCTGCTGGCGTGCGCGGCGATCTACTACCCCAACCTCGAACGCACGGCCGAGCATGCGCGCTGGGTGGCCCACACCCAGCGCGTGCTGAGCAGACTGGATCGCGTGAGCGCCGCCCTGCATGACGCCCAGGGCGTGCAGCGCACGTTCCTGCTCGTCGGGGGCGACGACCGACCGGCGGATTTCTTCGCCGCGACCGACGCGGCGCGGCGCGAACTGGCCGCGGCCACCGGCCTGACCACGGACAACCCCGCCCAAGCGGCGAACGTGGCGCGTCTGCGCGCGCTGGTGGACGAGGTCGTGGCGAGTTGGAGCACTACCCTCGCGATCTACCAGCGCGAAGGCTTCGACGCAGCGCGGGCGCGAGTCGCGGCCGGGACCAACGACCGTCGCCTGGCCACCATCGACACGCTGCTGGACGACATGCGCGACCTGGAGGAGGGCCTCCTGCGCACACGCGAGGAGGCCGCCGCGCAGGCCTACACGCTCACTCTGCGCACCGGCGCGCTGCTGGTGGTCCTCGGCCTGCTTTCCATTCTGCTGTTCGGCTGGATCCTGAGCCGCTACCTGCGCGAGCGCGAGACGTCCGCGGAGCTGATCTTCCATCAACGGCAGCTCCTCGAGGCGACGCTGAACAGCATCGGCGACGGCGTGGTCGTGACCGACGGCACCGGCCATGTGACGTTCCTGAACGACATCGCCGAACGCCTGACCGGCTGGTCAGAAGAGGAGGCGCGAGGGCAGGACATCGTCAGCGTGTTTCGCATCGTCGGCGAGGACTCCCGCGAAGTAGTGCCCAACCCAGCGATGCAGGCCCTCGAGCGCGGCACGGTGGTCGGCCTCAGCAACCACACCATCCTCGTCGCGCGGGACGGCAGCGAATGGCCGCTGGACGACAGCGCGGCGCCGATACGCGACGCGCAGGGCGCGGTGCGCGGCGCAGTGCTGATATTCCGCGAGATCTCCGAAAGGCGCGCGCGCGAGCGCGCCCTGGCGCGCAGCGAGCGCCAGTTCCACCTGCTCGCCGAATCCATTCCGCAGCTCTGCTGGGTGGCCGACGCGGAGGGCTGCATCCACTGGTTCAACCAGGTCTGGTATGACTACACCGGCAGCGCACCGGCGCCGCTGCGCGCGCGCCAGTGGGCCGGCTTCCATCATCCCGATCACGTGGCGCGCGTACTGCGCGGCTTTCTCGGCCAGCTCGCGGCGGGCGAACCGTGGGAGGACAGCTTTCCCCTGCGCCGGCACGACGGCGAGTTTCGCTGGTTCCTGGCGCGGGCGGCGCCGCTGACCGAGCCCGATGGTCAGACCATCCGCTGGTTCGGCACCTGCACCGACATCACGGCCACCCGAGAGGCCGAACAGAGCATACGCGCGAGCGAAGCCCAGCTGCGCACGGTGCTGGACAACCTGCCGGCGATGGTCGCGGTGCTCGATCTCGACGGACGGCTGCGCGAAGTGAACAGGCCGGCGCTCGAGATCGCGCACATCACGCGCGAGCAGGCCGTCGGTCTGCCCTTCGTCACCACCGTCTGGTGGCAGCGTTCGCCGGCCATGCACCAGCCGGTCGGCGAGGCCATCGCGCGCGGCCTCACCGGCGAGGCCTCGCGCTTCGACATCGAGATCAACACGCCGGACGCGCCGCCCATACAGGCCGACTTCATGCTGAACCCGATACGCGACGAGGCGGGCCGCGTGACCCAGCTCATCGCCTCGGCGGTGGACATCAGCGCGCGCAAGGCGATCGAAGCCGCGCTGCGTGTGCAGACGGCGAAGACCAATCGCTTGCTGGAAGCCGGCTTCATCGGCGTGATCGTCGCCCAGGGCCAGCTCCTGACCGAGGCCAACGATGCGTTTCTCGCGATGGTCGGCGTCTCGCGCACCGAGTTCGACGCCGAGGGCCTGGACTGGACGGTCATGACCCCTGGCGAGCACGCGGCGGCGGACGCCCGTGCGCTGGCGCAGCTGCGCGACGAAGGCCGCTACCAGCCGTTTCGCAAGGAATACCTGCATCGCGACGGTCATCGTGTGCCGGTGCTGATCGGCGGCGCACTGCTGGACGCCAACAGCGACGCCTGGATCAGCTACGTACAGGATCTCACCCACGTCACGCAGGTGGAGCGCCAGCTGCGCGAGGCCGACCTGCGCAAGGACGAGTTCCTGGCCACGCTGGCCCACGAGCTGCGCAACCCGCTCGCGCCGCTGGCGAACAGCCTGAACCTGCTGCGCCTCGGCGGCGAGGACGGCGGGCGCGTGGAAGACGCGCTCGGCAGCATGGCGCGCCAGGTGGATCAGCTCACGCGACTGGTGGACGATCTACTGGACATCAGCCGCATCAGCCGCGGTGCCATCGAGCTGCGCCGCGCGCCCGTGGCGCTGGCGGCGGTGATCGACAGCGCGGTCGAGACCAGTCAGCCGCACATCACCGCCATGGGTCACGAACTGGTGGTCGATCTGCCGACGGAGACGGTGCTGCTGGACGCCGATCTGACGCGGCTCGCGCAGGTGTTCGCCAACCTGCTGAACAACGCCTGCAAGTACACGCCGCAGGGGGGCCATATCCATGTCACCGCGCGTGCGGGGGCGGCGCACGTGGAGGTCACGGTGAGCGACGACGGCATCGGCATCCGCGCCGATCACCAGTCGATGATCTTCGACCTGTTCACGCAGGCGGACAGCGCCCTGCATCACGCGCAGGGCGGCCTCGGCATCGGGCTCCCCCTGGTCCGCCGGCTGGTGGAGATGCACGACGGCAAGGTGCGCGTCGAGAGCGAGGGCGAGGGACGCGGCGCGCGCTTCGTGGTGGAGCTGCCGCGGAGCGAGGCGCTGGCGCCCGTGACCGCGCAGGCGCCGAGCGACGCGGCGCCCGCGCTCGCGCAGCACCGTCTGCGCATCCTGGTGGTGGACGACAACCGCGACAACGCCGAGAGCCTCGCGATGCTGCTCGAGATACTGGGTCACGAGGTCAGCATCGCGCACGACGGTGAACAGGCCATAGCAATGGCGCTGCACGAACCGCCGGACGTGGTGCTGCTGGACATCGGCCTGCCGCGCCTCGACGGCCACGCGGTGTGTCGCCGCCTGCGCCAGACCTTGGGCGACGCGGTGACCATCGTCGCCCAGACCGGCTGGGGGCAGGAGGAAGACCGCGCGCGCAGCCGCGCGGCGGGCTTCGATCATCACCTGGTGAAGCCGATTCCGCTGGAAGCCCTGCAGCGGATCCTCGAACCCCTGCGTTCAGGCTGAGCGTTTGCGCGCGAACGTCACACCCGTCGCAGCACGCGTCCAGGCCGCTCGCTGGTCGCCTTACCGTCCGTCACCACGCGCCGCCCGTTGACCCACACGCCGACGATGCCGACGGGCGGCCGCTGCGGGCAGTCGAAAGTGCCGACGTCACGCACGGTGGCCGGATCGAACAGGGTCAGATCGGCCCAGGCGCCTTCGCGCAGCACGCCGCGATCGCTGAGCCCCAGGCAGCGCGCCGACAGGCCGGTCATGCGCGCGACGGCGTCGGCGAGATCCAGCACCGCGAGGTCGCGCGCGTAATGCCCGAGCACACGAGCGAAGCTGCCATAGAGCCGCGGATGGGGCTTGCCGTCGAGTGTCGGTATGCCGTCCGAGCCGATCAGCGTGCCGGGCTGGCGCAGCACCGTGCGCACGTCGTCCTCGCTCATCATGTGGATGATGGCGGTGGCGCCGGGCGCCTCCGCCACCACCCGCTCGGCTGCCGCGCGCGGCGCGAGGCCGAAATCGCGCGCGAGTTCCGCGATGCTGCGACCGTCCCACTCCGCGCGTCCGGGCGCGGCGGCGACCAGCACGTCCTCCGCGCCCACGTCACCGATGCCGCCCTGCGCGGCCGTCGGCGTGAACACGCCGTTGGCGAGCACCGCGGCGAGCATGGTGCTGCCCGCGGTATAGGGATACTGATCGAGATCTACGGTCTGTCCGCGCGCACGGGCCTGCGCGATGCGCGCGAGCGAGTCGCGCACCCGTCCCCAGTTGTCGCGTCCCGCGGCCTTGTGATGGGACAGCAGCACCGGCAAACCAGCGCCCGCGCCGATGGCGAGCGCCTCGTCGACCGAATCGAGCAGGCCGCCGGCCTCGTTGCGCAGATGGGTGGCATAGAACGCGCCGCTGTCCCGCATCACCGCCGCCAGTTCGATCAGTTCCTCGGTCGCGGCATGCATGCCCGGTTCGTAGATGAGACCGCTGGAGAGGCCGAGCACACCGGCTTCCAGCGCGCGGGCCAGCACATCCCGCATACGCTGCATTTCCGGCGCCGACGGCGGACGGGCGGCGAAGCCCATGGCGGCGTGACGCAAGGTGCCGTGACCGGCCAGCACGCCGATGTTGACGGCCGGCGGCCGCGCTTCGAGCAGCCGCGCGTAGCCGGCGTGATCACCATAGTCCGGCAGCGCGCTGCCCGGCGTGAGTCCGGCAAACAGGGCCTGCGCGGAGGCGTAGGGCGCGGGCCCGAAACCGCAGTTGCCGACCACGCAGGTAGTGACGCCGCCCAGGGTCTTGAACGCCATGTCGGGGTGACGCAGGCAGGCGAAGTCGTCATGCGTGTGGATGTCGATGAAGCCGGGCGCGAGCGCGCGCCCCGCGGTATCGATGTCCTCCGCGGCGCTACCGCCCAGCGCACCCACTTCGCCGATGGCAACGATGCGACCGTCCCGCGCAGCGAGATCGCCGCGCCGTGCCGGACCGCCGAGGCCGTCGAAGAGTTCGGCGTCGCGCAGGATCAGATCGAACTTGTGCGTGCCCATCAGTGCGCCACTCACCCGATCCCCCCGACCACCGCGAAGGCCGCGGCCGCCGCGCCCCGCGCGTCGCGCGCCAGCACCGTGACGAGCGAGCCGTAGGGCCGTCGCCAGCGGCTGTGGGGCACGGTGTGCAGGCTGGCCGGCACGCGCGTGCACGCGGAGTAACGCGCGCCATCGCGGCGCAGGTCCAGCGCCACGCCGTTCAGGAACACGCGCACCTCGGCGATGCCCTGCGCCGCCGACGCCTCGCCCTCGATCTCGAGGGTCTGCATGCCGTCGTCGTCCATCGGGGCGAGACGCGCCGCAAGGGTGAGCGCGGGCGCGGCGCCGTCGGGCGCGCCGGGCGATGTCGATGCCTCGCCCGCTGCGAGCAGCAGTTCGCCAGGCAGCGGCGGCGTGCGCGCCGGCGCCGCGCGTCGCGACCCCGAGCGTTCGAACGCATGGGCGTAGGCGAGCAGCGCGCTGTCGTCGTAGGCGCGGCCGGCGAAGGTGAGCCCGATGGGCATGCCTATCTCGGGCAGAAGTCCCATGGGCACGGTCACGGTGGGCACGCCGCAGTGACGCAGCACCTGGTTGCCGTTCGCGACCCAGGTGCCGTTACGCCACGCGATGTCGTTGGAATGCGGATTGGTATCGACGTCCGCCGGCGCGATGTCGGCGACCGCGGGAAACACCAGGGCGTCGAGCCCCTGGGCGGCGAGCCAGTCCTCGAGGTCACGCTTGCGCGTCTCTTCCAGTCCGCGCAGGCCGGCGTCGAGGTCGGGGATCTGGTCCAGCGGCAGCAAGCCCTCGCGCACGCGCGGTCCGTAGGCGCGAAAGTCCGGCAGGCCTTCGTAGCGATCCGGCAGCGCGTCCGGTCGTCCGGGCAGGATCAGGCGCCCGTCCACGTCGGCGAGCGAGTCGAGCTTCGCATCGCCGTTCGCCTGCAGGTAGTCGTGCCAGGCGAAGGGGATCAGATGCTCGCCCTCGGCCGCGGCAAAGCCCGGCGGCACCAGTCCACGTTCGACCATGGAGCGCGCGCCGGGCCGATCGCGGTCGTAGTTGGAGACGAGCGGGAAATCGACTTCGACGACTTCGGCGCCGAGCGCGACCAGGTCGCGGGCCGCGGCTTCGAAGGCCGCGACCACCGAGGCGCGCGTGGCGATGGGCCGCGTGCTGTCCGGATCGCGGTTGAGATACATGCGCGGCACGCCGAGGCGCTTGCCGCTGAGCGCATCGTCGCGCGCGAGCGCGCGGTAGTCGGCCGGCCGCACGGCTGCGACGGATGGCAGGCGGACGGCACGCTGCAGACGCCAGAAGTCGCCGCGCGTCTCGGCGTCCTCGGCGACGATCACGTTCAGCACTTCGAAGAGATCCGCCATGCTGCGCGCATAGGGCACCACGACGTCCATGGTCGGAATGAGCGGCCAGTTGCCGCGCATGGAGATCAGGCCACGCGACGGCGTGTAGGCCACGAGCCCGCCGTTCGACGCAGGCGCGCGGCCCGAGGACCAGGTCTCCTCGGCGAGCGCGAACACGCCGAGGCTCGCCGCGACGCCGGTGCCCGAGCCGTTGGACGAGCCCGAGGCATAGGCGGCGGCGAGGAAGTCCGGGTTGTAGGGGCTCTCGGCCCGGCCGTACACGCCGCGCTGCATGCCGCCTGCCGCCATCGGCGGCATGTTGGTGAGACCGACGAGCACCGCGCCCGCGGCGCGCAGACGCGCGACGACGAAGGCATCCTCACCCGCGATCAGATGCTCGAAGGCCGGCGCGCCGGCCGCGACGGTCAGGCCCTTGACCGCGTAGCTGTCCTTGGCGAGGTAGGGAATGCCGTCCAGCGGACCGCGCGTCTCGCCGCGCGCGCGCCGTCGATCGCTCGCCAGCGCATCGTCGAACAGCGCAGGGTTCAGCACCGGCACCGCGTTCAGGCGCAGGCCGTGACGGTCGTAGTGCGCGATGCGGTTCAGGTGCAGCAGTGTCAATTCGACGCTGGTGACGTGGCCCGCGTCGAGCGCGGCGGCGAGTTCGGCGATGGAGGCTTCGACGATGCGCGGGCCGCGCGACGCGGCCTCGGTGACAGCGGACATGGTGGAGGACTCTGCGAATCAGCTGTACGCATCATAGGACAAGCGGGCAGGGCCGCAGACAGGTTCACATCGCGGTCTCGGCGCGCGGCCGCGTCGGCCTTGCGTTAGCCTGTTGCCCATGGACAGCCAGCTCGCCATCGCCGCCCGCGCGCTCGCCATGGGCGATGCGCTGGCCGCGCTGCGCGAGGTCGCGCTGCGCGATGACGCGGCCGCGCTCGCGCTGCGCGGCAC
>JAIEQK010000227.1 GCA_019747795.1 Gammaproteobacteria bacterium | reverse complement strand
CGCCCGGCCAGGGTCGGCCTGGCGGCGGCAGCGGCCCTGGGCGCGCTGGCCCTCGCGGTCACTGCGCTCGCGCCTCGCGCGCCCATCGGCGAGGCGCCCACGGTCGCAAGTGACACGACGACCGTGACGGCGCCCGGCGCCACGCAGATCGGATTGACCACGCCGCCGCCGGCACCCGCGCCAGCGAACCTGCCGGCACCGGCGGAGTCCACCAGCCTCGCCGGCAGCGGCGTCGTGGTGATGGACGAAAATGGCATCGCCGTGCCGGTCAACCAGCAGGCCATCGTGCGCGAAGCCGAGACCGAGACCCGGTTGAACGACTACGTGACGAATTTCAACGAACGGCGCGCGCGCCAGTCGGCGCCGGGCCAGCATCCCTATGTTCGCAGCGTCGACTACAGCTACCGTTGAGGCCCGCCCGCGGGGGCGCCGGCGCGGGGCGCTGGCGCTGTGCGCACTCGGGCTGTGGGGTGGCGCGACACGAGCGGACGATGCGAGCCAGGCCCTGCGCGACATGCACGAGGCGACGCGCACGCTGAACTACGACGGCGTGTTCGTCTACCAGCGCGGCGACCACCTGGAAAGCATGCGCCTCTTCCATCGTTACGCCGATGGCGCCGAGGCCGAGCGCCTGATCTCTCTGTCCGGCCCGGCGCGGGAGGTCATCCGCCAGGGCGACCGCGTCACCTGTGTGTATGCCGACAGCGATGGGGCGCGCGGCGCGGGCAAGGCGCCGCCGCGCGACCTCATCGGCATCGGCTTCTCGGCGCCGGTCGACAAGCTCGACGACAACTACCACATCACGATCGACGGCCAGGACCGCGTGGCTGGGCGACCGAGCACCGTGGTCGCCGTAACGCCCGTCTCGCCGGACCGCTACGGCTACCGGCTGTGGCTGGACGAACAATCGAAGCTGCTGCTCAAGTCGGCGATCCTGGACGGCGGCGGCCACGCGCTCGAGCAGATGCAGTTCACCAGCCTCGAGGTCCACGCGAGCCTGGCGCCCGACATGCTGCAGCCGGGGCTGCATGGCCCATCCTTTGACTGGCACACGGACGCCGAGACCAACTCGCAAGGCGGCGCGACGGCCGGCGGTGGGGGCTGGAAAGTGTCCTGGGTGCCGGCTGGCTTCGAGTTCAAGGAACGCAGCCTGCAGCGCATGGGCGCGCGGGAAGCGCCCATCGATCACCTGGTGTACTCCGACGGGGTGGCCATGGTATCGATCTTCGTCGAGGCCGTGGCCGACGTGACCCGCGCGCTGCGCGGGCGCTCCTCGCGTGGCGCGGTCAACGCGTTCAGCCGCCTGGCCGACAGTCACCAGATCACCGTGGTCGGCGAAGTGCCGGCGGAGACGGCCCAGAGAATCGCCATTTCGGTGATCCCCGCCGAACCTTGATGGAGTCGAAATGAGAGCGAAATCGCTGTCCCTGGTCGGGGCGCTGTGTCTGTTCGTGCTGGGCCAGGCCGCCGCCCAGGATGTACGCCTGCCCGACTTCACCCTGCTGGCCAAGCAGAACAGCCCGGCGGTGGTGAACATCAGCACCTCCATGAAGGCGCCCAAGCTGAGCCAGCGCCTGCCGCCCGGCTACAACCTGCCCGACATTCCCGAGGACGGCCCGCTCAGCGACTTCTTCCGTCACTTCTTCGGCGACGAGGGCCCGGGCGGTCCCAACGGGCCGGACGGCCAGGAGCAGCGGTCCTCGCTCGGCTCGGGCTTCATCCTGAGCAAGGACGGCTACGTCATCACCAACTACCACGTGGTGCGCGAAGCGGACGAGATCATCGTGCGCATGTCCGACCGCAGCGAGCACCCGGCCAAGCTGGTGGGTTCCGACCAGCGCAGCGACGTGGCGGTGCTGAAGATCGAGGCCAACCGCGACCTGCCGACGGTCAAGACCGGCGATTCCGACCAACTCGAGGTCGGCGAGTGGGTGCTGGCCATCGGCTCCCCCTTCGGCTTCGACTACTCGGTCACCGCCGGTATCGTCAGCGCCAAGGGCCGTAGCCTGCCGAACGAGAACTACGTGCCGTTCATCCAGACCGACGTCGCGATCAACCCGGGCAATTCCGGTGGCCCGCTGTTCAACCTGCGCGGCGAGGTCGTCGGGGTCAACTCGCAGATCTACAGCCGCACCGGCGGCTTCATGGGGGTCTCCTTCGCCATTCCGATGAAGGTGGTGCAGGACGTCTACAGCCAGATCCGCGACCACGGCAGCGTGACCCGTGGCTGGCTGGGTGTGCTGATCCAGGACGTCACCCAGGAACTCGCCGAGTCCTTCGCCATGGACAAGCCGACCGGCGCGCTGGTGTCGAAGGTGCTGGCCGGCAGCCCGGCGGAGAAGGCGGGCGTGCAGACCGGCGACGTCATCCTGAGCTTCTCCGGCAAGCGCATCGAGCGTTCGTCGGACCTGCCGCCGCTGGTCGGCGGCACCAAGGTCGGCGACAAGATTCCGGTCGAGCTGATGCGCGACGGCAAGCGCCGCAACCTGACCATCAACATCGGCGCGCTGCCGGAGGACGAGCCGGAGATCGCCGGCGGCGCCGCGCCGGAGAAGTCCAAGCTCGACGCCAAGCTCAAGATTGCCGTGGCCGAACCCACGCCGCAGCAGCGCGAGGAGGCCCAGGTCAACGAAGGCGGCGTGCTCATCGAGGACATCGCCGAGGGCCCGGCCTATGCTGCCGGCCTGCGCGAGGGCGACATCATCCTGCAGCTGAACAATCACCGCATCGGTGGGTTGAAGGACTTCCGCGCGCAGGCCGAGGCGCTGGAGCCGGGCAAGACCGTGCCGGTGCTGATCCAGCGCCAGGGCGGCCCGCTGTTCCTGGCGATGAAGGTGCCGAAGAAGGATGGCTGACGTCGCCGGCGCGCCGCTGGAACTGACGCTCGTGTCGCGCCTCGATTGCGGCCTGTGCGAGAAGTTCGAGGCGGCGCTCGCCGCCTTCGACGTGGCGCGGCCGCGCTGGCGGCTGACGGTGGTCGACGTGGACGCGAGCCCCACGCTCGCCGCGCGCTGGGGCGCCAAGGTGCCCGTGCTGCTGATGGGCGAGCAAGAGGTGTGCAGCCTGCGCTTCCGCCCCGAGCGCCTGGCAGCGCTGCTCACGCCGGCCTGAGCGGCCGCTCGCAGCCGACAATCGTGTCGCGGGCCGGCCTGCGTTAGAATCGCGTGTTCCTCGCGCAGATTCCCGACCTACCTCATGCAGCGTCCCACTCGTAACGTCCGCAACTTCTCCATCATCGCGCACATCGACCACGGCAAGTCGACGCTGGCCGATCGCTTCATCCAGATGTGCGGCGGGCTGGAGGAGCGCGAGATGGAGGCCCAGGTGCTGGACTCCATGGACATCGAGCGCGAGCGGGGCATCACCATCAAGGCGCAGAGCGTGAGCCTGGATTACAAGGCGCGCGACGGTCAGACCTACCTGCTGAATTTCATCGACACCCCCGGGCACGTCGACTTCAGTTACGAGGTGTCACGCTCGCTGGCCGCCTGCGAGGGCGCGCTCCTGGTGGTCGACGCCGCCCAGGGCGTCGAGGCGCAGTCGGTGGCCAACTGCCACACCGCGGTCGACCAGGGCCTGGAAGTGATCCCGGTGCTGAACAAGATTGACCTGCCCTCGGCCGATCCGGACCGGGTGTGCGCCGAGATCGAGAACATCATCGGTGTCGATGCCACTGAGGCGGTCCACGTGTCGGCCAAGACCGGCGTCGGCGTGGCGGACCTGCTCGAGCAACTGGTCGAGCGCGTGCCACCGCCGAAGGGCGAGTCCGACGCGCCCTTGAAGGCGCTGATCATCGACTCGTGGTTCGACAACTACCTCGGCGTGGTGTCGCTGGTGCGGGTGTTCGACGGTGAACTCCACCAGAAGAGCCGCATCCGTGTGATGTCCACCGGTCGCGATCACGACGTCGACGAGGTGGGCATCTTCACGCCCAAGCGGGTCAAGAAGTCCGCGCTCAAGACCGGCGAAGTGGGCTACCTGGTGGCCGGCATCAAGGACATCGACGGCGCGCCGGTGGGCGACACCATCACCGGCACGTCGCGCCCCGCGGACGCACCGCTGCCGGGCTTCAAGCAGTCCAAGCCGAACGTCTTCGCCGGCCTCTATCCCATCGATTCCAGCGACTACGAGGCGTTTCGCGAGGCGCTCGCCAAGCTGCGGCTGAACGACGCAGCACTGCACTACGAGCCGGAGACCTCGGAGGCGCTGGGCTTCGGCTTCCGCTGCGGCTTCCTCGGCATGCTGCACATGGAGATCATCCAGGAGCGGCTCGAGCGCGAGTACAACATCAACCTCATCACGACCGCGCCGACCGTGGTCTACGAGCTCGTGATGCGGGGCGGCGAGATCCGCTACATCGACAACCCGGCGCGACTGCCCGAGCCGAGCGCCATCGAGGAGATCCGCGAACCGCTGATCACGGTCGACATCCTCGTGCCCCAGGACTACCTCGGCAACATCATCAACCTGTGCATCGAGAAGCGTGGCCAGCAGACCAAGCTCAACTTCGTCGGCGGCCAGGTGGCGGTGAGCTACCTGCTGCCGATGGCCGAGATGGTCACGGACTTCTTCGACCGCCTGAAATCAGTGACCCGCGGCTACGCCTCGATGGACTACAACTTCGCGCACTACCAGGCCGCCGACATGGTCAAGGTGGACGTGCTGATCAACGCCGAGAAGGTCGACGCGCTGTCGATCATCGTGCACCGTGACCAGTCGCTGCGCCGCGCTCGGGAGCTGACCGCGAAGATGCGCGAGATCATTCCGCGACAGATGTTCGACATCGCCATCCAGGCGTCCATCGGCGCGAAGATCATCGCGCGGGAGACGGTCAAGGCGCTGCGCAAGAACGTCACCGCCAAGTGCTACGGCGGCGACGCCACGCGCAAGCGCAAGCTGCTCGAGAAGCAGAAGGAAGGCAAGAAGCGCATGAAGCAGTTCGGCTCGGTGGAGATCCCCCAGGAAGCCTTCATGGCCGTGCTGAAGGTGGGCAAGACGTCATGATCTGGGACTTCGCCGCGATCCTGACCCTGCTCGTGATAGGCAGTGGCGCGGTCTGGGCGCTGGATGCCCTGGTGTTCGCACCGCGCCGGCACGCCGCCGCCGCTCCCGGCGAGACGCCGCCGACGCCCTGGCTGGCGGACTACGCGCGGTCGTTCTTCCCGATCTTCCTCATCGTGCTGCTGCTGCGCTCCTTCCTGGTCGAGCCGTTCCGCATTCCGTCGGGTTCGATGATCCCGACGCTCCTGATCGGCGACTTCATCCTGGTCAACAAGTACGAATACGGCATCCGCCTGCCGGTCATCAACAAGAAGGTGATTCCGCTCGGCGATCCGAAGCGCGGCGACGTGGTGGTGTTCCGTTTCCCCCTCGACCCGTCGACGCCGTTCATCAAGCGCATCGTCGGCCTGCCCGGCGACACCGTTCGCTACGTCGACAAGACCCTGTACATCAATGGTGAGAAAGTGGCCGAGGTTCCAGCCGGAACTTACGTTGGTGTACGATCCGCCGCGGTACACACCGGCGCACAGCTGTTCAAGGAACAGCTCGGCGACCGCCAGCACGACATCATCGTGACGCCGGGCGCGGGCTCACTGAACGGCGAGTACCAGGTGCCGGCGGGGCACTACTTCGTGCTCGGCGACAATCGCGACAACAGCCGCGACTCGCGCTACTGGGGCTTCGTGCCGGATCAGAACCTGGTCGGCCGCGCGTTCTTCATCTGGATGGCCTGGGACAGCGGGCCGGCCTTCAAGCGCGTCGGCACCATCATTCAATGACGAGGGAGAGGGCAGGACGATGATGACGATGAAGAGCCAGCGTGGCGTCACCCTCAGCGGGCTGATCATGGCCTGTATCGTGCTCGGCGTGGCGGCGCTGCTCGTCATGCGACTGTGGCCGATTTACAACGAGAAGATGAAGGTCGACCAGGCAATGGACAAGCTGGCCACCAATCCAGATGCCGCGCGCATGACCAAGCCCGAGATCGTGCAGGCCATCATGCGCCAGTTCGACGTCAGCGACGTCGACCGTTTCGACACCGCAGCCCTCACCAAGGTCGTGACGGTGGGCAAGAAGAAGGGCAGCAACAACAAGGTCGTGATTATGGCCTATGAGATCCGCGCCCCCTTGTTCAGCAACCTGGACGTGGTGATGAACTACCGCAACGTCAAGGAATTCGGGCCGGCCAAGACAGATTGAACGATTTCTCCGCACAGCGCGCCGCCGCGCGGGTCCACCGCGCGCTCGGCTACGAGTTTCGCGACGCGACCCTGCTCTGGCACGCCCTCACGCACCGCAGTTTCGGCACGCCCCACAACGAGCGCCTGGAGTTCCTCGGCGACGCGCTGCTCGGCATGGTCGTCGCCGAGTACCTGTTCAACCGCTTTCCCGAGGCCGACGAGGGTCGACTGACCCGCACCCGCGCCACGCTGGTGAATCGCGAGAGCCTGGCCGAACTGGCGCGCGACCTCGAGCTCGGCGAACACCTGCGCCTGGGTGAGGGTGAACTCAAGAGCGGCGGCTGGCGGCGCGATTCGATTCTCGCCAACGCGCTCGAGGCGCTGCTCGGTGCCATCTACCTGGACGGCGGCATGGACGCGTGCCGCGACACCGTGCTACGGGTGCTCGAGCCGCGCCTCGCCGCGATCGACCCCACGACTTCCACCAAGGATGCCAAGACCGCGCTGCAGGAATACCTGCAGGGCCGGCGTCTGAGCCTCCCCGAGTACACCACCATGGACATCTCCGGCCCTTCCCACGCCCAGCTCTTCACCGTCAGCTGCACGGTCGGTGTGCTGCCCGAACCCGTCATCGCGAGCGGGCCCAGCCGCCGCAAGGCCGAGCAGGCGGCAGCGCGCGCCGCGCTCACCGCGCTCACCCAGCGATGAGCGCCGCCGTGGAACGCTGCGGCCTGGTGGCCATCGTCGGTCGCGCCAACGTCGGCAAGTCGACGCTGCTGAACGCGATCCTGGGACAGAAGCTCTCGATCACCTCGCGCAAGCCTCAGACCACCCGCTACCAGCTGCTCGGCGTGAAGACCGTCGACGCGACCCAGCTGGTGTTCGTCGACACGCCCGGCTGGCAGCGCCATCCGAAGAACGAACTCAATCGCCGCATGAACCGCCAGGTGCGCCACGCGCTCGGCGACTGCGATCGCGCCGTGCTGGTGGTCGACGCGCGCTATTGGCATGCCGACGACGAGCTGGTCTACCAGATGCTGGTACAGGCCGGCCTGCCGGTGGTCCTGGCGCTGAACAAGCACGACCTGTTGAAGCAGAAGTCCGAGCTCTTGCCGACCATCGCGAAGCTCGCCGCCGAGCACGAGTTCGCCGCCGTGGTGCCGATCTGCGCGCGCACCGGTGCGGGCGTCGACGCGCTGCTGGCGGAGCTCGCCGGCGGCCTGCCGGAGCGGGCGCACCTCTTTCCATCGGACCAGATCACCGACAGGCCGGAGCGCTTCTTCGCGTCGGAGATCATTCGCGAGAAGACCCTGCGCTTCCTCGGCGACGAGCTGCCCTACCGCACCACGGTGCTGATCGACGACTTTCAGGACGAGGACGGGCTGACGCGCATCCTCGCCACCATCTGGGTCGAGCGCGACAGCCAGAAGTCCATCGTGATAGGCAAGGACGGCGAGCTGTTGAAGCGCATCTCCACCGAGGCCCGCCAGGACCTGGAGCAGCTGCTGGATCGCCGGGTCTACCTGCGCGTGTGGGTCAAGACCCGCCGCGGCTGGTCCGACAGTCCCGAGGCGTTGCAGAGCCTCGGCCTGGGCGAGTAGGGCGCGGCGGCAGCCGCGTGTCGCGCCTGGCCGCGGGCGACCTCGACCACGGCTGGGTGCTGCACCGGCGGCGCTATCGCGAGACCAGCCTCATCGTCGAATTCCTGACCCGCGAGCACGGCCGGGTGGCGGCGGTCGCACGCGGCGCGCTGCGCGGACGCTCCGCGCTGGCCGGCATCCTCCAGCCCGCGACGCCCGTGGGTCTCGCGCTGCGCGGGCGAGGAGAGCTCATGACGCTGACCCACGCGGAACCGCTGGCGCCCGCGCCGAGCCTGGTCGGCGATCGGCTCTACTGCCTGTTCTACCTGAACGAACTGGTGCTGCGCCTGACCGCGGCGCACGATCCCAACCCGCCGCTGATCGAGGTCTACGCCGAGGCGCTCACGGGGCTCGCGGCCGACACGCCGCTGGAGGCGCTCTTGCGGCGCTTCGAGAAACAGCTGCTGGACGCGCTCGGCTTCGGTCTGCAGTTGGATGCCGAGGCCGACACCGACGCGCCGCTCGCGCCCGACGCCGACTACCACTACCTGGTGGAGCGCGGGCCGGTGCGGGCGGGGCCCGCGTCGAGCGGCGTGCGCGTGCAGGGCGCCACGCTGCTCGCGCTCGCCGCGGACGAACCCTTGTCCACCCGCGCGCTGGTGGAGGCCAAGCGCCTCATGCGCGAGGTGCTGCACCATCACCTGGACGGTCGACCGCTGGCCTCGCGCGCGCTGTTCGAGGCGCAGGGCCGCGGAAAGCCGTAGAATTGCCGCCCTTCACGGCGTGCCCACGCCGCCCTTTGCCGACGAGCAAACCAGCATGAAACTCGGTGTCAACATCGATCACGTCGCCACCCTGCGCCAGGCGCGGCGCACCGCCTACCCGGACGTCGCCATCGCCGCGCGCGCCGCCGAAGTCGGCGGCGCAGACAGCATCACCGTGCACCTGCGCGAGGACCGGCGCCACATCCAGGACGCCGACGTGCATCACCTGCGGCGCTCGCTCGAGGTACCGATGAATCTCGAGATGGCGGCGACCGCGGAGATGGTGGCGCTCGCCTGCGCGGTGCGGCCCTGGGCCTGCTGCATCGTGCCGGAGAAGCGCGAAGAGCTGACCACCGAGGGTGGCCTGGACGTGCTTGGCAACTACGACACCCTCGGGCCCTATTGCGCGCACCTCGCGCGGGCCGGCATCGAAGTGTCGCTCTTCATCGACGCCGACGACGCGCAGATCGACGCCGCCGCGCGCCTGGGCGTGGCGGCGGTGGAACTGCATACCGGCACCTACGCCGAGACCCACGACGAACAGGTGCGCGCGCGCGAACTGGAAATCCTGCGTCGCGGCGTCGAGCGCGCCGCCGCCGCCGGGCTGGTGGTCAACGCCGGCCACGGCCTGCACTACGGCAACGTCGCGCCCATCGCGCGTCTGGACGCCATCCGCGATCTCAACATCGGGCACGCCATCGTCGCGCGCGCGGTGTTCGTCGGTCTGACCCAGGCGGTGCGCGAGATGAAGCAGGCGATGGACGAGGCGCGGGCGTGATCCGCGGCATCGGCGTCGACATGGCGGAAATCCGCCGCTTCGGCGAGTCCTACACGCGATTCGGCATGCGCTTTCCCGAGCGCATTCTCGGCGCCACGGAACTGCGCGACTTCGGCCGCGCGAAGAATCCCGCGCGCTTCCTCGCCATGCGCTTCGCTGCCAAGGAGGCGACCTCGAAGGCGCTCGGCACCGGTTTCAAGCAGGGCATCGCGCCACGCCAGGTGCAGGTCATCCACGCACCCAGCGGCAAGCCCAACCTCACCGTCGACGGCGAGGCGGCGCGCCTGTTCGAGCGCTTAGGGATCACCGCGAGCCACATCAGCCTGACCGACGAGGGCGGCTTCGTGGTCGCCTTCGTGGTGCTCGAAACGCTCTGAACCCACGCGCCGGCCGGGCCGGCGCCTATCGCCCGCAGACACAGACAGCCACGCACGCCATGTCCGACCTCCATCCCGAAATCGCGCGCCGTCGCACCTTCGCGATCATCTCCCACCCCGACGCCGGCAAGACCACGGTGACCGAGAAGCTGCTGCTGCTCGGCGGCGCGATCAACATCGCCGGCACGGTCAAGGCGCGCAAGAGCGGCCGCTACGCGACGTCCGACTGGATGGAGATCGAGAAGCAGCGCGGCATCTCGGTCACGTCCTCGGTGATGCAGTTCGAGTATCGCGACCGGGTCATCAACCTGCTCGACACGCCCGGCCACGAGGACTTCTCCGAAGACACCTACCGCACGCTCACCGCGGTCGACTCGGCGCTGATGGTGATAGACGCGGCGCGTGGCGTCGAAGACCGCACGATCAAGCTGCTGGAGGTCTGCCGGCTGCGCAACACGCCGGTCATCACCTTCATCAACAAGCTCGATCGCCACGCGCGCGACCCGCTCGACCTGCTGGACGAGATCGAGTCGGTGTTGAAGATCAAGTGCGCGCCGGTGACCTGGCCGCTGGGCTCCGGCCAGCACTTCGACGGCATCTTCGATTTCCGCACGCGCAGCGTCATTCCCTACCAGCGGGGCGCCGACGTGGAACCCGAGCAGGTGCCCCTGGCCGAGGCTTGCGCGCGCTTCCCCGACAGCACGAAGGTGCTGCAGGAGGAGATCGAACTCATCGAGGGGGCGGGGACCGAGTTCCGCCGCGAGGACTACCTGGCCGGCGGCATCACGCCGGTGTTCTTCGGCACGGCGCTGCGCAACTTCGGCGTGCGCGAACTGCTGGACGCCTTCGTCGACATGGCGCCGCCGCCGCTCGATCGCCCGACCACCACCGGCGTGGCACCGGCGGCGAGCCCGGCCTTCTCAGGCTTCGTGTTCAAGATCCAGGCGAACATGGACCCGAACCACCGCGATCGCATCGCCTTCGTGCGCATCTGCTCGGGGCAGTACGAAGAGGGCAAGAAGTTCTTCAACGTGCGCCTCGGCCGCCAGGTGCAGATGGCCAACGCCATCCGCTTCATGGCGCAGGGACGCGACGCGACGGATTCGGCCTGGGCGGGCGACATCATCGGCTTCCACAACCACGGCACGATCCAGATCGGCGACACCTTCACCGAGGGTGAGGCCTTCAAGTTCACCGGCATCCCGAGCTTCGCGCCGGAACTCTTTCGCCGCGTGCGCACCGCCGATCCCCTGAAGAGCAAGGCACTGTTGAAGGGGCTGACCCAGCTCTGCGAGGAGGGCGCGGCGCAGGTCTTCAGCTACCTCAATCGCAATGACATCGTGCTCGGCGCGGTGGGCGTGCTGCAGTTCGACGTGGTCGCCTGGCGGCTGAAGCACGAGTACTCGGTGGATTGCATCTTCGAGCCGGTGCAGGTGGCGACCGCGCGCTGGCTGAGCGCGGCCAAGGAATCCACGCTGGATAAGATGAAGGGGCAGGCCGCCCAGTACCTCGCGATGGATGGCGCCGGCCAGCTGGCCTACCTGGCGCCGTCCTCGGTCAACCTGCAGTTGGCGCAGGAGAAGTATCCGGACGTGCAGTTCCGCGCCACGCGCGAAATGCTTGAGTAGACGTGACTGCCGCGGCCGTGGGCATCACGGCCGCGGCAAGCGGTGTCAGGCCGGGCGCTCTTCCTCGCGCGGCTCGGCGCCGGGCTCGGCCTCGGCGTCCTCGGACGCAACAGGCTCGGCATCCGCCACGTCGACGGGGACCACCGGAACCACCTCGGCCCGGGGCGGCTGAACGGCCTCGTCGACCGGTGGCGGCTCGAACTCGAAGCGATTCTGCACGACGACCGCGACCGGCTCGGCCACTTCGTCGGGCGCGGGCGCGTCGTGCTCTGCCTGGGACTCTGCCGCCACCTCGACCACCGGCTCGGCAGTAGCCGGATTGATCACGGTCGGATCTTCGTCCTCGTCGTCGGCTGCCGCGTAGTCCGGCGTGTTGAACGCCTCCAGGACACGCTCGCCATATTCTTCCTCGGCCAGCGACAGCGCCGCCGCGGTGACGCTGGTGATGCCGCCTGCCGGCGCCTCGTCCAGCGCTTCGAAGCGGGCTGCGTCGTCGTCGGCATCACGCGGGCGCTCCCCGCGCCGGCCGTCACGGCGACCGCGCTGCGCGCCGTTCTCGGCGCCGTTCTCGCTCTCGCCGACTTCGTCCGGCGTACCGGCGCCTTCCTGCGTGCCCTGCTCGAGGCCCTGCGCCTCGGCGGCCGCGGCGCCACCGCCACCACCACGACGTCCGCGGCCACGGCCGCGGCGCCGGCGCTCACCTTCCTCGCGCGGCGCCTGCTCGCCGCGGTTGCCATCGGGCTCGCCGCGCGGCGTATCCGCGCGATTGCCTGTGGTGTCCTGGGGCGCGCGGGGTTCACGGGGTTCGCGCGCTTCACGCGGCTCCCGCGCCTCGCGGTTGCCACGCGGCTCGCGCGGCTCGCGTGGTTCGCGCGCTTCACGCGGTTCGCGGTTGCCGTCGCGCGGCGCCCGCTCTTCACGATTGCCCTCGCGTGGGGCGCGCGCTTCGCGCTGGCCGTCCCGCGGCGCGCGCTCCTCGCGCTCGCCATCGCGCTCGCGACCGCCACGTCGTCCGCGTCCACGACGATTGCCGTCGCGGGTCTCGCCTTCGCCTCGGCGCTCACCGTCGCGACCGCCGCGCCCACGATTGCGCTCTTCCGAACTCCGCTCGGGGCGCGCCTCCGGGCTTGGCGCCGACTCGGCGTGACCGAACAGGCCGCCAAACAGCTTGGCAAAGAATCCCGGGCGCGGTGCAGGGGCC
>JAIEQK010000015.1 GCA_019747795.1 Gammaproteobacteria bacterium | reverse complement strand
ACAGGGCCGAGTTTGGACGCCGCGGCAAGCCGCGGCGCCCCGAAGGGGCGGCGATTCGCAACAGGCGAATTGCCGTCAATCCCGCATTCCAGAGCGGTGAAGGGGGCCGTGTTGGACGGCTTCTAATGTCGGACTGAAGTCCGACCTACAGCACCTCGTATGGACTCCCCGGCGTGCGTCTCCATCGCCCCCTCGTTCACCGACGATATACTCCTCCCACCGCACATCCAAACCACATTGGGGGAGCACCATGCAGAAGATCAAGCGCCGCACGGTCCAGAAGTACGCGTTCGACAATCGGGACAAACCCTGTCTGCGCGTCAAGCAAGGGGAAGTCTTCCAGGTCGAGACCGATGACGCCTTGTCCGGCATGGTGGCAGACGACAGCGACCATCCCACTGTCATGGGCTTCGCGAGTGAGCACTTCGCGCGCCTGGCTCGACCGACGCCCGGCTTGTTCAACCCGGTGGTCGGGCCCATCTTCGTCGAAGGTTGCAAGGCGGGCGACGTGCTGGCGGTCAAGATCGACTGGATCGACCCCTGGCGTTACGGCTTTTCCGGCGCGCTGCCGCGGGTAGGACCCTTGGGCGATTCTCTGCGCTACAAGGAATGCGCCGAAGGCTACGTGCACGTGATCGAGCACATTCCCGGCCCGAGCGGTTTCACCCGCGACGGCACGGCCAAGTATTCCGAGACCTTGAGCTGGCCGCTCGAGCCCTTCATCGGCACGCTGGCGACGGCGCCGGAACGCGAGGTGGTGACCTCGGTGTTGGGCCAGGGCGCGTTTGGCGGCAACATCGACTGTCGCGATATCGCGCCCGGTCACACCATCTATCTCAACGCGTACAACGATGGCGGTCTGCTCTACATCGGCGACGTCCACGGTGGCCAGGGCGACACCGAATTCACCGGCATCGCCGACGAGACCCGCGCCACGGTGCAGCTGTCCTGTACCGTGGTGAAGAACAAGCGCCTGCCATGCCTGCGCATCGACAAGGGTGACAGCATCGTGGCCGTGGGCATCAACCTGCCGATGGAGCAGGCCGTCTACGACGCGACACGCAACCTGATGGAATGGCTGGAGGAAGACTACGACGTCACGCCGCGCGACCTCTACGTGCGCATGTCCTGCGACCCCGCGTTCCGCATCCGCACCTACCAGATGGTCCGACTGGGTACGCTGCAGCACGTGGTGGGCGCGGAGTATCCGAAGTCCCGCCTGTTCGATGCACTGGCCAAGCCCAAGTCCGGCAAAGCCAAGGCTGCGCCACGCAAGAAGACTGCTCGGCGCTAGATCGCCGAGGCGGCGCGCGGCCTTTCGTCGCGCGCCGCGGGGTTCGTTTCAGGAACGGGGCACCTGGTGGCGGTGCCTGGCGATGAATTCCGTTGCGAGGTGGTCCGACCACGCCGCGATGGTCATGGAGGGCGGGCCGCCAGGTGAACGCGGCAGCGCGGCGGCATCCGCGACATACAGGCCGGGATTGTCGAAGACCTGTCCGTCCGCGCCGACCACGCCATCCTCGATGCTGTTGCCGAGACAAGCCCCGCCGAGGGGATGGACCGTCACGGGCGTCTTGGGTGCGTAGATCTTGCGGCCCGTGGCCGCCGCCATTTTCTCGAACGTGGTGCGGATGCGCTCGAAGATGGAGCTGCGGGCAGGGTCGTACTCGATGTGCAGCTTGCCGCCGCGCAGGCGCACTTCTCCGCACAGTTCGTCCTCGCCCAGACCGGCGATGAAGGCCGCGCGCTTTAGCCGTTCACGCAGCGCCTTTGGCAGTGGATAGCTGTCGACGGACGGCAGACCGCCGCCGCCAATCATCGGCGCGGTATCGTCGCCCCGCGGACGAACGCCGCCGGTGGTCGGCAGACCAATGGAATGATCCACCTTGGGATCGTTGTAGTCCCAGATGCCGAAGTAGTCGCCATTCGTGCCGAAGCGCTTGCCGAGTTGGGGCATGCCCGTCAGGCCGCCTATCACGTCGCGGCTGTGCAGCAGGATGCGCAGCGTGTTCATGGTTCCCGCGGCGAGAATCACGTGACTCGCGGTGATCGATGACTTGCCGCCACCGTGGTGATCAATGTACTCGATGCGGTAGCGTGAGTCCGGCGCGGAACCGAGGCGCACGATGGCCGTGACCTCGGCCATGTCGCGCACCTGCAGCCCGCGCTTGAGCGCAGGGGCGAGGTAGACGGTATCCAGCGTGGTCTTGCCCCCCTTGGGGCTGCCGAGAAAGCCGTCGTCGTTGCCGCGGTAATCGACTTCGAAGCGCTCAATACCATTCTCGTCGGTGATCTTCGTGGGATTGTCGGGATCCTCGGGCAGAAGGTAGCCGAGTCGCGGATCCGGGGGCGGCGCGGCGGCCTCCAACACAGGATTGTCCTTGTAGCGCGCTGCCGAGGTATTGGGGATGCGGTGATCGGCCATCGGCGTGACGGAGCCCATGCGTTCCAGCACCGCGTCGTAGTGTCCGGACATCACGTGGTCCGAGATCGCGGCGTTGTGCCCCTCCCAGAATTGCTGGGCGAGCGGGCGCACGTTGACCGCCGAATACACGTGGCTGCCACCGCCGACATTGGAAGAACAGGCGATGGTCGCGCCCTTGGCGAAGAACAATTCGAACAGACCATGCTTGTTCAGGCGCACACGGCTGCCCGGGAACCAGTTCGCGCCCACCGCGCGCAGGAGGCGGGTCGGTAACTGCCAGCCGCGCGGAAACGCCGAGCGCGAGGCGATGCCCATCGAGCGCACCGGCACGGTGTCGCGCCAGGGCCCACGTTCCAGCAGCGTGACCGGAAAGCCTGCCTCAGCCAGGCGCGCGGCGCACACCGAGCCGCCGAAGCCGCTGCCGATGACGACGATGTCGATACCCTTGCTCATTCTCTCTCCTCTGCCGAGCCGCATTCGCGCCGACGTCAGGCGTCGGTGCGGCGAGCCATGGTAGCCAAGATGAATCGTCGGCGGCTAGGGCCGCATCGGGCTTGATGGCGGTCAAGCGCGACCGCGCGCCTCGCCTGTTCAAGCGCGGCACGTGACGCGAGAATGCACGCTTGATACGGCGTGTGGCGCGCAGCGCGCGGACGCCACCAGGTGAAGTACCAATACTGGAGCAGTCGTTTCATGAGCAAGTTGAACAAGCGCGTTGCCCTGGTGACCGGCGGTGGTCGCGGCATCGGTCGGTCCATTGCGCTGGCCTACGCGCGCGCGGGGGCGGACGTCGCCATCACTTCACGTACCGCGCGCGAACTGGACTCGGTGGTCAAGGAAATCGAGGGGCTCGGGGTGCGCGGACTCGCCGTGGTGGCCGACGCCATGAGCTACGAGGACAGCCAGCGCGCCGTCGCCACGGTGGTCGAGAAACTCGGCGGGATCCATATCCTCTTCAACAATGCCGGCGGTGTGGCGCTGCCGAAAACCGCTGACGGCCTCGCCGCCGCGACCCACGAAGACGAGGCCTTCGTCGCCAACATCATGTTGAACCTGGTCTCCGCGCAGCGCATGTCGCGCGAAGCCCTGCCGCACATGATCAAGCAACGCTGGGGCCGCATCATTCACATCGGCTCCGGTTACGCGAAGCGCGGCGGGGGGCTGCTGGCCTATACCGCGGCCAAGCACGGTATCGTCGGCCTCACTCGCGGGATGGCGACCGAGGTGGCGCAGTTCGGCGTCACCGTGAATTGCCTCTGCCCCGGCTGGACGAACACCTCTCTGCTCGACTGGGACATGCTTGGCGCCGCCTGGGGCGTGGACGCGGCCACCGCCAAGGCCCGCGCCTCGGCCGAGTGCCTGCAGAATCGTATCGTGGAGCCCGACGAACTCGGCCCCATGGCGGTGTTGCTGGCGTCTGACGATGGGCACGGCATCACCGGCCAGGTACTGTCGGTGGACGGCGGCTACAAGGTCTGAGCTTCTAAGACGCCTTGACCACCGCTTGATCGAGTGCGCCACAGACCGAAAGACCCGTTGGATCTTGCATGTCGATGCGCACCCGATCGCCGAAGCGGAGCCACGCCGTGCGCGGCGCGCCATGCGTGGCTTGCTCGTCAACACGCGCTTCCGCGATGCAGCCGTGCCCCGTGGCGGGATCCCGATTCGACACGGCGCCCGCGCCGATCACCGTACCCGCCGCCAGGCGCCGCGTGCGTGCGGCATGCGCGATCAGGTCGGGATAGGTAAAGAACATGTCCGTTCCCGCGTTTGGCCTGCCGACGACTTGGCCATTGACGAACGACAGGAGCGGAAGGCTCAACTTCGCGCCATCCCAGGCGGCGCCGAATTCGTCTGGTGTCACTGCGACGGGTGAGAACGAGCAGGGCGGTTTGGACTGCACGAATCCAAACCCCTTGGGAAGCTCGCTACGGGTGAGTGCGCGCGCTGTCCAGTCATTCATCAGCATGATCAGCTTTATGTGGCGTGCCGCGTCCGTCGGGCTCACCCCCATGGGCACGTCGTCGGTCACTATGGCGATCTCCGCTTCGAAATCAATCTCGAGGTCCTCGCTCGAGAACGGCACGTCTTCATTGGGACCGAAGAAGCTATCGGACACACCCTGATACATCAGCGGTTCGGTTTCGAAGTCGGGCGGCATCTCAACGCCACGCGCCTGCCGGGCTTTCATCATGTGGTGCAGATACACCGATCCGTCGAGAAACTGGTAGGCCCGTGGCAATGGGCTGGTCACATCACGTGGATCGAATTGGCGGGCGTCGGTAAGGTCTCCGACTTCAAGTCGCGCTGCAACGTCCTCAAGCAGCGGTCCAACGTAGGACCACCTATCAAGCGCCGACTGCAGGGTAGGCGCGAGATGCACGACCTCGACGGCGCGGGTTAGATCCCTCGACACGACCATAAGTCGGCCATCGCGGTTGGGGGAAATCAGAGTGGCTAGCTTCATTTACCACACAAGTGCCCCATTCATGAGGCGCAGGAAATCCAAGGGGGAGCTGCGGAAAGAAGATGTACGGACGTCGTCAGCATTCCTCTAACAGCATTCCTCTCACCTGGTCGACCAGAGCACTATCGCTTAAATCGCGAGGGTCAAAATTTGGGGCGAAGTAAGAAGCCAAATGGCGGATGGATTCCTTGAGCACGCCTTCATCAATCCAAAATGCCTTCAACTCTGAAAGAGTTTTCCGTGTGAATAGACGTTTCCGTTGCGCAAGCAGGAAGCACATACCCGTGATCGAAGCCAAAAAGAAGGCGGAGAACCCAATTAGTCCACCAAATGCCCTCAAATAATAAGACGGACGATCACGAACGAGAAAGTCGTGGGCAACACACTTATGCTCAATTTCCTCCGCGAAATGCCAGTAGAACAGGCGACGCACGTCTCTATGAGCGTTGCGAAACATATCTTTGCTCAATATGATGTGAGCCATGAAGGCATTCACGTGCTCTATTGCCGCCACGGTGGCCATCCTCAGGCCTATTGGTTGAATAGGTTCCAAAGCACCATAAAAAATTCCGTTCGCTAGCTCAACGAAAGGAGCTGTGGCAAGCCCCATTTCGTTCATCCTATGAGCGTAAAGTCTGTGCGCCTCTCCATGCCGAGCTTCTTGCCCGAAGAAAGTTCTCAGCAACCGCTTCTCGTCTGGTGAGGCTGACCTCACTAAATGTTTGAGAGTCCTGATGTAGAAGGCTTCGTTCTCAGGCACGAGAAGGGTGTACGCATCGAACCAATGAGAAATCGCCGCATTACCACCAAACCAATCGAGCTCGCTAACGCTCGAGAAGTCGAACTCCATGTGAAATCGCGCGCCACAAGAATCCACCTTTTTCAGCAACATCACGCTGGCTCAATCCAACTGCTTGCGGTCACGGAATCGTTCCAACATAAGACTCTTGATTCGCAGATATTCCGACCCTGAACCGTCGGGCCTACTGTCAGCATTCTCGGCGGCGCGCAGTTTTAACTATAGCAGGGCATTGCAGACAGGCGTTCCAAGTGCTTCCTCGCACGTAAGCGAAAGTCTAAGTCCGGCTGGGCAACTGGAGTCAGGTTTTAGTGGAGCGACCGCCGTCATGTCAGCGCTCGCTCCTACATACACTGCGCTGGCCCGCATCGCCAACTTCAACCCATATCGTTGTCGAACCGGGCCTGTTCCGCCGTGAAATGGCCCCCCTATCCAAGCTCAGGGCCAAAGCAGCGAAGACTCACCCCACCTCAAGCCTCCCAACAGTACATCCCACAGCAAAGATCGGTAGTTCTGCTGTGTAGTATAGCCACGCCGCCTGTCCGCGGGCCGCGGCGGCGGTCGCGATGTGGGTGCGTATCTCGAATGCGCCTTGGCCGCCTTCGCGGTAGGTTTCTTCATCCGAATAGGTCAGAAGGCCCGCCTTGTCTTGTTGGGCCAGGCGGCGCAGGAATTCGCGGTCCCAGGCCTCGTTGATCTTTCCGGAGTCTGGCGTCGCCGGCCAATGGGAGATGCCTCCCGTGCCGATGAGGGCGATGCGTTCCGGGACGGCATCGCAGGCTCGACGTAACGCTTCTCCAAACGCCCAGGCGCGGCTGAGCGGTGTCAGCGGTGGTCCTTGGCAGTTGATGTTGGCTGGCACTACCGGCAGGTCGTAGTCGGGCGTCAGGAAGTTCAGCGGCACCATGATCCCATGGTCGAACTTCCATTCCTCGGCGTAGGCGGTGTCGACGCTCTGCATGACTTCCCGCACCAGGCGACCACTGAGATCGCTGTTGCCGGGTATCCGGCGGCGTGGGATGCGAAGCCAGGCTGGATCCTCGATGGGACCTTCGTAATGGTCGGCGATGCCCATGCAGAACGCCGGCATGTTGTTCATGAAGAAATTGGCAAAGTGTTCGGCGGCCACCACGATCAGCGCCTCGGCGCCGCTTTCGCGAAGTTCGGCGCGGAGCATGTCCAACTTGGCGAAGAACTCGTCCCTGCGCTCCGTGTTCTGTACCAGGTGCGCGCGACCGGTCATGCCTGGGCCGTGACTGCAGATGCCGGCGAATACGAGGCTCATGTGCGGTCTCCTTCGGGAGTGAAGCTTGCGCCTCCACCTGTCATGGCATAGACGCCTGCCCGTACCGGTCCATGGCGGGACACACCCTGGCGCATGAGTTCGAGATAATCGAACCAGGCAATGCCCAGAAAGGCGGCGAAGTGCATGAGGATCTGGCCGTTGACGCCGAGCACGTACAAGAGGCCGATGTCGCCGTCACGCAGCGCCTGCGCCTCTTCGTCGGTCAGCTCGTACTGGTCCAGGAACGCCTCGCGATCTGCCTTGAACTGGGCTTGCGCGACGGGTTCACGATTGAGGGTGAACAGGCTCTTTTGCAGTTGATAGAGGCTCATGGCGCACCGAGCCGCGGGATGCTGTGGCTGCCGAGGGCGACGCACACGTTCTTGGTCTCCATGTAGAACTCGAAACTATAGTCGCCGCCGTCGCGACCGATTCCGCTGGCCTTCATGCCGCCGAAGGGCGCTGGCAGGTGTCGATTGTTCTCCGAGTTCACCCAGATCATGCCGGCGTCCAGGTCGCGGGCGAAGCGGTGAGCACGTTCTACATCACGTGTCCACAGATAGGCCGCCAGGCCGTAGGGCACGTCGTTCGCGAGCGCCAACGCCTCTTCTTCGGAACCGAAGGTCACGGCTGTGAGCACAGGCCCGAAGATTTCCTCCTGGGCAATGCGCATGGTGTTGGACGCGCCTACGAACAGTGTCGGCTGGACGAAGTTGCCGGTGCCGTGCGCCGCTGGTCGCCCGCCGGCCGCGATGGTCGCGCCGTCCTTGAGGGCGATGTCGAAGTAGCCGCAGACCTTCTCGAAGTGTCGTCGGTGGATGAGCGGGCCGATCTCGGTCGCCGGATCCAGCGGGTGTCCCACCTTGAGCGTGGCGATTCTTGCCTCGAGGCGCGCAAGGAATTCCTTGGCGATGCTGGCGTCGATGAGGAGGCGACTCGAAGACGTGCAACGTTCACCGTTCAAGCTGAAGATCATGAACACGACGGCGTCCAGCGCCCGCTCCAGGTCCGCATCGGCGAACACGATTACGGGATTCTTGCCGCCGAGTTCGAAGTGCACGCGCTTCAACGTGGCCGCGCCCTGGCGCATTATCTGTGAGCCCGTGTTGGACTCCCCGACGAACGCGATGGCCTTGATGGCGGGGTGTTCGGTCAGGGCCTTGCCTGCTTCTTCGCCGAGACCCTGTACGACGTTCCATACCCCGGGCGGCAGCCCGGCTTCGTGGGCGATCTCCGCCAGCAGCATCGCCGACAGGGGCGACCATTCCGCGGGCTTGTGGACCACCGTGCAGCCCGCGGCGAGTGCCGGCGCAATCTTCCACGTCGAGAGCATGAAGGGCGTGTTCCAGGGCGTGATCACGCCCACCGGACCGATGGGCTGCCGCAGCGAGTAATTGAGGTGTTCCTCGGCGGGCATCGAACGCCCGTCTCGCGCGCCGGGCGCGCGATCGGCGAAAAAGCGAAAGTTCTCGGCGCCTCTGAGCGCCGCCTTGCTCATGAAGCGCAGCGCCTGTCCCGAGTCCATGCTCTCGACCAGGGCGATGTCGCGCGCGCGGGCCTCGATACCGTCGGCGATGCGATGGAGCAGGGCGCGACGGTGGTCGCCGGCCAGGTCACGCCACGCCGGAAAAGCGCGGGCGGCGGCCGCCGCGGCGCGCGCGATGTCATCCACGTCGCCGGCGCAGACCTGTCCCAGGGAGGAGTTATCGACCGGCGCGAGGTTCTCGAACGTTCGGCCGCTCCGCGAGGGGCAGGTCTCGCCATCGATCAGGTGGGGCAATGGCCGCGCGCGGAAGCGCGCCAGCAGTGCTTCGGACTCGGCGACATTGCTGTCGAGTGCTGGGGTCATGCGCTCCTCTTCGTGTTGCTCTCGCTAGGGTTCACGCGGGTGTGTCGGGGCAGTTCGAACCTTGCAAAAGTTCGCGGCCCGGGCATTGTCGTCCATTAACATGTTAACTATACTGCCTGCGCCGCACCCGTCAAGGCTGGCGGCGCCGTCATCGTTCGCAAGGGTCATGTTTATGTCGTCTCGCCCCACGCTCCGAGGCTCGTTTCCGCCGGTCGTGACGCCCTTCAAACAGGGCGCGGTGGATTACGAGCGCTATGCGCGACTCATCGATTTCCAGGTCGAGAACGGTTCCCACGGTGTGCTGGTCAACGGCACCACCAGCGAGCCCTCGACGCTCACGCTCGCCGAGCGCAATCGCCTGGTCGATGTCGCCCTGGAAGTGGTCGCCGGCCGAGTGCCGGTGGTGGCAGCCACCGGCTCGCAATCGCTGGCGGAAACCGAGGCGCTGACATCCCACGCTGTAGCACGCGACGTCGACGCTTTGCTGGTGGTCACGCCCTACTACATTCGCCCGCCTCAGCGCGGTCTCGTGCAGTACTACCTGACGCTCGCCGAGCGCCACGAGACGCCGTGGATGATCTACCACATCCCCGGGCGCGCGGCGGTCAACGTCACGCTCGAGTCGATGAAGGAGATCCGCGAGCGCTCCAGGCATTTCATCGGCATGAAGCACGCGGTCAACGACCTGGGACTGGTGACCGAGTGCCTGGCCGCCTTCGGCGACGAGTTCCGGATTTTCGTCGGTCTGGAGGAACTGTCGTTCCCAATGATGGCCATCGGCGCCTGCGGTCTCATGAACGCTGTAGGCAACCTGCGGCCCGGTGTGCTGGCCGAAATGTGCGAGGCGGTCTGGCGCGGCGACCTGGCCACGGGCCGTGCCCTGCACCAGCGCCTGCTGGAGATCAATCAGGCGGTGTTCTTCGATACCAATCCGATTCCCATGAAGTACATGATGAAGCGCTTGGGATTGCTCGACAGCAACGAGCACCGTCTGCCCATGGTGCCGGCGACCGCCGAACTCGAAAAGCGCCTCGACGGCGTTCTGCAGCGCGCGGGCCTGCTCTGAACCCGAGCAAGCACGCCATGCCACTGCCCGCCGAGCCCGCGCCCGAGGCATCGCCACTGCGGGACATCGAATTGTCGCTGCCGCTGCAACTGCTGAAGGCGCGGGAGGCGGCGATGGCGCACTTTCGGCCCATGCTGCGCCGGCACGGCCTGACCGAACAGCAGTGGCGCGTGATACGCGTGCTCGCCTCCGCTGGTGCGCTCGACGGGCGCGAACTGGCGCGCCGTTGTTTTCTCCTGGCGCCCAGCCTCACTCGCATCGTCCAGCACTGCGAGACCACCGGCCTGGTGAAGCGTGGCGCTCACCAGTCCGACCAGCGACGAGTGTTGTTCGAACTCACTTCGCGCGGTCGGGCCTTGTTCGATACCGTCGCGCCGGACTCCGAGCGCCTCTATCGCGGCATCGAAGCGCAGTTCGGTACCAGCAAGCTGCGGGCGCTCTACCGTCTGCTCGCCGAGTTCTCGGACGCGATGGGCGAGCCGGATCCCGCCTAGTCGCGCGCCAGCAGTTCTTCGACGCGGGCGATCATCGCGTCCTTGTCGTAGAGGTCGAAGTAGATGCCGGCCATCACGTTCTGTGGCCCGAAGAAGAAGCGTTCATAGAGCGCCTGCCGATTGCCGAAAGCGGAAATCGCCACGTCATGGGCGAGCCTGTACAGGCCGATGCGCTCGCGGCTCGCGAGATTGACGGTCTGGAAATACTGCGCCACGTCGGGGGCGACGGCGTTGCTGAAGTCCGCCTCGCAGGGGATCGCCATCAGCGAACTCGAGCCGAGCAACTGCACGAGTTCCACCAGACGCGGATACATGCGCGGGAACAGGTTGCGCGAGCTATCCAGGGGCCTGCGCAGCGGCATCCACACGCCGCGCTGGTCGGGATGGGCCTGCCCCTCGCCGGCGTAGCGGAACGCACGTATGGTCTCCGCTATCCACATCGCTTCGGCGATCTGTGCCTTGATCTCGCCGTCCTTGTCCTTGCCGGTCGCGCGCGCCATCGCGCACAGCAGGCCGACGATGAACTCCGCCTTGGCGAGCTTGCCGCATGCCACCTGGTGCATCATGTGGATGACAGCGTTGGTCTCGGCGAACGCGCGATTGCACAGCAGCGGCTCGCGGTACATGAAGACCCGTTCCCAGGGCACCAGCACGTTGTCGAACACCACCACCGCGTCCATCTCCTCGAAGCGCGAGGCGAGCGGCGCGTCGAAATGGCTCTGGCCCAGGTCGTAGCTGTCGCGACACAGCAGGCGAATCCCGGGCGTGGCCACGGGCAGCGCGAAGGCAAAGGCGAACGGCATGTTCTCCGGCGCGGCGGTCAGCAGGGTCGACGGGAAGACTTCGATCTCGTCGGCATGCGGGCCGAGGGTCGCGAGCAGGCGGGCGCCGTTCACGATGATGCCGGCGTCGGTCTCTTTCACGATCTGCAGCGCGACCTTGTCGCTGTACTTGCCGTCCTTGAACTGCGCATGGCTGAAGGTGGGATTGACCAGGGTATGGGTCAGCACCTTGTCGTGGTCGCGCACGTACTGGTAGTAACGCCGCATGTTGTCGGCGAACTCGGGTCGGCCCTGCGCGAGAAAGTCCGCGCCGGCGGCAAAGGCCATCACCGAGGCATTCTTGTAGTCCGGCGTGCGGCCGAACATGCCGTTCGACCAGGTCGCCCATTCGTAGAAGGCCGCGCCACGGCGCGCGACGTCGGCCTGGGAACGGGGTACGAGGAAGGACATGCCATAGCGCTTGCCGTCCTCTTCGTAGGTCAGCAGGTCGCGGCGCGCGGGGTCGAATTGGCGATCCATGAAGCCCGCCAGGGTGTGCGCGCCGCGGCACAGACCGGGTTCGGTCGTCACGTCTTCGACGCGTCGGCCGTGCAGCCAGACCTGCCGGCCGTCGCGCAGGCCGTCGAGATACTGTTGTCCGTTGCGAATGCCGTTGCCTTGCGCGTTCATGCGATGTCCTCCCCCGTTGAATGTCTTGCCCTTGCCTGCGCCGCTGCGGCGCCCTCTCGCGGCCGCTGCGCGCGGATGAGTTCGTCGAGCCCGGTCTCGAGCGCGCGCCAGGTCGATTCGTCCAGCGACGCCCGCAGCTCGGCATAGGTCGCCTGCACGTCCGGCATCAGCCGTTCTTCCAGGGCGCGCCCCGCGGCGGTGGCCGCGACTTCCACCACCCGTCGATCGTCCGTACCCCGGCGACGCTCCACCAGGCCGGCGACGGTCAGGCGATCCAACACGCCAATCAGGCTAGGCGCCGGTATGAGGGTGAGCTCTACCAGGGCGCTCTGCGGCACCGAAGGCTGCTCCCACAGCACCCGGAGCACGCGCCACTGCTGCTCGGTCAGGCCGGCCTTGGCGAAAATCCGGCGGAAACGCGGCATGACCACGGCAAGCGCCCGGTACAGGCGCATGGGCAGGGAGCGGCTGAAATCCTGCATTGCCATGGTGGCGGCGCATCTCTTTACAGGTTAAAGATTAATATATGAATTAAATGCGCGCGCTTGCAAGGGCTACTGCCACCGGGCACGGCGA
>JAIEQK010000079.1 GCA_019747795.1 Gammaproteobacteria bacterium | reverse complement strand
GCCGGCGGCTACGAGATGTTCGTCAACCAGGGCGTGGAGGTGTACGACAAGTACCTGACCTCGGCGGCGCTGCGGCGGCTGGGCACTTGACGCAAGGCGGGGTTTGATCCGCGGTACATGGCCGATTGAAATCGGCCCTACAGCAGGGCCTCCGAGCCTCCTGTAGGGCGGGTTTCAACCCGCCATGCATGGCCTGACCGTTGCTCATCCGCCGCGCTGCTGCGTCTCCAGCTCGTCCCAGCGAGTCATAGCGGTGTCGAGTTCAGCGCGCTTGATTTCCAAGCGATCCAGCAGCGGCTGGATCACGTCGTAGGGGCGACTGTAGAAGTCGCCCGCCGTCGTCTCGCCTTCCAGCGCGGCGATCTCCGCCTCCAGCGCCTCGATGCGGCTTGGCAACTGCTCGAGTTCGAGCTGCAGCTTGTAGGTCAACCTGCCGGCCTTGGACGGACTCTCGGCCTTCGGCGCCGGCGGCGCCTCGCGTTTCGGTGCAGGCGCCTTCGCGACCACCGGCTCGTCCCGCGCCGCGAGCTGGCGGCCGTGCCGCAGCCAGTCGGAATAGCCGCCCGGGTAGCGCAGCACCTCGCCCGACGCCTCGAACACCAGTGTGCTGGTCACCACGTTGTCCAGGAACGCGCGGTCGTGGGACACGACGATGATGGTGCCCTGGTAGTCGGCGAGCTGTTCTTCCAGCACTTCCAGGGTCTCGACGTCGAGGTCGTTGGTCGGCTCGTCGAGGATCATGAGATTGGTCGGGCGGGTGAAGAGCTTGGCCAGGATCACCCGATTGCATTCGCCACCGGACAGGTAGCCGACTGGCGTCATGGCGCGCTTGGCGCTGAACAGGAAGCCGCGCAGGTAGCCCACCACGTGGCGCTCCTTGCCGTTCACCAGGATGTAGTCGCGGCCATCACCCACCACCTCGGCCACGGTCTTGTTCGGATCGAGCTGCTGGCGCAGCTGATCGAAGTAGCCGACCTCCAGGTTCTCGCCGAACTTGATCGAGCCGCTGTCGGGTTCGAGCTGGCCGAGCAGCAGGCGCAGCAGCGTGCTCTTGCCCACGCCGTTGTTGCCGATGAGCCCGATGCGCTCGCCGCGCATGATCTTGACCGTGAGGTCCTTGATCACCGGCGTGTCGCCGTAGGCGTAGCTGATGTGCCGCGCCTCCACCACGCGTCGGCTGGACTGCTCGGCCTCCTGCACGGTGATGCGCGCGCGGCCATCGCGCTTGTGGCGCTGGGCGTGTTCCTCGCGCATGCGCTCCAGCGCCCGCACGCGGCCCTCGTTGCGCGTGCGGCGCGCCTTGATGCCCTGGCGAATCCAGGCCTCTTCCTCGGCGAGCCGCTTGTCGAACAGCGCGTCGTGGCGCGCCTCGGTCTCCACCGCCTGTTCCTTCAACGCGAGGTAGCGCTGATAGTCGCCGGGCCAGCTCTGCAGGCGACCGCGGTCGATGTCGACGATGCGCGTGGCGAGCGCCTGCAGGAAGGCGCGGTCATGGGTGATGAACAGCACGCTGCCCTTGAACGCGCGGATGCGCTTCTCGAGCCATTCGATCGCGGCCAGGTCGAGGTGGTTGGTGGGCTCGTCGAGCAGCAGGATGTCCGGCTGGCTGACCAGGGCGCGGGCCAGGCACACGCGCCGCTGCCAGCCGCCCGAGAGCTCGGCCAGGCGGCGCTCGCCGGGGAGTTCCAGCGCGGTGATGACGGCCGCTATCTGGCTCTCCACGTCCCAGCCGCCGTGGGCTTCGATGCGCCGCTGGGTGTCCTCGAGTTCACGCAATCCCACGTCGTCCAGCGCGCCGGCGGCGGTGAGTTCACCGAAGCGTTCGATGAGCGCGATGTGCGTGGCGAGCCCACCCGCGACGAAGTCGCGCACCGTGAGCGAGAGATCCGCCGGCAATGTCTGCTCCAGCTGGCCGATGTGCACGTCGCCGCGCTTGCGTACTTCACCGCTGTCCGGCACGACCGCGCCGGTGATCACCTTGAACAGGGTCGACTTGCCGGCGCCGTTGCGGCCGATGAGGCACACGCGCTCGCCGGCCTCGAGTGTGAACTCCGCATCGCGGAAGATCACCTGCTCGCCGAAGTCGAGATTGAGATTGAACAGGGAGAGCAGGGACATGGCGGGTGGCGCCGGCGTACCGACGCGTCGGGCTCAGGCCGAGAGGTCCCGGCCGTCGAAGAACACCTTGCGCCAGCGCAGCACTTCGACCCGTTCGAACACGCCGGCGCGGGTGAAGGGATCGTTGTCGATCAGCGCCTGGGCCTCGGCCCGGTCGTCGGTGTCAAAGAGAATCATGCCGCCACGACCGACACTGCCGTCGTCTTCCAGGAAGCCGCCGGCGGCCAGCAGACGGCTGGTGAAGGGACGCAGGTACTCGAGATGCGCGGCGCGGGTCGCCGCGCGCAGCGCCGCCGCGTCCGGCTTGTCGTAGGTGCGAATCATGTAGGGCATGGGCAGACCTCGGGCCCTCAGGGCGTGACCAGGCGGGCGCTCTTGATGACGATGGGCTTGGTTGGCACATCCTCTAACGGACCCTGCGCGGAGGTGGGCGTGGCGGCGATGGCGTCGACCACCTGCATGCCGTCCACGACCTTGCCGAACACCGCGTAACCGTAGCCGGAGACGCTGTCGTCCTGGTGATCGAGGAAGCTGTTGTCGGCCAGGTTGATGAAGAACTGCGCGCTGGCGCTGTGCGGGTCGCCGCGGCGCGCCATGGCGATGGTGCCGCGGGCGTTCAGGAGGCCGTTGCCGGCTTCGTTCTTGATCGGCTCGCGGGCGTCCTTCTGGGTCATGTCGACGGTGAAACCGCCGCCCTGGATCATGAAGTTCGGGATCACGCGATGAAAGATGGTGCCCGCGTAGAAGCCGGCGCTGACGTAGTCGAGGAAGTTCTTCACTGTGCCCGGCGCGAGCTTGGCGTCGAGCTCGACGGTGATGGCGCCGGCGGAAGTATCCAGCACCACGCGCGGCGCGCCGTCGGCGGCCAGGGCCGGGCCCGAGGCCAGGGTCATCAGCAGCAGCAGTGCACGAAACATGAGTGGTCTCTCCAGGCGTGGCGCGCCGGGCGGCGCTCAGGCAGTGGCCGCGCGGCGGCGGAACACCGGCGCGTCGGGGGTCGAAGCTTGCGCGTCGTAGGCGTAGCCCGCGGTGTCGAAGGCGAGCAGCTCGGCGGGCTTGCGGCAGCGACGTTCGATGAGGAACCGGGCCATCATACCGCGCGCGCGCTTGGCGAACAGGCCGAGGGTGCGATAGCGCCCGCCGGACCAGTCCTGGAACACCGGCGTGACCACCTCGAGATCGAGCGCGCGCGTGTCGACCGCGCCGAAGTATTCCTGCGACGCGAGATTGACGAGCCAGCGCGTGCGCAGCGCGGCGGCCTGCTCGGCCAGCGCGCGCGCCGGCAGTTCGCCCCACCACGCGTAGAGATTGCGGCCACGCGGCGTACGCAGCGCGGTGCCCATCTCCAGGCGGTAGGGCTGGATGGTGTCCAGCGGCCGCAGCACGCCGTACAGGCCGGACAGGATTCGCAGGTGGTCCTGCGCATAGGCGACCTGTCGCGCGGTCAGGCTGGGCGCATCGAGGCCCAGGTAGGTATCACCCCTGAAGGCGTACAGCGCCGCGCGCTCGGCGTCCGGCGCGGGACTGGGTGACCACGCCTGGAAGCGCGCGTGATTCAACCGCGCGAGTTCGTCGCTGATGTCCATCAGGCTCTTCAGCTGCGCGGGCTTGCGCCTGGCCATGATCGCGGCCAGCGCCTCGGCCTCGGTGTGGAATGCCGGGCGGGTGGTCACCACGTCCCGCGGCTCGCTTGCGAAATCGAGCGTCTTGGCGGGCGAGATGACGGCGAGCATGCGCGGCGGATCCGGTGGGTTGGGCCGCCGGTATTGTCGTGATTTGGCCTTTCGATGGGAAGCGGGCCGGCGGGCCCTCAGTCCACTTCGAAGCGGTAGCCGATGCCGTACACCGAGTGGATCACCGGCTGCCCGGGCAGGGCCTGGTCGATCTTGCGGCGCAGGTTCTTCACATGGCTGTCGATGGTGCGATCGGACACCTCGCGATAGTCGTCGTACACGAGATCCAGCAGCTCGTCGCGGCGGTAGACCCGCCCCGGATGACGCGCCATGGTCGCCAGCAGGCGGAACTCGACCGGCGTCAGGTCCAGGCGCTGGCCGTCGACCACCGCGCGCATGCGTTCCTCGTCCACCTCGAAGCGCGGCGCGCTCGCGCGGCTGACGGCGTTGCCCTGGCTGCGGCGCAGAACGGCCTTCACGCGCGCCACCAGTTCGCGCGGACTGAAGGGCTTGCACAGGTAGTCGTCCGCGCCCAGCTCGAGGCCCAGCAGTCGATCGATTTCCTCGACGCGCGCGGTCACCATGATCACCGGCAGCGTGCTCGCCTGGCGCAGCTCGCGGCAGATGGAGAGGCCGTCGCGGTTCGGCAGCATGAGATCCAGCACCAGGGCCGCCGGCGCGAGTTGCGCGACGGCGGGCAGCACCAGGGCGCCGTCGGCGACGATGGTCGCGCGCATGCCGGCGGCGCGCAGGTAGTCGGCGACCAACTCGGCGATCTTGGCTTCGTCCTCGGCGATCAGGATATGCGGTCCGGTGTCGTGCATGGCGGCGCGTTCTCAGCTTGCCAGGGGCAGGTGGACATGGATGGCGACGCCGCCCTCGGGCGCCGGGGCCGCGCTGATGCGTCCGCCATGGGCGGTGACGATGCGCTGGCAGATGGCGAGTCCCAGGCCCGAGCCGCCGTGCGCGCGGCTGCGCGAGCGTTCGGCGCGGTGCAGAGGCTCGAACAGCAGCGGGAGTTCCTCGGGCGGTACGCCGGGCGCGCTGTCCGCCACCACCAGGTGCGCCTCGTCGCCGTCGCGGGACAGGCTCACGCGAATGCGTCCCGGCGCGTCGGTGTAGCGCGTGGCGTTCTCGAACAGGTTCTCGAGCAGCTGGCGAAAGCGCCGCTGATCGACGCGAGATTGCAGTTCCGCATCGAGCTGGTAGTCGTAGCTGAGTCCCGCCTGCTGCCAGCGATGGGCGAAGTGGGTCAGCGACTCGGTGACCAGCGCGCCGAGCGAGGCCTGCGCGAACTCGTAGTCCAGCGCGCCGATGTCGGCGCGCGCCAGCTGGTAGAGATCCTCCACCAGGTGATGCAGCCGCGCGGCTTCCTGTTCCAGCGACGCGAGGAGCGCCGCGTTCAGCGGGCGTACGCCGTCGCGCGCGGCCTCCAGTTCACCGCGCATGATGGTCAGCGGTGTGCGCAGTTCGTGGGACACGTCGGCGAACCAGCGACGGCGCGCCGACTCGTTCTCTTCGAGCGTGCGCGCCATCAGGTTGAAGTCGTCGGCCAGCGCGCCGATCTCGTCGTCGCCCAGGCGCGGCAGGCGGGTCTTGAAGTCGCCCGAGGCCAGCGCCCTTGCACTCGCACCGATGCGCGTGATGGGACGCACGTGGCGGCGCGCGACCAGGGTCGCGGCGAGGATCGAGACCATCACGGTGAGGCCCGCCCCGATCAGCAGGATGTGCGCCTGGCGCTCGGCGAAGCGCTGATCGCGCGGATTCGCCGGGTGGCGCAGCGGCGGCAGTCCCAGCCAGCCGACCACTTGGCCATCGACGCGCAGCGCGCGCAGGCCCTCCGCGCTCGGCGCCAGCGCCGCGCCCACCACCGGGTGGCGCGTCGCATCGAGCAGGCCGGGCTCGAGCGGGGGACCTTCGTGGCGACGCGGCGGTGGGAACGCGCGCGCGTCGGGCGGTGGCGGTATCTCCATGTCGCCGGTCGCGGACGAGGCGCGCATCACGCGCCGCAGCAGCAGGCGCCACGCGTGCGGATCGTCACGCAGCGCGCGCCAGTCACCGTCACGCCGGTACAGCGCTTCCAGCGCCTCGGCCACCGACTCGAGCCGCTGTTCGCGCGCCTCGTTCAGATAGCGGAGAAAGCTCTGGTGGATGTACCAGTGCGCGAAGCCCGCGAACAAGAGCACGCTGACCAGGCTCGTGCCTGCCAACACCAGCAGCAGTTTGTGAAACAGGCGCAGACGCATGCTGGCCGCGATGGTGCGCCACGCGACGGGGGCGCGGCAAGCAAACTGCACTATCTGCGCCGTGTCTGCACCGTTCCTCCATGTTGCGCATCTTCGCGCCGGTTTCGTCCATCATCGCTGCGCGATGCGCGTCGATAGTTGCCGCCGTGACGCCGCCCTGTGCGTCGTCACGCGACACCTGGCAACGAGGAGACCGCAACATGCATATCGCGACCACCAAGCTCAAGCGCCCCCTGGCGCTCCTCACGCTCTGCCTGGCCGTCGGCGCCGCGCGCGCCGAACCCGGTCCGGGATTCGGCGGCGACGACTTCGTCGGCCGCGAACTGTTCCGCTTCGAGCACCTGGCAGATGAACTCGATCTCGATGACACGCAGCGCGCCGCGTTCGAGCAACTCTCCACCCAGGCGCGCAGCGACGCGCGACCGCTCGTGCGACGCCTGGTCGAACAGCATCGCGCGCTGCGCGCGCTGACCGAAGCGGAGGTCTTCGACGAGGCGGCCGTACGCGCCCAGGCGCAGAGCGGCACCGCGACCATGGTGGAGCTCGCGGTGTTGCACACGCGTAACCTGCATGCGCTGCGGGCGCTCTTGACCCCGGCGCAGCGCGACGCCCTGGAGACGCTGCGTCCGCCCCGCCATCACCGGCCCTGACAGGCCGCGGCGGCGCGTGCCACGGGGCATGCGCCGCCGCCGGGGTCTCGCTGGCTGGCGCCCGCCGTGGCGCTGGCCAGCGCGTCGCGCCGTGTCTACACTCAGGGCTCGCCGCGAGCCCCGTCATGCGCAACAGTCCCGCCGCCACCGATCTCCTCACCCCCGCCCAGCTCGATGCCGTGCGCAGCCGTTCCGACGCCTGGGGCGTGGCGCTGGTCGCACATGCCTGGCTCACCATGCTGGCCGCGGCCGCGCTGTTCGTGCTGTGGCCGAACCCACTGACCTACCTGCTGGCGGTGATGATCATCGGCAGCCGCCAGCTGGGGCTCCTGATCCTGATGCACGACGGCGCGCATGGCAGCCTCGCGCGGAGCGCCTGGCTGAACCGGCTGCTGGCGCAGGGCTTCTGCGCCTGGCCGACCTTCGCCGACACCGACGTCTACCGCACCTACCACCTCAAGCACCACATGCGCACGCAGCGCGAGGACGATCCGGACATCATCCTCTCGGCGCATTTCCCCATCACGCGCGCGAGCCTGCGTCGCAAGCTGCTGCGCGATCTGAGCGGCCGGACCGGCTTCGCGCAGCGCAAGGCGCAGTTCACCCAGGCGCTGGGACCGGCGACGCTGTCCGTCGTCGCGCGCGCGCGGCGCTACTGGCGGCAGCTGGGGCCGCAGACGCTGGTCAATCTCGGCCTGTGGGCGCTCGCCTGGCGCCTCGGCCACGGCTGGCTGTATCCCGCGCTGTGGCTGGTGCCGCTGCTCACCTGGCAGCAGCTCGTGCTGCGCATCCGGAACATCGCCGAGCACGCCGTGGTACGCGCGCCCGACGACGTGTTCGGCAACGCGCGCACCACGCTCGCCAATCCGCTGGAACGCCTGCTGGTCGCGCCCTACCGGGTCAACCTGCATCTCGAGCACCATCTGCTGATGTGGGTGCCCTGCTATCGCCTGGCGCTGCTGCGGCGCTATCTCTGCGACAACGGCTTCGGCGAACGCATCGAGACCGAGCCGGGCTATCTCGCCGTGCTGCGCAAGGTGACAGTGACGCGGGACGACGAGGCCGGACCGCGGCGAGGACAGCGCGCCAGCGGCACCTTCAGCCAGGGCTTCGAGGCGGCCTGAGGCGCCACCGCGACAGCGTGCAAGCTCTGTCCCCCCACCTGCTCGCCGAGATCCTCGACCGCGAGCCCGTGGCGCGCCTGGCCTTGATCGGCGACGGCGGCGCCCCGGAGGTCATGCCCATCGTATTCGCGCTCGTGGGCGAGGCGCTGTACTCGCCGATAGACGGCAAGCCGAAGAGCAGCGCGCGGCTCGCGCGACTGCGATACATCGCGCGCGAACCTCGCGTCGGGTTGGTGATCGATCGCTATGCGGACGATTGGCGGCAGCTGTGGTGGCTGCGCCTCGCGGCCGTCGCGCGGGAAGTGGGCGCGGACCACCCGGACTTCGAAGCCGCCGTCGTCGCGCTGCGGGGCAAGTATCCGCAGTATCAGAGCACGCCGCTGTTCAGCGGCGAACCCACCATGATTCGTTTCGAGATCCTGGATTCGCGCTGGTGGAGCGCGGCCGGCCTCGATGGTCTGCGCGACGCCACAGCGTTTTCAGCGCCACCCCGTGAGTGAGCGGCGCGGCGCGCCGCGCAACGGGCTGCTCGCGCGCCTGCCGCCGGACGCCAGCGCGCGCCTGGCGCCGGACCTCGAGCCCATCGCGTTGGTTGCCGGCCAGGTACTGCACGATGCCGGCAGTCCGCCCGCCCACGTGGTGTTCCCGCTCGCGGGCATCGTCTCGCTGCAATACCTCACTGAGTCCGGCGGCTGCGCCGAGATTGCCCAGGTCGGCAACGATGGCGTGATCGGCGTGGCGCTCTTCATGGGCGGTGAGTCGACGCCGGGTCGCGCCGTGGTGCGCGCCGCCGGCCAGGCGCTGCGCCTGCCCGCGGCGCAGCTCAAGGCCGAGTTCAAGCGGCACGCGGAACTGCACGTCGCGCTGCTGCGTTACACCCAGGCGTTGCTGACGCAGATGGCACAGACCGCCATCTGCAATCGGCATCATCTGATCGAACAGCAACTATGCCGGTGCCTGCTGCTGTCCTTGGACAGAGCCGCGGGCAGCACCCTGGCGCTCACCCAGGAGTACCTGGCGCAGCTGCTCGGCGTGCGGCGGGAAGGCGTGAGTCAGGCGGCGGCGAAGTTGCAGCGCGAGGGCGCGATTCGCTACGCCCGCGGCCGCATCCTGGTGCTCGATCGCGCGCGCATCGAGGCCTTGTCCTGCGAGTGTTACCGCGTCGTCCGTCGCGAGACCGAACGCCTCGCGGCGCTGGAGTGAAGCGGCGCGCGCTTCAATGCCAGCGCGTGGAGCGCTTCACCACGGTCGCCAGCTTGCGTGGAAACCACACATGGAAAGCGCGCAGCGCGAGCGCCGCGGCGAGGCCGGCGGCGAGCAGGCTGGTGACATCGAAGGGCTGGGACGGGTGTGCGGCCAGCGCCACGCAGCCAAGGCCGCCGAGTACCGCGCCAGCCATTCCGACCAGCACGTCGGCCAGGTAGGTCGGCCCCGCGATGTTGCTGAGGCGACTGGCGCCGTAACCTGACAGCACACCGAGCACAATCCAGGCAAGCATGTTCATCGCGCGGCTCGAAGTACGGGGTCGACGATTGTGCGCTCGGCGTGGCGGCCGGTCTGTTCGCTGCAGCGCTTAGCGGTGCCGCAATGCGGTGTGCCGCACTGACCGGGACGGGCGGATAGACTAGGCTCTCCACTGGCGCAGTCCGTCCACGCTGACGGGCGCCCAGGCCCAACGCTCGACCGCGCCCCCGTTCGGCGCCTGTCACGCCGGGCGGCACCCCTCACGGAACCCATCGTCATGCAGATCTATGTTGGTAACCTCGCCCGAGACGTCACCGCCGACCAACTTCGCAGCGCCTTCGCGCCACTCGGCGCCGTCACGCGCGCGGTGGTGATGCAGGACGCGAGCTCCGGCCGCTCCAAGGGCTTCGGCTTCGTGTTCATGCCCAATCGCGGCCACGCGCAGCAGGCGGTCGACGCGCTGCACGCCACGCTGATGCAGGGCAGCCGGCTGCAGGTCAACGAAATGCTGCCCATGACGCCGCATGATGCTCCCCGCAGCGGGTCCTGACCGTCCCGCGGTGAGCGGCGCGACCGCCGCCGCTGTACAGGACACGTTGCTGTTCAGCGTCGTGCCGGTGGCGACTTTCGCGGGCGATCGCGCGCTGACCCACGCGACCGGCTTTCTGTACGCGGTCGACGAGCGCCTGTTCCTGGTCACCTGCCGCCACGTGCTGTGCGACACGGACACCGATCACCATCCCGATCGCATCGAAATCGAACTGCATACCGATGCGCTGAACCTGGCGGCGGCCGTGCGCTTTTCGCTGCCGCTCTATCGCGAGGGGCGCGGACTGTGGTGCGACGCGCGCGACGATGCGGGCTCGGTCGATGTCGCCGCCATCGAACTCGAGCGCGCACGCCTGCCCGCCGCCGCGCACATCAAGCCCTTCAACGCCGCGCACCTTCCGACTGAGAGCGACTTTCCAGGGGTCGGCAGCTCGGCGCTCATCCCGGGCTTTCCGCTGGGCTTTCGCGATCACCTGCATCACCTGCCGGTGGTCAGACAGGCGGTGGTGGCATCGGTCTACGGTCTGCGCTTCGACGGTAACGGTTACTTCCTGACCGACGCGCGCACGCATCGCGGCACCAGCGGCGCGCCGGTGGTCATGCGCATGCCACCCGACGCGCAGCGCTTCGGTGACCTGCCCTGGCTGCTGCTGGGCATCCACGCCATGCGCCTCGACCTGTGCTCGCGCGACCAGCGGCAGGACGAAGCCCTGGGGCTGAACTGCGCCTGGTACAGCAGCGTGCTGCCGATCCTGGTCAGCCCGCGCTGACTACGCCGGCAGCCGCGCACGCAGCGCGGCGATTTCGTCCAGGGCCTTCTCCATCTCGTGCTGGCGCGCGGGCGGCACCAGGAACACGAAGCCGTCGCAGCCGCGCGCGGTGAAGTCCTCGAGCACCTTCTCGTCCTGCGGCGCGCCGAACAAGAGCACCGTCATGGCCTGGAAGTCGCGGCCCGCGGCGTCGCAGGCGCGGCGCAGATCGGCGAGCGGATCGCCCTCGTAGCGGTCGTAGATCGGCATCCAGCCGTCCGCGTAGTCGGCCACCCGCGCGGGCACGGCGTCGGAATTCGAGCCGATGTAGATCGGCGGTCCACCGGGTTGAAATGGCTTGGGATAGGACCAGGACGGCCCGAAGTCCACCCACTCACCGTGGTACTCCGCCGGTGAGTCGCGCCACAGCGCGCGGATCGCGAGCGCGCGTTCGCGCACGATGTCCCAGCGCGCCTTGAACGAGGCGCCGTGGTGTTCGATGGCTTCCTTGATCCAGCCGCCGGCGATGCCGAACAGCACGCGGCCCTGGGACAGGTGGTCGAGCGTGGCAATGGCCTTGGCGGTGATGAGCGGGTCGCGCTCCGTCAGCAGGCATACGCCGGTGCCGAGCTGGATGCGTTCGGTCACCGCCGCGCAGGCCGCGAGCGCCGTGATCGAGTCGTGCATGCGCGCGAAGGGCTCGACCATGTCGGCGCGGTGGTACTTGTTCTTGCGGTGTTTCACCGGCACGTGGCTGTTCTCGGCGAAGAACAGCATGTCGAGTCCGCGATCCTCCACCGCGCGCGCCAGCGCCGGCGGCGCCAGCGTCTGGTCGGTGGGCAGCAGGCAGACGCCGAAACGCGGACCGGTGTTCACGTGCGCGCCGGGTGAAACTCGCGAAAGAAGGGCGGCTGCTTGCGCCACAGCTTGCCGGCGCACAAGCCGCCGTCCACCACCAGTGCGTGACCGACCACGTAGCTGGCGGCGTCGCTGGCCAGCCACACGATGGCCTCGGCCAGTTCCTCCGGCTCGGCCATGCGCGGCAACGCCTGGTCGTCGACCGCGGCCTCGCGCACCTTGACGATACGCTCGCGCCAGCGCTCGTCCTTGACGCCGGTGTGTATCGGTGTCGCCACCGCGCCCGGACACACCGCATTGACGCGCACGCCGTCCTCGGCCAGTTCCAGCGCGACCGAATGGGTGAAGTTGATCACCGCCGCCTTGCACGCCGCGTAGACGTGGGGCGAGTAGCCGCCGGCCAGCCCGGCAACACTGGCGACATTGACGATCGCGCCGCTGCCCCGCGGCTGCATGAGGCGCGCGGCGTGCTTGGTGCCGAGCACCACGCTGCGCTGGATGATCTCCTGCGAGTAGTCGTATTGCTCGATGGGCAGGCTGGCGATGGGCCCCAGCACGCCGACGATGGCGGCGTTGTTGACCATCGCGTCGAGTTGACCGTGACGCTCGGCAATGCGCGCGAAGGCCCGTTCGAAGTCGGCTTCGTGGCGCACGTTCAGCTCGAGGAACTCGGCCTCGCCGAGTTCCGCGGCGAGCGCGCGGCCCTTCTCGACCTGTACGTCGCCCAGGTAGACGAAGGCGCCCTGGGCGCGGAACAGCTTCGCGGTCGCGGCGCCGATGCCGCTCGCGCCGCCGGTGACGAAGGCTACTCTGGTCATGGTGATTCCCCAGGTCAGGTCTGCGCAATTGTAGGTCGGACTTCAGGAAACTCTGATTAAGGCCATGTCGCCGCATGAAGGCGGCGTGGTCGGTAGTCAGTTGGGT
>JAIEQK010000277.1 GCA_019747795.1 Gammaproteobacteria bacterium | reverse complement strand
AGCCGGTCGGCGGGCGGCGGCGCGGGCGGCCCGCGACGCGCGCTGGCCGAGACCTTGGGTCCGACCTTCACCTGCAGCAGGTTGCCGTCCGGATCGGCGAACCAGCTGCCGCCCGATTCCGCCTCGCGCGGGCCATCGCGGCGCTGCGCGCCGGCCGCCTCGAGCTGGCGCAGCAGACCGCGGTAGTCCGTGTCGGCGCAGCCGAAGGACAGCCAGCCCAGGCTCTTGCTCGCGCCCGGCACCACCCGGCCCCACACGTGCCCGCTGCCGGCGCACTTCAGGGTCAGCACCTCGCCGACCCGCGCGACGCTGAGACCGAAGGCCTCGTAGAAGCTCGCCGCGACGTGCAGATCGGGCACGCGCAGCGCGAAGTGATCGAGGGAATGGACGCAGGCGAGCCGCGCGGTGCTGGTCATGGACGGGTCCCCGGCGGACGTACTTGAAGCGACGGCCCTGGCAAACTCATTCGATTTAACAATCTATGACGGGAATTAAGCAAGGAAAGCGCTTCTTTGCGGCCCATGCCGCCGGCCCCACCCCTAGAATCCGGACACGAGCACCAGCACGCACGAGCCACCATGGCCGGACCCGACATCAACGAAGACCAGAATCGCGCCGAGAGGCCGTCGTTCGAGCGCCCCGACGAAGACGAGCTCGAGCAGCTCGCGCGCCGCCAGCGCATCGTGCGCGGCGTGGTGCACGAGGCCGCGCTGAGCAGCGCCGGGGCACGCCTCGATGGTACCGGCGGCGGCGTCCCCCCTCGGGTCGCCCAACCGGCGTCGGCGCATCAGCGCGACACGCATCCCCCACGCGTCCCGGCCCCGGCGCGCGTGCCGCATTCGCCCCCCGCCGCCCGCCAGGAGCGCGTATCCATGTACGACCAGGATCTCCAGTCCCTCGCCGACACCCGCAACCTGCAGCGCGGCGTGGTGCCGACACCAGGCATCGATCTGCAGGCCCAGGTGGCGCCCAACGTGGTCACCGACGGCAGCCTGCGCGCCTACGCTGTCGGCGTGCGCAAGATCTCCAACGCCGGCATCATCCTCAAGATCCCGGCCGCCGTGCACAGCGCGCTCGCGCCGCACGAAGAACTGTGGCTGACCCTCAAGCTGCCGAGCCGCCCGCAGCCGGTGCGCATCGCGACACACGTGCGCCATCGCCTGTCCGACGGCACCGATTACGTCTATGGCTGCGAGTTCGACTGGAGCGGCACCTACGACCCGCTCGGCATCGCCGAGGACCTGCTGGACTTCGTGCTGGAGAGCGGCGCGGACTGATCTGCGACCAGGGAAACCTCCGGGACAGGAGGAACGGGGTTGCGAGGGCGCCTGAGGGCGCCCTCTTTTTTTGCACGTGTCTCAGGCGAAGCGCAGCGACACCGAGCCGAGTTCCTGGATGCGTACCGTGATCGCGTCGCCGCGCGCGATGGAGATGGCCGCGGTGATGCCGCCGGTCATGATGAAGGTGCCGGCGGGAATCACCTGTCCGCGCCGCGCGAGATTGTTGGCGAGCATCGCGACCGAGGTCGCGGGGTGGCCGAGCACCGCGGCGGCGGCGGCGGTTTCCACCACCTGGCCGTTCTTCTCCACCACGAGCCCCAAGGTCGGCAGATCGAGTTCGTTGACGCGCCGCGGACGACCGCCGGCGACGAAGCCTGCTGCGGAGGTGTTGTCCGCCACCACGCTCACGAGATCGAACTTGAAGTCGCGGTAGCGCGAATCGAGGATTTCCACCGCCGGCAGCACGAAGTCGGTGGCGGCCAGCACCTGGGCGAGGTGACAGCCGGGACCACGCAGCTCGGTGTGAGTGACGAGCGCGATCTCGGCCTCGATGCGCGGCGCGATGAACTTGTCGAAGGGCACTTCGCCGCCGTCGGGATAGGCGCCCTGGTCGGTGAGAAACCCGAACACGGGCTCGGTGACGTTCATCTGGCGCATCTTGGCCTGCGAGGTGAGGCCGGCCTTCAGGCCCGTGACGCGCACGCCGGCCGCGAGCTTGGACGCGCGTATCGTGTCCTGGATGGCGTAGGCGTCCTCGTAGTCGAGCGCGGGATACTCGTCCGTGATCTTGGTGAGCGGCTCGCGATTGCGCTCGGCGGCTTCGAGCCGCGCGGCGAGCTTCGCGATGGTGTCCTTATCGAGCGTCATTTCGCCGCCTCCGCCGCGCGGGCGTGTTTCAGGTTCAAGGCCACGTCTTCGATCATGTCTTCCTGCCCGCCGATGGTCTTGCGCCGACCGAGCTCGACCAGGATCTCGGCCGAGGGCACCCCGTGCTTCGCGCTCGCGCGCTTGGCGTGCAGGAGGAAGCTGGAGTAGACGCCGGCATAGCCCAGGATCAGAGAGTCGCGGTCGACCCGTATCGGCTGGTCCATGAGCGGCACCACGAGGTCTTCCGCGACGTCGGTCAGCTTGTAGACGTCCACACCGCTCTCGGCACCCATGCGTGCGAGCACGGCGTTGAAGACCTCGAGCGGCGTGTTGCCAGCGCCGGCGCCCAAGCCCGCCACCGAGCCGTCGATGCGCGCGGCGCCCGCTTCGACCGCGGCGAGCGAATTCGCGACGCCCATGGCGAGGTTGTGATGACCATGGAAACCGACCTCGGTCGCGGGATCGAGCGCGGCGCGGAGCGCGCCAATGCGCGCCGTGACGTCGTCCGGGAGCATGTAGCCGGCGGAGTCGGTGCAGTAGATGACGTTCGCGCCGTAGGACTCCATCAGCTTGCCCTGACGCACGAGTTCCTCGGGGCTCACCATGTGGGCCATCATCAGGAAGCCGACGGTATCGAGCCCGAGCTTGCGCGAACGCGCGATGTGCTGCTCGGCGACGTCGGCCTCGGTGCAGTGGGTCGCGACCCGCACGCAGCCGACGCCACAGTCCTTGGCCATGTGCAGGTGATCGATGGTGCCTATGCCGGGAATGAGCAGTGCGGAGATGCGCGCCTGGCGCATCTTCGGCACCACGGCGCGGAGGTAGTCCTCGTCGGTGTGCGCGGGGAAACCGTAGTTGATCGAAGCGCCGCCAAGGCCGTCACCGTGGGTGACCTCGATGAGCGGCACGCCGGCCGTGTCGAGCGCGCTCGCGACGCTCACCATCTGCTCGAGCGAGATCTGGTGACGCTTGGGATGCATGCCGTCACGCAGACTCATGTCGTGCAGCGTGACCTTTTTGCCGGTGAGATTCATGGCGAGCCTCCTCAGGCGTTGACCGCGGCCAGGGTCATGCGGCCCTGCGCGATTTCCTGGGCGAACATCTCGGCGGTGCGCAGCGCGGCCGCCGTCATGATGTCGAGATTGCCGGCGTAGTTCGGCAGGTAGTCGCCGAGCCCCTCCACTTCGAGGTAGATGGAGACGCGTCGGCCGTCGAACACCGGGCCGTTCTTGAGGCGATAACCCGGCACGTACTTCTGCACCTCGGCAATCATCGCGTGCACGGACGCCGTGATCGCCGCCTGGTCCGGCTCACCGGCCGTCAGGCAATGCACGGTGTCGCGCATGATGAGCGGCGGCTCGGCCGGATTCAGAATGATGATGGCCTTGCCCTGCTTCGCCCCGCCGATCTTCTCCACCGCGCCCGCGGTGGTGCGGGTGAACTCGTCGATGTTGCGCCGTGTACCGGGTCCGGCCGACTTGCTCGCGACGGTCGCGACGATCTCGGCGTAGTCCACCGGCTGCACGCGCGAGACGGCTGCGACCATGGGAATGGTCGCCTGCCCGCCGCAGGTCACCATGTTGACGTTCATCTCGGCGCGGCCGACGTGCTCGGCCAGGTTCACCGGTGGCACGCAGTAGGGGCCGATGGCGGCGGGCGTGAGATCGATGACCAGCACGCCGCGTTCCATCAGCGGCCTGGCATTCGCTTCGTGCACGTAGGCCGAGGTCGCGTCGAAGGCGATGCGGATGTCGTCGGCTTCGAGGTGCGGCAGCAGGCCCGGCACGCCCTCGCTGGTGGTCTTCAGGCCCGCGGCGCGCGCCTTGGCGAGACCATCGGAATCGGGGTCGATGCCGACCATCCACACCGGGTTGATGTGCGCGCTGCGCAGCGCCTTGATCATGAGATCGGTGCCGATGTTGCCGGAACCGATCAAAGCTGCATTGACGGTCATGGGAGCGGTCCTCAGGTGAAACGCACGGCGCACTGGCCGATGCCGCCGAGCGCGAGATGCATGTTGTCGCCGGGCTTGACCGGCTGCAGCGGCACCAGCGAACCGGACAGGATCACTTCTCCCGCCTCCAGCGCGATGCCGCGCGCGCCCAATGTGTTGGCGAGCCAGGTGACGCAGTTGACCGGCGAGCCGAGCGCCGCGGCGCCGGCGCCGGTCGAGATGATCTCGCCGTTCAGGGTCACGACGATGCCGCAGGTGGAGAGGTCGACGTCGGTCGGCCTGACCGCGCGGTCGCCCATCACCACCACGCCGCAGGAGGCGTTGTCCGCGATGGTGTCAGCAATCTTGATCTTCCAGTCGGTGATGCGCGAGTCGACGATCTCGAAGCAGGGCATGACGAACTCGGTGGCGCGGATGACGTCCGCGTTGGTCACGCCCGGGCCGCGCAGGTCGCGCTTCAGCACGAAGGCGATTTCGCCCTCGGCGCGCGGCGCGATCAAGGTGCTGCTGGCCGGCACCTCGGCGCCGGTGGCGTACATCATGCGGTCGGTGAGATAGCCGAAGTCCGGCTGGTGGACGTTCAACATGGTCATCACGGCCTTGCTGGTGACGCCGATCTTCTTGCCCACCAGGCGCTCACCCGCGGCCAGGCGCCGCTCGAGGAAGTGGCGCGAGATGAGATAGGCATCGTCGATGCTGATGTCGGGCGAGGTGGTGGTGAGCGGCGCGATGGTGGTGCGGCCGGTCATGGCCGCGTACAGCGCGTCGCCATAGCGGGTGATCTCTTGGGCGTCCATGGAGGTGCGTTTCCGGTTGCGAGCGGCGGCGCCGCTCAGAGTTTCAGACAGACGTTGCGGAGTTCCGTGTAGAACTCGAGCGAGTGCACGCCGCCCTCGCGGCCGATGCCGGACTGCTTCGCGCCGCCGAAGGAGGTGCGGAGATCGCGCAGGAACCAGCAGTTGACCCAGGTGATGCCCACATCGATCTTCTCGGCCACGCGGTGCGCGCGCGCCGCGTTCTGCGTCCACACCGTGGTGCACAGCCCGTAGGGCGTGTCGTTCGCGAGCGCGATCACTTCCTCTTCGTCGTCGAAGGGACGCAGGTGCGCGCAGGGCCCGAAGATCTCCTCGCGGATGACCGGCGAGTTCTCGGGCAGCCCGGTCCACAGCGTCGGTTCGATCCAGAAGCCGTCGGCGTAGGCATCCGGCATGGTCGGCACTCCGCCGCCGGCCACGACCGTCGCGCCGAGCGCCTTCGCGCGCTGGTAGTAGCCGAGCACCTTGTCGCGCTGCTGGCGGCTCACCATCGGCCCCATGCCGGTGGCGGCGTCCTGTGGCACACCTATCTTCATGGCCCGCGCGCGGCCGGCGAGCGCTTCGACGAAGCGTTCGAAGATCGGCCGCTCGACGTACACCCTTTCGGTGCCGAGGCACACCTGGCCACAGTTGGCGAAGGTCGAGCGCGCGATGCCGTCCAGTGCCGCGTCGAAATCGGCGTCGGCGAACACCACGCCGGCGTTCTTGCCGCCGAGTTCGAAGGACACGTCGCGAATGCCGACCGCGGCGTTCTTCATGATCGCGGTGCCGGTGATGGTCTCGCCGGTGAAGGTGATGGCATCGACCGCCGGATGACGCGTCAGGAACTCGCCGGTCGAGTCGCCGCCGAAGCCGTGCACCACGTTGTACACGCCGGGCGGCATGCCGACCTCGTTCATCACCTCGCCGAGCAGGGTCGCGGTGTAGGGCGTCTCCTCGGAGGGCTTCACCACCACGGTGTTGCCGCAGGCAAGCGCCGGCCCGACCTTCCAGGTCATGAGCAGCAGCGGCAGGTTCCACGGGCAGATCACCGCCACCACGCCTTTCGGCACGCGCACGCCGTAGTTCAGCGCGCCGGCGCCGTCCGGCGTCTCCATGCGGAAGCACTCGGTCGGCACGTTGCGGATGATGTCGGCGAACACCTTGAAGTTGGCCGCGCCGCGCGGAATGTCGATGTGCCGCGCGAGCGAATAGGGCTTGCCGGTGTCCAGGCACTCCGCCGCCAGGAACTCCTCGAAACGCTCGTTGATGCGATCCGCGACCTTGAACAGGAGTTCGCTGCGCTCGGCGATGCTCATGCGCGCCCACGGGCCCTTCAGCGCGGCGCGCGCCGCCTGCACCGCGTGGTCCACCGCGGCCTCGTCGGCCTCGTGCACGCGGGCATGCACGCGGCCCGTGACCGGGTCGAAGTCGTCGAACTGGCGACTGCCCGCGACGAACTCGCCGTTGATGAAGTTCTTGAGATCCACCGTCGTCGTCATCTCAGGTCACCACGCCCAGGAAATTCTCGTTCAGCTTGCGGTCGTGGTAGAAGATGGCGCGCCCGAGCTGCTCGGTCTCCCAGGTGATGGGCGGGCGATCCGGGTACCAGGTGTAGTCCCCGCAGAACACTTCGTTGCGGTTGCCGCTCGGGTCGAAGAAATAGATCGTGCGGCCGCGGGTGATGCCGTGACGGGTCGGGCCGATGTCGATCGAGATGTCGTGCATGCTCATCAGATCCGCCGCGTGCAGCACTTCCTCCCAGGTGTTCAGCAGGAAGGACGCGTGGTGCAGCCTGCCGGGCTCGGGATGCTCGATGAAGGCGATGTCGTGGGCCTTGTTCGAGCAGGTGAAGAAGGCGCCGACCATCTGCTGATCGGGCGTGACCACGCGCTCGGAGAGACTGAAGCCGAGCACGTTCATGAACAGGTCGGCCGTGTCGGCGAGATTCGGGCCGTACAGCAGGCAGTGGTCGAAGCGGCAGACCTTCATGCCCTTCAGCCCTTCCGGCCAGGGATGGGGATTGTGGTTGCCGGTCAGGGTGCCGACGTAGTCCTTCTCCGCGTAGAGCTCGATCTGGTGACCGGTCGGGATCTGGAAGCGCACGCGATGCCCGCAGCCCTTGAGCTCGCCGGCCGGGATGCGCTCCACCGCGCAACCGTGGGCGCGCAGCGCCGCTTCGAGGCGATCGAGGTCCTGCGTGGAGGCGACCTTGAAGCCGAGATAGTCCAGTCCCGGCGCGTCCGCTTCACGCAGCACGACGGAGAACGCGTCGTGTTCGTCCCAGGCCTTCAGGTAGACGCGCCCCTGCGCGTCCTCGCCGACCTTGAGCATCCCGAGACGTTCGACGTAATGGGTCAGCGCCGGCCCCATCTCCATGACCCGGATGGCGCAATGGCCGGGCCGCAGTACGCCTGTGAGTGGCATCGCGAATCTCCCCTGTTGCCCGCCACCCCGAGCGGGCGCGTGTGGCCGGGCAAGAATAATCAAATCGGCCCTGCCCAACTAGCGGAAGACCGCGACTGTCGCCCCACCGAAAAGGCGGGAAATCGCGGCGCGGAAGGGCGTCACCGCGCCGCGTCAGGCAGCGAGGAACTGCGCCACCGTCGCGTTGAACTCCTCGGCATGCTCCCACTGCGCCCAGTGGCCGCACTGCGGCAGGACCCACAGGCGCGCGCGCGGGATCTGCTTCAACAGCACGAAGGCCGAGTCCAGCGGCAGCACGCGATCCTCGCGGCCCCACACCATGAGGGTCTCGTGCGGCAGGCGCGTGAGGCCGGCGTCGCGCCACAGTTCCTCCAGCACCGTGCCGGGTGTGAGGCGCATCGGCGGATTGGCCACGATGCGCGGGTCCAGCGAACGTTCCAGGCGCTGCTGGAGGAGTTCGTCGGTCAGCTGGCGCGGGTCGTAGACGAACTGCTGGGCGAAGGCGCGCAGGCGCTCGAGCGACGGCCCGCCGCCCTCGTAGTAGCCGAAGATCGACTTGATGCCCTCCGTCGGCCACGGCGTGAACACCGGCAGGCTGCCGCCGGTGCCCATCAGCACCAGGCGCCCGACGCGCTCAGGCCGGGTCAGCGCGAGTTTCAGGCTGATCATGCCGCCGAGCGAGTTGCCGATGAAATGCGCGCGCTCGATGTCGAGCGCATCGAGCAGTCCGCCGACCACCTCGGCCCACCAGCCCGGTATTGGCACACAAGCGGGCTTCATGTCCGAGCGGCCGAAACCCGGCAGGTCCAGGCACAGCACGCGAAAGCGCTCGGCCAGTGGCGCGACGTTGCGGCTGAAGTTGGCCCAGCCGTAGGCGCCGGGGCCACTGCCGTGGATGAGCACCAGCGGCGCGCCGGCGCCGAGGTCGTGGTAGTGCACGCGCACGCCGTTCACCTCGGCGAAGCGGCTGGTGGCGGACTCGAGGTCTGAAGAAAGGTTCATGATCTGCGCTCCGTACGACGGCCGGCTCAGGCCGCCGCCGGCTGGTGGCCCCACAGGCTGAAGTTGTGGTACTCGGCGATTTGCCAGGTGGCATCGTCGTCGACCCGCACGCCGCCCCAGCCGAGTTCCAGCGAGAAGCCCGAGGGCGTGCGCACGTAGAACGACACCATGCGGTCATTGGGATGCTGGCCGAGCTGCATGGTGAGCTCTTCGCCCGCCGCGCGCAGGCGGTCATAGGCCCGCCCCACGTCGACGATGGAGGCGGCCTCGAGCATGAAGTGATGCAGACGCTTGGGCGCGGGGCCCGGCATCTGCGCATAGGCGATGGAGTGATGGCGCGGGCCGGTGTGCAGGAACACACAGTCGGCGGTGAGATTGGGCGCGAGCGGATGGAAGATGTAGTCCGACACCCGCGCGTCGAGCACCGCGCGCAGGAAGTCGCTGCTCGCGCGGTAGTCGGAACTCGGTGCCGCGATGTGCCCGAGGCCGGCGTCGCCGGTCACGAAGCCACCCGGCACGAGTTCGGACACCGGCGGCGTGGCCAGGCGCTCGAGGTCGAGCGCGACCTCGAGCGGCAGACCGTCCGGGTCGCGGAAGGCCAGGTAGCGCTGGACGCCGCGCTGCCGCGCGCCGGCCGCATCGCCCTCGGTCCACGGCACCCCGGCCGCGTCGAGACGCGCGCGCACCGCGTCGAACTCGGCCAGGTCGGCCGCTTCCCAGCCCATGTAGACCAGGTCGTCGCCCGGTCCTTCCAGCAGCTGCACGCGGCGCGCGTAGTCGTCGACCAGCAGGCAGCTGATGCCGTCATGCTGCGCCACGCCCAGTCCCAGCAGGCCGCCAAGGCGTTCCCACGCGGCCAGGTCGGAGACTTCGAATCCCAGGTATCCCACTTTGAGTGTCATCGTCGTTGCCTCCTGCCTAGACCATCACGTCTTTGTTGGTGCCGGTCAGGAGGTGCATGCCGAAGTTGCTGGCACCGCGATCGAAGCTCAGGTAGAGATGCTGCGCGAGGCAGTTCACGTCGCGGAAATAGCGCTGCATGGGATTGGCGACGTTGAACGCCGAGCCGCCGCAGCTCGGCATCAGCAGGTTGACCGCATCGCGACACAGGCGCGCCACGGCCGCCGAGTTCCACTTGTAGAACACCCGCCGCTCGATGGGCACCGTCTCGCCGCGCGCGACGTAGTCGGCCATCTCGCGGAAATCGCGCTCGTACTTGAGCCGGGCGCTGTCGAGCATGGAATGGGCTTCGGCGAGGGTGCGCTGCACGACCGGGTCGTCCTGGAAGCGGCTGCCGTCGTAGGCCACGGCGCGTTTGCGCATGTAGGGCAGGTAGTCGGCGAGCGCCGCCTCGCCCACGCCGAGCGCCACGCTCGCCAGCGCGTAGGCGAAGCACACGCCGAAGGACAGCTTGTAGGTGTCGGCGGTGAAGGTGCGCGTGCCTGGCTCGTTCATCTCGATGGAGCGCTGGATGTTGTGCACGTGGCGCGCCGGCACGAAGGCGTCGCGCACCACGATGTCCTTGCTGCCGGTGCCGCTCAGGCCGGCGGATTGCCAGGAGCGCTCATCGATCTCGTAGCCGTCCCGCGGGACCATGCAGGCGACGCGGTTGAACGAACCGTCGTCCTGCTCGGCGTCGCAGCCGAGGATCACCCAGGTCGCGTGGTCGCAGCCGCTGGACCACGGCCAGCGTCCCTCCAGGCGGTACCCGCCGGGCACGCGTCGTGCCTTGCCGAAAGGCGCGTAGGACGAGGAGAAGCGCACGTCGGGGTCCTCGCGCCACAGGGCCTCCGCCACGGCTGGATCGATGAGTCCAGCTTCCCAGTTGTGGATGCCGAGTATCGACAGCACCCAGGCGCTGGACGGACAGCCGCGCGCCAGGATGGCGACCACCTCGTAGAACTCGGTCGGCCACATCTCGTAGCCGCCATAGAGGGCCGGTTGCAGGATGCGAAAGAAGCCGGCGTCCTGGAACGCGGCGATGGTTTCGCGCGGCACGCTGGCGCCCCGTTCGCAGTCGGCCGCGCGCTCGCGCAGCACCGGCACCAACGCGTGGGCACGCCGCCGGAGTTCAGCGCCGCTCGGCGCGGCGTGGATGGACTGGACTCGTGTGTTCATGCGTCTCCCCTCGCGAATGTTGCAGTGGGGAGCAGCTTAGTCGGCGCGAATAATTGTTCAATTTGATACTTTCAATAGCTAATATCAGTGTCACTGATTCATGAAGGCCCGCTCGGCATGGCCAGATCGCTCCGCAATCTCGATCTGAACCTGCTGCGGGTGTTCGACGTGCTGTGGACCGAACGCAGCGTCAGCACAGCCGCGCGACGCCTGTCGCGCACGCAGTCCGCGGTCAGCCTCGCGCTCGAGCGGCTGCGCCAGGCCTTCGACGATCCGCTGTTCCGCTGGAGCGGTCGCGCGATGCAGCCGACGCCGCGCGCCGAGCAGCTGGCGCCGCGCATCCGCGCGATCCTCACGCAGGTATCCGAAACGCTGGAGTCGAGCTTCGAGGATCCGCGTCTCGCGCGTCGTGACTTCACCATCGCCACCGCCGACTACATTGACTGGCTGCTCGGCGGTCAGCTCATGCGCCGCCTGGAAGACGAAGCGCCCAATCTCACCCTGTTCTTCGTCGATGTGAAGCCGCAGATGCTGGAGCGCCGTCGCGCGGCCGAGGTCGAGATGTTCATCGTGCCGTCGGGCGCGATCGACGGCAGCGGGCTGCGCTCGGCGCCCTTGTTTCGCGATCGCTACGTGTGTGTCGCCGCGCGCGACAACGCGGCCGTGCGCGAAGGCATGGACTTCGAGGTTTTCCGCCGGCTGCCACAGGTTGGCTACACCATCGAGCCCAAGCGCCTGTACAGCCACGAGACGCTGCACCTCGATGCCCTCAACGTGCGCTACCGCAACCGCGTGCTGACCCCGCACTACATGGTCATTCCGCTGATCGTGGCCGAGACCCGCGGCGTGGCGGTGATGCAGGAGCGGCTCGCGCGCTTCATGGCCGAACGCGTGCCGCTCAAGCTGGTCACGCCGCCCATCGCCTATCCCGAGCTGCACCTGCACCTCTACTGGCATCCGCAGTACGACGACGACGCCACCCACCGCTGGCTGCGCGAACGGGTGATCGAAATCGCGACGGCGTTGCCGGCATTGCCGAGACGCAAGAAACGCCCGTAGGTCGGACTTCAGTCCGACATTTGATCCGGGGGATGCAGGATATGGAATCGAATGTCGGGTTGAAACCCGACCTACACAGTTGCCGTCGTCGGTCGGACTTCAGTCCGACATCGATACCTTCCGCCCCAAGGATCGCAGCACCAGGTCGCCGCTCGGCAGCAGCTTGCAGGCGAGCGCGATGCCGGCGGCCTCGTCTTCGACGCTCACCTGCGCGCGACTCATCTTCAGTGTCCGGTAAGCGCCGCCGGCGAGGACCTGCACGCGGCAGATGCCGCAGCCACCGCCGCGGCAGCCCGCCGGGATGCCACGACGGCCGAGTCCTTCCATCGCGGCGAGCACGTTCTGCCCCTCACGACAATCGAAGCTTTCGCCGCTGTCGCTCAGGAGGATGCGAAACGCCATCGGCCGCCCGTCCGCGCCGGGCTCAGAACTTGCGGAACAGCGCGCTGCGCCGCGCGCCCTCGGCGCCATCCGCGGCGGTGAAGAACTGCTCGGTGTGAATGTGCGCTTCGAACAGGCGACCGCGCATCAGGCTGGTGAGACAGGCGTCGATCATCGCCGGCGGGCCACAGAGATAGGCTTCGAGGCCCGCGAAGCGTCCGTCGAACAGGCGCTCCGCCACCTCGTGTACATAACCCCGCTCGCCCGTCCACGTCGCATCCGGCTCGGACACGGCCGGCACGTAGCGCAGGTTGGCGTAGCGCGCGGCGAGCGCCTCGAAGTACTCACGGCAATAGATCTCCTCGCCGCTGCGCGCGCCGTGGATGAGCGTGATCTCGCGCGCATCGCCGCGCTCGAGCAGGTCCTCGAT
>JAIEQK010000171.1 GCA_019747795.1 Gammaproteobacteria bacterium | reverse complement strand
CGGTAGATGTCCGCCACCTTCATCGGCAGCTTCTGCACTTCGTCGATCACGGCGTAGTTGGCCGGACCGTACATGTGCGGCAGGTACTCCTGCGCCTCGTTGTCGATGGTGATGCAGAACGAATGGATGCCACCCTGGCGGCTCTCCAGCAGCGCATGACGGGTGTCCTCGATGCCGTACTTGCCCTTGTAGCCGCCGTAGTCCTCGGGGCGACCGTCGGACAGGGTGATGAGCAGCTTGGTGCGGGCGTGGGTCTCGTGCAGCAGGTGGCCGAGGTGGCGGATGGCGACGCCCATGCGGGTGTAGGCCTTGGGCCGGATGCCGCTGATGCGCTGCTTGACCTCGACGCTGTAGGACTCGTCGAACTCCTTGATTTTGTACACCTCACAGCGCTTGTTGGTGCGACCGGAGAAGCCGTAGATGGCATAGCGGTCACCCAGCAGCTCCAGCGCTTCGCATAGCAGGACCAGCGACTCGCGTTCGGCGTCGTTCACCCAGCCGAGCGTCGAGCCGCTCATGTCCACCATGAACATCACCGCGATGTTGCGTTCCTGGTTGCGGTAGCGGGTGTAGAGGTATTCGCTCATCTCGACGCCGCGAGCCTTGTCGGCCCAGGCCTCGATCAGCGCGTCGAGATCGATGTCGTCGCCGTCGGCCTGGCGGCGCTGCAGGCGTGATTCGCCGAGCACGGCCTCGAAGCTCTTCTTGATCGACTTCATGAGCGCGCGGTGCTTGTCCAGCGTGTCGGTGACGAAGCGCTCGTCGCCGGGCGGCACGGACAGCTCGCGCAGCGTGCAGAAATTCTCGCGGAAGCGGTTCCGCACGCAGTCCCATTCGCGATAGAGGTAGGTGCCCTGGGCGGAGAGATCCGCATCGTGCTCGCTGTCGTTGTCGCCGGCCTGCGGCTGGAGATCGTCCTCGTACTCGCCGAGATCCATGCGCTCCATGTGCTCGTCGGGGATCTCGCCGAAGTCCTGCATGATCGAGCCGACCAGGTCCTTCATGTGCTCGGGCAGCTGCTGCAGCTTGCCGTCGATGCTGACCTTGACCGACAGCCCGCTCTCGTTGCCGTCCTCGCCGTCCCGCATCTCGACTTCCATCGACTGCTCGGCCTCGCCGCTGCCGCCGTCCTCGCCCTGGTTCTCGTTGCGCATGTCCTCCATGGCGCGCTGAAAGGCGGCCTTCTCGCGGTCGATGCGCGACAGCATGGTCTGGCTGACCTTGGCCGCGAACATCTCGCCCTGGTAGCGCTTGAGCGGCGGCAGGGGCGTGCCGAGGAAGTTGCCGACCAGGGCCAGGGAGTCATCGGCGGTGGCGCCGGGGCGGGTCAGTTCCAGCGCCGCGTCGCGCCAGTGGTCCCACATCCGTCCTTCGTCGTCGTCGTGCACGCCGAAGGCCGCCATCTCGCGCGCCACGCCGGGCAGGTCGCGCGCCAGGCAGGCGTCGAGCCGCAGGCATTCCAGGCGGTTGAAGATCGGCAGCACGCGATCGGTGTCGAACTGGCGCATGAGCTTTTCCAGCACCTGGAAGCGCCAGGTCCCGTACCAGGTCTGCGCCCACAGGTGCACGGCGGTCAGCTTGTAGAGCGTGAAGTTCTGGTCCGGATCGGGAAACTCGTCCACCGCCTCGGGCAGGTAGAGCGATTCCGTGTCGGTGAAGGTCTCTTCGTCGGTGACGATGCGCAGTTCCCGCCCGCCCAGCCCGCGCACGAAGTGGCGCAGGAACACGCTCGCCTGGTCGAACGCGCACTGCGCGCGCCGGCTCGCGTAGGCCGCGGCGAAGGTGTCGATGTCCTCCAGCGCGTCGATGGCGTAGCCGAGACCGCGGTGGTCGAAGGTCTGGATGGCGTTGTCCATCCATTCCGCCACGCCGTCAGGCCCCAGCTCGGCGAAGGCGGTCGGCGACTTGGCGATGAACTGCGCGGCGAGTTCGTGGTTGGAGCGCGCGATGAGTTCCGCGCCCTGGTAGACCTGGTCCTGCTCGTAGCGCTCGAGCGCCGCGATGCGGGTGATGAGGTCCTCCAGGTTCGGCAGGCGCGCGAGCGCGCCGCCGGTGAACTTCTCCAGGTCCTTCTGGATGCGCAGGCGGTTGAGAAAGTTCTGCCGGGATTCCTCGCTCATGGCGAGCGGTCAGAAGATCGAGCGGCTGAGCTCGTGCACCGCCTTCAGCATGTCGTCGTCGTCGGTCAGGGCCTGAGCGATGGCCGCGTCGGTCGCGATCACGGGCGCCACGTCGCTCGCGATGAGCTTGGCGGCGTTGACCAGCAGACGCGTGCTCGCGCCTTCGTCCAGCCCGCTGCCCTTGAGATTGCGGGTCATGTGCCCGAACTTGACCAGCTGGCGCGCGGTGTTCGCGTCGATGCCGGATTCCTTCTCGATGATGGTCTGCTCGAGCTCGGCGTTCGGGTAGTCGAACTCGAGCGCGACGAAGCGCTGGCGCGTGCTCTGCTTCAGATCCTTCAACACGCTCTGGTAGCCCGGGTTGTAGGAGATGGCCAGGCAGAACTCCGGCGGCGCGGCCAGCACCTCGCCGAGCTTCTCGATGGGCAGCAGGCGGCGGTCGTCGCACAGCGGGTGGATCACCACCGAGGTGTCCTTGCGTGCCTCGACCACTTCGTCCAGGTAGCAGATGGAGCCGTTGCGCACCGCGCCGGTCAAGGGGCCGTCCACCCACACCGTCTCGCCACCCTTCACCAGGTAGCGGCCGATCAAGTCGGAGGCGGTCAGGTCGTCATGGCAGGCGACCGTGACCATGGGCCGCTTCAGGTACCAGGCCATGTACTCGATGAAGCGCGTCTTGCCGCAGCCGGTCGGGCCCTTGAGGAGCACCGGCAGCTGGTTCTTGTAGGCGGCGGCGAAGACTTTGATCTCGTCGCCGAGCGGCTGGTAGTAGGGCTCCTTGGTGACGAAATTCTGCGCGGTGCGAATGGCGGTGGTGGACATGTTGACTATCGTGGCGCTGCTGCGGGACCAACCGACACTATACTCAACCCGTTCCACCCCAACTAGCCGCCGAATCCGGGCAGCGGCGCCGGACCGTGGCTCAATCAGCGCCGCGCGGAGACTCCCGTCATGATCGAGAAGCTGAATCCCCCTGGCATCGTCACGCCGCTCAACAACGCCTACCACCACGCGGTGGTGATCCCGCCGAACGCGCGCCTGTGCTACGTCGCGGGCCAGGTCGGCATGCGCGCCGACGGCAGCACGCCCGAGAGCCTCGAAGAACAGGCCGAGCAGGCCTGGCGGAACGTGATGGCGTGCGTGGAGGCCGCCGGCATGAGCGCGCAAAACGTCGTCAAAATAAACGCTTACCTGGTCGACGCGGCGGACTACCCGGCCTTCGCCGCCGCGCGCACCAAGTACCTCGGTGACGCGCGCCCGGCCTCCACCGCGATCCTCATCAAGGGCCTTCTGAAGCCCGAGTGGCGCTTCGAGATCGAGGCCGTCGCGGCCCAGCCTGTGTCATAGTGGAACAAGCGTAGCTTACTGAAATTGAATCGGTTTCGCGGGTGGACGCTGGCTTCGTCCGCGTAGTAGTCTGCCTTTCAACCGCGCCGGCGCGCGCCGTCCATCGAGGCGCCGCGGCGGACCGTCAACGCATAGATTTCGGGGAGAGATGCAATGGAAGTAGGTGCCTTTTACCTGCCGTCCGTCGGCCACATCGAAGACATCAAGAAGGGCATGGCGGGCAAGCGCACCGACCTGTACCAGGAGATGCTGAAGGAGATCACCGAGCAGGTTCAGTACATGGACCAGCACGGCTACTACGGCACCGGCTTCACCGAGCATCACTTCCATATCGAAGGTGAGGAGGTCTCGACCAACCCGGTCATTCTCGACCTCTACTTCGGCATGCAGACCAAGAACATGAAGTTCGGCCAGCTCGGCAACGTGCTGCCCTCGCAGAACCCGATCAACCTCGCCGAGAACATCGCGATGGTGTCGCAGATGCTGAACGGCCGCGTGTTCGCCGGCTTCGCCCGCGGCTACCAGCCGCGCTGGGTGAACGTGCTCGGCCAGCAGGTCGGCCTGGCCGACCCGGCGGGCGGCGAGTCCTATGAGGAGCTCAAGCGCTCGCTGTTCGAAGAGCACTTCGATCTCATCATGACCGCCTGGAAGAACGACACCTTCAGCTTCCAGGGCAAGCACTGGCAGGTGCCGACCAAGGACATCAAGTGGGCCGCGGCGGAAGTTGCCTGGAACTACGGCAAGGGCGTCAACAAGGACGGCTACATCGAAGAGATCGGCATCGCGCCGCCGACCTACGAGAAGCAGATCCCGGATCTCTTCATGCCCTTCGCGACCTCTGAGCGCTCGATTCGCTGGGGCATGGAGCGCGGCATCGTGCCGGTCACCATCATGACCCAGTACGAGGTGGTGAAGGAGCACTTCCGCGCGGGCATGGAGGCGGCCAACGCCGTCGGCAAGAACTACAAGTTCGGCCAGGGCATGGCCATGAGCCGCGAACTGATCGTGGCCGACACCGACGCCGAGGCCGAGGCCATCGCGCGCGAGGCCGGCAGCTTCATCTGGAACAACTTCTTCGTGCCCTTCGGCTTCAACGCCGCCATCTGCGGGCCGGGTGAAGGTCCGTTCGATCTGCCGGCGACCTTCGAATCGCTATCCGAGCGCGGGCTGGTGATCTGGGGCAGCCCGGACACCGTCAACCGCAAGCTCGAGAAGCTGCTTCAGCAGCTGCCGGTCGACTACTTCTGGATGTTCATCTACAACCACATGCCGCACGACGCGTGCATGAAGAGCCTGGAACTCCTGACCGAGAAGGTGTGGCCGAACTTCACCGACAAGATCAAGCCGTCCAACACCATGCGGGTCGCGGCGCGCGCGTAAGCGCGCTGCCCCGCGCCACCAGACCCGGTGCGGGCGCGAGCCTGCCCCGGGTTTTTTTATGCAGGAGCGCGCCATGCGTCACGCGGTCTACGCACCTACCTTCAACGATTACGGTGAGCCCGCGCGCCTGGTCGCGCTCGCAGAGGCCGCCGAACGCGCCGGCTGGGATGGCTTCTTCATCTGGGATCACCTGGCGCTGGAACCGGGCGGGCGCCTGGATCTCGTGGACGCCACGGTGATGCTGGGCGCGCTCGCCCAGGCCACCAGGCGGCTGCGGCTCGGCGCGATGATCACGCCGCTCGCGCGTCGTCGCCCGTGGAAGTTCGCCAAGGAGATGGCGACCCTGGATCGCCTGAGCGGCGGACGCATGGTGGTCGGCGTCGGCCTTGGCGAGCCCGCGCCGCTCGAGTTCGAGGCCTTCGGCGAGGACGGCAGCGCGCGCGGGCGCGCCAGTCGCCTGGATGAAGGCCTGCAGATCTTCGATCGGCTGGTGCGCGGGGAGCAGGTCGATCACCAGGGCGCCCACTACCAGCTTCGCGAGGCCGCCCTCGCGCCGCGCGCGACGCAGCAGCCGCGCATGCCGATCTGGGTTGCGGCTTCATTGCCCGCCGAGGCCGGGCTGCGGCGCGCGGTGCGCTGGGACGGTGTGTTCCCGGTGCGCGTGCCGCAGGCGGTGCTGGACGGCGCGCCGGTCACCGCGCTCGACTGGCGCGACTGGTGGCTGACGCCCGCGGAACTGGGCGTGCTCGCCGCGCGACTGGCGGCGATGCGCGGTGGTCTCGCGGGCTTCGATCTCCTCGCCAGCGGGCGCCTGGCCGACGCGCCGCGCGCCGCGGCCGCCGCGACGCTCGCGGCCTTTGCCGCGGCCGGCGCCACCTGGTACTGCGAGTGGGTGGACGAGGCGGCGGGCACTTTCGACCAGACCCTGGCCGGCATCGAGCGCGGCCCGCCGCGGTGAACGTCGCATGGACGGTGGTGGCGCCGGTGTTCGGCACGGTCGCGCTCGGCTACGCGCTGGCGCGGCTCGGCGTGCTGAGCCGGGACGTCGGCGCCGGCCTCACGCGCTTCATGTTCTACCTCGCCATTCCGGCCATGCTGTTCCGCGGGCTCGCCGGCGCGACCTTGCCGGCGACGCCGCCCTGGGCCTACCTCGCGAGCTTCTACCTGCCGTCCTTCGCGGTATTCGGGCTTGCCACCTGGATGGCCGAGCGGCGGCTGGGCTGGGCGCGCGCCGAGGCCGGGCTCGCGGGCATGACGGCCTGCTACGCGAACATCGTGCTGCTCGGGCTGCCGCTCGCCCACGCCGCGTTCGGCGCGGCCGGCGAACTCCCGCTGTTCCTGCTGGTGGCCACCCAGAGCACGCTGCTGTTTCCGCTCGCCACCTGGGCGCTCGAGATTCGCGGCGCCGGCGCGCGGCCGCGGCGCGTGCTCGGCGCCTTCGGACGTCTGGCGCTCAATCCCGTGCTGTTGGCGCTGGCCGCCGGCTTTGTCGCCAACCGTCTGGCCTTCGTGCCCACCGCGCCGCTCGCGCGCATGCTGGACACGCTCGCGGCCGCGGGCCCGGGCTGCGCGCTGGTGGCGCTCGGCGTCGGCCTCGCGCAGTATCGACTGGGTGGCGGCTGGCGCGAGGTCGCGCTGCTGGTGCTGCTCAAGAACCTGCTGTGCCCGCTGCTGGTCTGGGGGCTCGGCCGCGCCCTGGGGCTCGAGCCCACCTGGCTCACCGTGGCGGTGCTGATGGCCGCCATGCCGACCGGCATCAATGCCTACATCTTCGCCAGCCAGTACCAGCGCCGGCAGGACTGCGTGGCGAAGAGCATCGTCGCCTCGACGCTCTGCGCCGCGCTGATCTCGAGTGTGCTGCTCGCGCGTAGCTTGAACTGAGCCCGGCATGGGTCGGCGGGCGCGCCGTGAACCCGGCCGCGCCCGGCGGGTCGAAGCGCGGGCCCGGCGGGGGCGCCGCGGGCCTTGAAATCGCGTGGCGCGTCCCCATTCACAAGGGCCGCCTGCAATCCAAGCAAGGAGTGTCTTTCGCTCATGATGCGCATCGGTCTCTTCGTCGCCACCAACCTGGCGGTGCTGTTCGTGCTGTCCATCGTGCTCAACTTGCTGGGGCTCAACCAGCCAGGGCAGGGCACCGGTGGCTTCCTCATCATGGCGGCGGTGTTCGGCATGGGCGGTTCGTTCATCTCGCTGCTCATGTCCAAGACCCTGGCGGCGCGCTCGGTCGGCGCGCAGGTCATCGAGACGCCCCGCACCGGCGGCGAGCAGTGGCTGATGAACACGGTCGCGCGACTCGCCCAGCACGCAGGCATCGGCATGCCCGACGTCGCGGTGTTCGATTCGCCGACGCCCAACGCCTTCGCCACCGGCGCCAACAAGGACGCCGCGCTGGTCGCGGTGTCCACCGGGCTCCTGCGCAACATGAGCGAGGACGAGGTGGAGGCGGTGCTGGGCCACGAGATTGCCCACGTCGCCAACGGCGACATGGTCACGCTCGCGCTGCTGCAGGGCGTGATGAACACCTTCGTGATGGTCTTCGCGCACCTGCTTGCGGCGGTGATCGATCGTAGCGACGGCCGGGAGAACCACGGCATGGGCTACTACATCGGCTACTACGTGTCGCAGGCCGTGCTCGGCTTCCTCGCCGCGATGATCGTGATGTGGTTCAGCCGCTACCGCGAGTACCGCGCGGATGACGGCGGCGCGCGTCTCGCGGGCCGGCAGAAGATGATCAATGCGCTGGAACGTCTGCGCCGGGTGAACGAGCCGCACGCCCTGCCGGGCGGCATGGCGGCCTTCGGCATCGCCGGCGGGCTCGGCGAACTGCTCGCCACCCATCCGCCGCTCGAGAAGCGCATCGCGGCGCTGCGCGCCGCGGCCTGAGCCTCACACCCTACGCAGCAGATCCGCGCGCATCGGGTTCTCGAAACGGGCGCCGCCCGCCGTGCAGTGCGCGGCGAAGCGGCGCGCGACCTCCGTGTGCACCTCTTGGCTCAGCCGATGCTCGGTATGGGTCGCGCCGATCATGCGCTGCTCGAAGTCGGCGAAGTCGCGATAGCTGGACGGTGCGCGGTAGAACACCTCCGTCACCGGCTCGAACAATCCCAGGTCGACCGCCGCGCACAGCGCCTCGAAGGCCGCGCGCCGCACCGCATCTTCGTCGTGGAACAGGCGGATGATGTCGTTGAAGGCGCCCATGAAGAGCGGCTCGGCCACGTATAGATGTCCGCCCGGCACCAGCACGCGGTGAATCTCGGCCAGCGCCTTACCGAGCGCCGCGCGCGGCACGTGGTGCAGCGACTTGAACATGCACACCACGTCGACGCTGGCGGCGGGCAGGTCGATGGCCTCCGCGCCGCCGTAGAGAAAGCGCAGGTTGGGCAGTTGTGGCGCGGCGAGATTGCTGGCGTGCTGACGTTCGTCCACCTCGAAGGCGATGACCTCGCGATCGCGGCCACCCTGCGCCAGCATGCGCGTGTTGGCCGCCGCGCCGCAGCCCAGCTCCACCAGCCGCTTGCCGTCCAGTTCGAGCAGCGATTCGAGCATCTCGCGGTCGCCGCTCACCCGCGTGCAGTCTTCACTCAGCAGTTGCATGGAACTCTCTCACGCAGGGTCGAACTCGCAATTGTAGCAACGCGGGCGGCCCGCTCGCGGTCGCCGCGCGCACGACAAATCCTGTAGTCTGCCGCGACACCCCCTCCAGGAGCATCGCGCATGTCACGCGACCGTGACCGCTGGATCCGCATACATGCCGATCCCGCCTTTCAGCGTCTGCACGATGAGAAGACGCGTTTCCTGTGGGGGCTGATGGCCTTTGCGGTGGGGTATTACTTCCTCCTGCCGCTGGGCGCGGCCTGGTTCACCGATCTCTATCGCAAGCCCGTGTGGGGCGCGATCAATCTCGGCCTCCTGTTCGCGCTCTCGCAGTTCGCCGTGGCCTGGGGCGTGGCGTGGCTTTATGCGCGTCGGGCCGCGCGCTTCGACCGCATGGCGGCGGCGCTCGAGCGCCAGGCGGGTGAGCCATGAAGGGCAGCGCGCGCGGCGCGTTGGCCGCCGTCCTGCTGGGCGCCGCGGGCTACAGCGAGCTGGCATGGGCGCAGGCGGTGCAGCCCGAGTGGCGACCGCTGTGCTTCGCGGTGTTCGCGCTGCTCATCGCCTTCACCCTCTTCGTGACCTGGCGCGCGGCGCGCAAGGTGCGCACCAGCGCCGACTTCTACGCCGCCGGCGGCGCGATCAGCGGGCTGCAGAACGGCTGGGCGATCGCCGGCGACTACCTCTCGGCCGCGTCCTTTCTCGGCATCGCGGGCTTGATCGCGCTGTACGGCTTCGACGGCTTCATGTACTCGGTGGGCTGGCTGGTCGCTTATATCACGGTGCTGCTGGTGGTGGCCGAGCCGTGCCGCAACATCGGTCGCTACACCATGGGCGACATCCTCGCGTTCAGGAACAATCCGCGCGTGGTGAAGGCCTGCATGGCCCTGTCCACCATCACCGTGGCGACCTTCTATCTCACCGCGCAGATGGTCGGTGGCGGCGTCCTGATCAAGACCCTGGTCGGCATCGACTACCAGTACTCGGTGATCGCGGTCGGCGTGCTGATGCTCGGCTACGTGCTGTTCGGCGGCATGGTCGCCACGACCTACGTGCAGATCATCAAGGCCGTGCTGCTGGTGTTCGCCTCGCTCGTGATGGTCTGCCTGGTGTGGCAGCGCTTCGGCTTCGCCGGTCCGGAGTACTTCCAGGCGGTGATCGAGCACCCGGCGGTGCAGGGGCGTGTGGCGACGCTGCTCGGCGGTTCATCGACCTTGTCGGGCGTGGAGCTGGGACGGCGCTTCCTCGAACCGGGCCTGTATCTCAAGAGCCCGGTGGATCAGATCTCGCTCGGCATGGCGCTGGTGTTCGGCACCGCCGGCATGCCGCACATCCTCATGCGCTTCTTCACCGTGCCCTCGGCCCAGGCCGCGCGCACTTCGGTGATCTGGGCGATGGCCATCATCGGCGGCTTCTACGTGCTGACGCTCTTCCTCGGCACCGGCGCGGCGATGCTGGTCGGCGCGCCCGAGATCCTGGCGGTCGATCGCGGTGGCAACATGGCTGCGCCGCTGCTCGCGCAGTACCTGGGCGGCGGTCCCGATGCGCTGCTCGGCAACCTGATGCTGTCCTTCGTGGCGGCGGTGGCCTTCGCGACCATCGTCGCGGTGGTGGCCGGGCTGGTGCTCGCCGCCGCGTCGGCCATGAGCCACGACGTGTGGGTGGGCGTGATCAAGGGCGAGCGTGCCACCGACGAAGAAGAGACCCGCGCCGCGCGGCTGTGCTCGCTCCTGGTCGGCGCGATCGCGATCGTGATCGGCATCCTGGCCCAGGGGCAGAATGTCGCCCACCTCGTGGCGCTGGCCTTCGCCGTCGCGGCCTCGGCCAATCTGCCGGTCATCCTGCTGACGCTCTATTGGCGGCGCTGCAATACCGCCGGCGTGGTCGCCGGGCTGGTGGTCGGCACCGCGAGCGCCATCGGGCTCGTGCTGGTGTCGCCCAACATGACCTACCCGGCGCAGGTGCGCGCCAGCCAGCAGTCGGTCATCGAGCAGCACCGCGCGCAGATCGCGACGCTCGAGGGCGACGGCGAGGCGCGCGCGGCACTGGAACGCGCCGTGGTACAGGCCGAGGCCGAGGTGGCGCGGCTCGGTGATCGCGACACCAGCCTGGTAGGCCTCGCGGCGCCGCTCTTTCCGCTGCGCAATCCCGGGCTGGTGTCGATTCCGCTCGGATTCCTCGCCGTGGTCCTGGGCTCGCTCTGCTACCGCGACCGCCGCGCCGAGGCGCTGTGGGAAGAACTCTACGTGCGCTCCAACACCGGCATCGGCCGCAGTCGCGGCGCCGCGCACTGAGCGGCGCGCGACGCGCCTTCAGCGGCTCTGCACGGCGATGCGCCGCGTACGGGTGTGCGCGGCGCGCGGCAGTCGCACGCGCAGCACGCCGTGTTCGTAGCGCGCGCTCGCGTCGTTCTCTTCCACCGCCACCGGCAGCGGCACCGCGCGCTCGAAGCTGCCGTAGGCGCGCTCCAGCACGTGGTAGCGACCGGCGCGTTCGCTGCGCTCGAGATGCTTCTCGCCGCGCACGTAGAGCGTGTCGCCGGCGACGTCGAGCTGGAAGTCTTCGGCGCGCATGCCCGGCGCTTCGATGTTCACGTGTACCGCTTCGTCGTCTACCCGCACGTCGGCCGCGAGCAGCGCCCAGCGGCAGCTCGCCGCGAGCACTGCGGCGTCCTCGCGTGTGTCGGTCTCGGCGCGATGCACGGGGTTGAAGCGCGTCAGCGCCTGGCCCGCGCGCGCGGTGAGTTCGTGCCAGCCATCGGTGACATGTTCCCACGCGCGGGACAGGCCCCGCTTGAGATCGTCGAACTGGTTCATAGCTAATCTCCCGAAAGGCGCCCGCAGGAAGGCGGGCATGGTCTGCCGTCCGATCTATGCATGCGCCGCGGGAATTCAAGCCTCGTGTGCGTGAAGGGTCGACCCTTGAAATGTGCTGCCGCACGCCCATCTTGCTCTCATCGAAGCAAGCGAGCCGGAGGGCCCACCGCCATGCGAACCACCATCTACGAACCCTTTTCCACCATTCGCCGTCTGCAGGAAGAGATGAACCGAGCCTTTGGCGGCGGCGCCAGCGAGGACACGTCCACCTCGGTCGTCAGCCACTGGGTGCCGGCCGTGGACATCCATGAAGAACAGGACCGCTACGTGATCAGTGCCGACGTACCGGGTGTCGATCCGACCAGCATCGACGTCACCATGGAGAACGGCGTGCTGACGATCAGCGGCGAACGCAAGAGCGAGCGCAGCGAAGAGCGCGGCAACGGCGCGCGGCGCGTCGAGCGCGTGTACGGCAGCTTCTACCGACGCTTCGCCCTGCCCGACACCGTCGATGCCGAACATGTCGAGGCGCGCAGCCAGCACGGCGTGCTCGAAGTCACCATTCCAAAGAAGGCGCAGCTGCAGCCTAAGAAGATCAAGGTCGCCTGAGCGGCAGGCGACCTTCGGCGACGCGATGACGGGGCCTCAGGGCCCCGTTTTTTTGAACGGCGGGCGCCTCGGCGGGCACTCAGGTACCGATCCGCAGCGAGGACGCGCCATACTGCGCGTCACGCCCAGCGTGAAAGGGAAGCCCATGCGCGTGTTGTCCTGCTGCCTGCTGTTCCTGCTGTCGCTCTCCAACACCCACGCCGCTATTAACGAAGCGCGCCTCGTACAGGGCGCCGCATGGCGCGCCGCCGGCGCCGCGCGACTCCCGCTCGCGCCCGGCGCCGCGCTCGCGACCGGCGACACC
>JAIEQK010000298.1 GCA_019747795.1 Gammaproteobacteria bacterium | reverse complement strand
CGGCTGCGCCGCCGCGCGCGCTGCGGGCGCTTTGCTTGCGTCGTCATCGCTCGCAGGCGCCCCGATCGCCGGCGGCGGGCTCTCCGCCGTCGGCGTGGCGTTCGCACCGGCCGGCAGCGCCGGCATGGCGACACCCGCGTCACGGTAGATCTGCTCCAGGCGCGTCCGCGCGCCGCCATGACCGGCGATGGCGGCCTCGCGCAGCAGGGTGACGGCCATGGCTTCGTCCGCCTGCACGCCCCGTCCTTCCAGGTAGTGCAGCGCGAGGTCGTACTTGGCGTCCGCGCTGCCGGCGTCCGCCGCGCGCGTCAGCCATTGCACGCCGAGCGCCTCGTCGACTTCCACGCCGACGCCACGCAGGTAGCGCTGCGCGGTCGCATAGGCTTCCGCGGCGTCGGTCGAGGGTGGCGGCGCGCCTTCGTCGGGCGCATCGGCCGCCGCCGCCGACGGCGCGCCCTGCCCGGGGGCCGCGGCGACGCGGGTGGCCTCGGGCAGCGAGGCGGGATCGAGGGCGGCGCTGCCGGCGGCGTCGAGCTTGACCTCGATGCCGGCGGCGCGCGCCATCTCGATGGCCGCCAGTTCGTCGACACTGCTCGCCGCGGCATCGGCTGCGGCCGCGGCGGGATCGTTGTCCGGCGGAACAGCGTCAGCGCCGTCGGCGACCACGGGCGCTGCGGAAGACGAGGCGCCGCCGACCGGCAATCCGGCCGCGCGGTAGAGCTTGTCGAGGCTGGCGGCGGCCTGGGCATGGCCCTGCGCCGCGGCCTTGCGGAAATAAGTCATGGCCCAGGCGTCGTCCTGCTGCACGCCCTGGCCGAGGAGGTACAGGTTGCCGAGATTGAACTGGGCCTCGGCGTCGCCGAGTTCGGCAGCGCGGGCGTAGAGTTCGAAGGCCTTGGCCGGGTCGTGGGGAAAGGCGCTGCCCTGCTGGTACAAGGTGCCGAGCAGGTTCAGCGCTCGCGGGTCGTTCTGGCCGGCGGCGGCTTGCAGGGCCGGCACCGCCGCGCTGTAGTCGCCGCGCGCGATCGCCGCGCGCAGGGCCTCGAAGTCGTCGGCGGCGTGCGCCGCGTGGGCCAACGCCAGGGCGGCGCACAGCATGCGTGCCAGACGCATCGAAATCCTCCGGCTAAAGTGAGAGCGCGGGCCGGCGTACGCGCGTTGCGACGGACATCCTGCGACCTGCGAGGTAGGCCGCCATTATAGGCCGCGGCGCCCGCGGTGACCGCCGGTGGCACTGTCATGTCGCGGTAAAGCCTCGACTGCAAGCTGGCGCCAGCCCGGCAAGCAGAGGTTCACGACATGCTGAATTCGACGACGCGCCGCACGAACGGGGGACTCGCTCGCCCCGCGCGCCTGGAGAGCACGCCGCGGGACTGGCAATCCCTGGTGGAACAGATCGCCGAACTGGAAGACCTGCTCGGCGAGGATCGGACCTTCGATCCCGACGCCCACCTGGCGCGCGACTGGCTCAAGCGCCTGCTGGACGACAAGCGCCGCCGCCTGCGCGACATCGACGTACCGTCCTGACCGCTCAGCGCGGGCGGCCCGCCGCCAGCGGACGCTTGGGACGCACGCCGATGACGACGATGTTCTTGCCCGAGGCCTCGATGTGGTTCTGGTCTTCCATGTCCTTGAGGACCTTGCCGACCATCTCGCGGGAACAACCCACCAGCCGCGACAGCTCCTGGCGCGTGACCCGGACCTGCATGCCCTGCGGATGGGTCATGGCGTCGGGCTGCTCGCAGAGATCGAGCAGCGTACGGGCCACGCGTCCGTAGACGTCCATGAACGCCAGGTCGCCCAGCTTGCGGTTGGTGTTGCGCAGACGACGGGCCAGCTGGGACGTCATGGCGACGATGAGGTCGGGATAGATCTCGGTCAGCGCCTTCAGCTTCTTGTAGCCGATCTGCGCGATCTCGCACTCACCGCGCGCGCGGACCAGCGCCGTGCGGCTCGCGTCCTCGTTGAACAGCCCGATCTCACCGAAGAATTCGCCGGGATTGAGATAGGCGAGGACGATCTCGTGGCCCTTGTCGTCCTCCAGCAGCACGGTCACCGAGCCGCGGATGATGTAGTACAGCTCACCGGCCGGGTCGCCCTGGCGGATGATGGCCGCCTTCGAGGGATAGACGCGCCGATGACAATGGGCCAGTAGCTTGTCGACGGACTGCTCGACGCTGTGGGTCAGCAGGGACATGCTCGCTCACTCCTTGTACAACACATCTTGTTGATGCTCCCTGGGCGCGCCATCGCGCCGCCGGGGCGCTTGCACGGTCCGGTCGGGTCGGCCGTTTACTCCGCCAGCCAGCGCGATTTGTCGAACGAGTAACTGAGTCGTCGCTGCGCCGTGGTCGGCGCCCAGGCACCGTCCTGCTCGGCGTAGACCTGGAACAGCCGCACGAGCCGACCGTCGGTCACCATCACTTCGTCGCCGCCGCGGTAGCCCTGGCTCTGCCCGGCGTCCAGGGCTGCCACGGGTCGAGGCGCGAGCAGCCCCTCCCGCCATGAGAACACCTTGATGCCGGTCGCACGCGTATCCGGGTCGGAATAGGTGACGACGACCTCGAAACTGCCATCGCGATCGAGGTCGGCGACGAAGCTCTTGGACAGCGTTCCGGCAAAGGGCGCGGTGAGCCGCGTCAGCACGAGGTCCTGGTCGCTGACGGTGATCTGGTAGTCCCGCGAGGCAAGCCCCATGTCCGGGTCGGCCGCGACGCTCACGGCGTAGGGACCGAAAGTGAACGAGGCCGGGGGTGGGGGCGGCGTGGGATCTGCGGCCAGCACCGGGGCAGACAGCCACGCCGAGAGGATCAGGCCCCAGTGGTGTTTGATCGCCATGCGCAGTACCGGGCCCGTAATTCCCTGGAGTGACTGCGGCCTATTCTACGTGCCCGCAGGTCGCGCGCCAGTTGTGGGCGCGCGACCTCCGCGGTCTGAAGCCCCTGTCCTCGACGAGCCGTCGGCACGCAAACGCCTTGACATCGCTCCGAGCGTCACTATATTTTTGGCACTACTCACAGGAGAGTGCTAATAACACTTCTCCGAATCTCAAAAAATCAAATACTTAATCTGCCTGAGGAGAATTGAGAGTATGAAGATTAGGCCCTTACACGATCGCGTCATCGTCAAGCGCTGGGAAGAAGAGCGGACCTCCGCCGGTGGCATCGTGATCCCCGATTCGGCGGCCGAGAAGCCGGTCAAGGGTGAGGTCGTGGCCGTTGGCAACGGCAAGGTCCTGGAGAACGGCGAGACCCGCAAGCTCGACCTCAAGGTCGGCGACAAGATCCTGTTCGGCAAGTACTCCGGCACCGAGGTCAAGGTCGACGGCCAGGAACTGCTGGTCATGCGTGAGGACGACATCATGGCGGTGTTCGACGCCTGAGCGTCGGCGTCATCCCCCATCCAACAGTTTCAAGAGGTTTAAAAAGCAATGGCTGCCAAAGAAGTACGTTTTTCCGATGACGCCCGCGCCCGCATGGCGGTCGGCGTCAACATTCTCGCCAACGCCGTCAAGCAGACCCTCGGCCCGAAGGGCCGCAACGTCGTGCTCGAGAAGAGCTTCGGCGCCCCGACGGTGACCAAGGACGGCGTGTCCGTCGCGAAGGAAATCGAACTGGCCGACAAGTTCGAGAACATGGGCGCGCAGATGGTGAAGGAAGTCGCCTCCAAGACTTCCGACGTCGCCGGTGACGGCACCACCACCGCGACCGTGCTGGCCCAGGCCATCGTGCGTGAAGGTCTGAAGTCGGTTGCCGCCGGCGTCAACCCGATGGATCTGAAGCGCGGCATCGACAAGGCCGTCGCGGCCGCCGTCGAAGAGCTGAAGTCCATCTCCCGTCCCTGCACCGACAGCAAGGCCATCTCCCAGGTCGGCACCATCTCGGCCAACTCCGACACCGCGGTCGGCGAGATCATCGCCGAGGCGATGGACAAGGTCGGCAAGGAAGGCGTCATCACCGTCGAGGAAGGTTCGGGTCTCGAGAACGAGCTCGACATCGTCGAAGGCATGCAGTTCGACCGTGGCTACCTGTCGCCCTACTTCATCAACAACCAGGAGACGATGAACGTCGAACTGGAAGAGCCGCTGATCCTGCTGCACGACAAGAAGATCTCCAGCATCCGCGACATGCTGCCGATCCTGGAAGGCGTGGCGAAGGCCGGCCGTGCGCTGCTGATAATCGCCGAGGACGTCGAAGGCGAAGCGCTGGCGACGCTGGTGGTGAACAACATGCGCGGCATCGTGAAGGTCGCGGCCGTGAAGGCGCCGGGCTTCGGCGATCGTCGCAAGGCCATGCTGGAGGACATCGCGATCCTGACCGGCGGCACCGTCATCTCCGACGAAGTCGGCCTGTCGCTCGAGAAGGCCGGTCTGCATGACCTCGGCAGCGCCAAGCGCGTGCAGATCACCAAGGAAAACAGCACCATCATCGATGGCGCCGGTGACCAGAAGGCGATCGAAGGCCGCGTCAACCAGATCCGCACCCAGATCGAAGAGACCACCTCCGACTACGACCGTGAGAAGCTGCAGGAGCGCGTGGCCAAGCTGGCCGGTGGCGTGGCGGTGATCAAGGTCGGCGCCGCGACCGAAGTGGAAATGAAGGAAAAGAAGGCTCGCGTCGAAGACGCGCTGCACTCGACCCGCGCCGCGGTCGAGGAAGGCGTGGTCCCTGGCGGTGGTGTCGCGCTGCTCCGCGTGCAGGCGAAGGCCAAGACCGTCAAGACCGACAATGAAGACCAGAAGATCGGCGTCAACATCCTGGTGCGCGCGCTCGAAGAGCCGATTCGCCAGATCGTCGCCAACGCCGGCGAAGAGCCGTCCGTGATCGTCGCCAAGGTGGCCGAGGGCAAGGGTAACTTCGGTTACAACGCCCAGACCGGCGAGTTCGGCGACATGATCGAGATGGGCATCCTCGACCCGGCCAAGGTCGCGCGTTCCGCCCTGCAGAACGCCGCTTCCGTGGCTTCGCTCATCCTCACCACCGAGGCGATGGTCGCCGAGGCGCCCAAGAAGGACGCCGCTGCCGGCCCCGACATGAGCGCCATGGGTGGCATGGGTGGCATGGGCGGCATGATGTAAGCCGCTCGTTCATCGAGCCCCGAGAACCCCGCCTCGCGCGGGGTTCTTTTTTTCCGGTCTGACCGGTCTTCTCTACGCACCACGACGCAGCTTTCTGCACCAGCGTCGTCAATTCCCGCCAAAACCCCGTAAAAGCTGTTAGCAGCCTCGCCCGCGACTGCTGCATCCCTCCGCGAAATCATCGACATAAGCCCGGCAACTCGCGGGGCTTCTCATGGCACGTCTCTTGGATTACAAAATTTTGGCGACGCATTGAGGATCGCTCCTCGAGGCGCCGCTAACGATTCTGGAGATTGATCATTCATCCGCGGAGGCGTCGCATGACCACCGTCGATTCGAGTCTGATCCACACCGTCAGCGTGCGCGAGCATTTCAGCGAAGCGCTGCGCGCGGCGGCCCGCAACCAGGACGTCGCGCTGAACGACGGGACGTCCGCCTACGTCGTCAACCTCCTCACCGACTATTGCGAAGCCTCGGCGCTCGCCGCGGTGAGCGACGAACACCGCCAGCTGAAACCCCTCGCCACGCTCTACGGCGAAGCGCTCGAAGCGAGCAACGCCGAACAGCGGCGCCTGACGCTGCGGCGCCTCGGCGATCTCGCGCTCTTCATCGCCGGCGTATTCAGCGACAGCCTGCACCGCAAGCTGGTGGACGTCGACTACTACATCGGCATGGGCGAGGCGGCGTATTCCTCCTTGCACGACTCCTTCCGCAGCGAGCGCCAGGCGCGCGCGCTGGGCTCGGTGTTCGCCGAACTGGGAGCGAAGTTTCCCGCGCTGGTCGATGTGCTGGCGGAGATCAGCGAGATGAGCGGGCTCAAGTCACCCTCGACGCTGATGCGCAACTACGACCTGTGGCTGAAGACCGGCAGCGCGCGCGCGCACCGGCAGTTGCTGCGTGCCGGCATCCATCCGCTGCGGCCGAACACGCGGGCCACCCATTGAGGAGCGATCTCGATGTTGGTGAACCAGCTGCAGGATCGCCTCGCGGGCCTCTACGAAACGCCCGTCGCCCACGCCATAGCGGACTTCCTCGTCACCGACTCGCGCCTGGCCCAGGCGCTGGGCGAAGACGACGAAGCCGATGCCAACGAGGAGCGTCTGCTGGTCCGCGAGAGCGGTGACACGCTGGACGTGACGCTCTACATCGACGCGCGCGTGCTCGCGCATCTCGACGAACGCGATCCCTTCGCGCGCCTCGACGGCGAGAACCTGAATGATTTCCTCATCGCGCTGGAAGGCGTCAGCCACTTCAACTACCTGGTGTGGAACGCCATGCATGCCCGACCGGTCACGCAGCTCGAGCTCGAACTGCAGGCCGAGGTCGACAAGTTCGTGACCGTCTCAGGCCTGCTGCGCGTGCAAGGCGGCGGCGGCTCGCACGAAGCGCTGCTCGAGCGGCTGTTCGGCGCCGTGCGCTTCCTCGACCAGGACGACCATGCCTCAGGCAAGCGCTACCGTGACGCCAATCGCTACGCGGCGCGCTTCTGCCGCGCGCTGGCGCGGCGCCACCCGACGCAACAGGGTCAGCCGGCGTTCCTGAACGAACTCAGACGCTTCTACCGGCTGTCGCAGAACGACAAGATTCGCGCGATCGAACGCATGGCGCACTGAAGCGCGACGCGTCTCAGTCGCCGACCTTCTTGTGCAGGTGTGGCATGGAGCTCGGATCGCCGGCCTTCATGTAGCGCTTCTCGCTACCGGTGGCAGTGACGTTCTCGTACACGCCCTTGTCGCGCTTCACCAGCTTGGTGAAGCCCTGGTTCTTGAGCGTCGAATTGCCGACCGGCACCGCGATGCCCGGCGCGCCCAGCTTCTTGCGCACCGGCGCTTCAAAGTCGGTGTCGCCCATCGGCACCTGCGCGGCGAAGCACAGTTCGCCCCAGTTGCGGATGACGACGTTCATCCCGTGGCGCACCGTCACCACCTGGCCGTTGTCTTCGCAGACGTATTCGTACGTGGGCATCTAGCTTCCTCCGGCCCCGTCCCGGGCCTGTCAGCTCGGGGCGCGGGGCCGCGATTTCAAGCGCCGCTCAAGCGGTGAATGCTTTCCCCCAGGCGCCATCGTGCACGAACGTCGGCAGCGGCTTGCGTTCACGTGCGTCGCGCGACTTCTCCTCCACGCCGCTCGGCAGCGTGGCCGGGTCTCCGAGGTATCCAAGCGCCATCACCGCCACCGCGTCGCAGTCCGCGGGCAGACCCAGGCGCGCGTGGGCCTGCTGCGCGTCGAAACCCGCCATCTGGTGGGCCAGGATGCCGAGATGGGTGGCCTGCGCGAGCAGGTTGCCGACCGCGAGCCCGAGGTCGTACCAGGCCCAGCCATCGGGCTTGCCGTTGTGGCTGAAGTTCTTGTTCACCACGTTCAGTACCAGCAAGGGCGCGGTGGCCGCCCATGCCTGGTTGGCGCCCATCAAGGTCGGGAACAGCGCCTCGTGGGCCGCGTCACCGCGACGCGCGAGCACGAAGTGCCACGGCTGACCGTTGTAGCAGGACGGCGCCCAGCGCGCGGCCTCGAACAGCGTGGCCAGGTCCGCGGCGTCGATCGCGCGCGGCGCGAAGGCGCGGGGGCTCCAGCGGCCGGTCAACAGGTCCAGGGCTTGGGACATCGGATACTCCTCGGTGAAATCGAATGGAAAGCTGCCTTCAGCGCCGCGCCATGAGGGCGCTGGTCGCCGAGTAGGTGGACACACAGTAGGGCACGCAGTAGGTGAGCAGGATCTTGTACAAATCGTTGGGCGCGAGATGTCCCGTCAGCAGATGATCACCGTGGTTGATCAACACCAGCACCGATCCGACCACCATCGCCACGCGCAATGCCCGCCACACCACGCCGGGCGACCGCGCCACCCGCCACCATTCGTTCATGTCCGCTCCGTGTTGCCGCCCCACTCACCGCTGGTGAGCCTCCCCCGCTGTCGGCACAATGGCCGTCCGCATCGGGCACCGCGCTCGAGCGTCAGAGGTTGTCCACCCACCATGCGCGTGCGCTCCATGTTAACCGCGACCGGTACCGCCGGGCAGCGCCCTCGCGCGGCACACCCCGCATGATCGAAGTCGCCGATCTGAGCTACGAGTATCCGGGTCGTCGCGCATTGTCGGAGGTCGGCTTCCGCATCGCCGCCGGCAGCATCACCGCCCTGGTCGGCCCGAACGGCGCGGGCAAGACCACCCTGCTGCGCTGCCTGGCCGGCATGGACCGGCCGCTGACCGGCCGCATCGCGGTGAATGGCGTCGACGTGATCGACCACCCACGGCAGAGCCATGCGCACATCGGCTACCTGTCGGATGCTTTCGGTCTCTACCCGCGCCTGAGCGTGCGCCAGAGTCTCACCTACGTGGCGCGCGCCAACGGCATCGCGCCGGCCGACACGCCTGCGCGGGTCACCACGACCGCTGCCGAACTCGGCCTCGGCGAGCGGCTCGATCAGCCGACCGGCGAGCTGTCCCGCGGCCTCAAGCAGCGCGTCGCCATCGCCCAGGCGATCATCCACGGCCCGACCGTGGTGCTGCTGGACGAGCCGGCCTCGGGGCTCGATCCCGAGGCGCGCATCGCGCTCGGCGAGCTGTTCGTGGCGCTCCGCGAGCGCGGGCTCACCCTGGTGGTGTCCTCGCACATCCTGGCCGAACTCGAGTCCTACTCGACGCACATGCTGATCCTGCGCGACGGCCGGGTGGTGGAACATCGCGCGCTCGGCGCGGGCGCCGGCCCGACCTTGTGCCTCGAGATCGAGACCAGTGGCGAGCCGGCCGCGCTGCTCGCCTGGCTGCGCGCGCGGCCGCAGGTGGAGGACGTGCGGGTAGCGGGCACCCGCGTGCAATGCATGGCGCCGGCCGTGACCGACGCGCGCGCGGCACTGCTGAAAGACTTGATCGAGGCGGGCTTCGCGGTCAGTCACTTCGCGCCGCGCGCCGAAGACCTGCAACGCTCCTACCTGGCGTCACTCGACCGCGGGGCGCGCGTATGAATCCCGAACTGCTGCGCAACCTGTGGCTGGAAGCGACGCCGCAACGGCTGGTGCTGGTGCCCGCCGTGCTGTTCAGTGCCGCGGCGCTGGTGGACGTGCTCGATCCCACCGGGCTCGCGGTCGCCAAGATGGCGCTGTTCGGTTTCGTGCTGCTGACCTTGGTGTGGGGCGCGCGCCAGGCGGCCAACAGCGTGCTGGACGAAGCGCGCGACAGGACCTGGGACGTGCAGCGCATGTGCGCCCTGCCCGCCTGGCCCATGACCTGGGGCAAGCTCGCGGGCAGCACAGTCCTCGCCTGGTACGGCGGCGCCTGCTGCCTGCTGGTCTACGCAGGCAGCGGCGGTTTCGCGCAGGGCCGCGCGGCCTGGCTCACGCTGGCCTTCGCGGGCTGCGTCGCGATCATCGCCCAGGCGGGCGCGCTGCTCGCGGCGCTGGTCGGCATGCACCGCGGTCGCGGGGTACAGGCCCGTCTCGGCAATCTGCTGGTGGTCGGCCTGCTGGTGTGGGTAATGCCCAAGGTCACGAGCGTTTCCGCCACGGGCGAGGCGGTGCGCTGGTTCGGTCACAGGTTCTCGCAACTGCCGTTCGCGGCCGCCTCCGCCGCGGCATTCGCCGCCTGGTCCTTGCTGGGCGCGAGTCGCGCCATGGCGACCGAACTGCAGATCCTCCATCGCCCCTACGCGTGGCTGGGTTTCCTTGTCTTCGGCGCGCTGTTCCTGGCGGGCTTCCCCGCGACCTCGGCGGCGCCTTCGCCGACGCTGGCCGCCGAGCTGTTCAGCGCGCTTGCGCTGGTGGCGGGCGTGGCCGCCTACGCGGCCCTGTTCGCCTACCCGAGCGACGCGCTCAAGCTGCGCCGCGTGGCGCAGGCCTGGCGCCGTGGCGACACCGGGCGCCTGCTGGAAGAGCTTCCGCTGTGGATGATCGCCGCCGCGCTCGCGACCTTGGCGGCGTTGGCCGCCGCCCTGCTCGGCGCGACGCCGACGCTCGGCATGCTGCACATCGAACAGTCCGGCCCGAGCCTGGTGGCGCTGGCAGGCATGATGCTGCGGGATCTGTTTCTCCTCACCTGGCTGGTGATGGTCTCGCGGCCCGGCCAGGCCGAGGGTCTCGGCGCCGTCTACCTGGTGCTGCTGGATGTCCTGCTGCCCGCGCTGCTGCCGCATGTTGGCCTGGGCGCCGTGGCCGCGCTGTTGCGGCCGAATGCCTTGTCAGCGCCGTTCACGGCCATCGCCCTCTACGGCCTGCAGGCGCTGGCCGCGGCCGGGCTCTGCTGGCACACCTACGGACGCATCCACGCGCGGCTCAGTGGAACACCTGCTGGATGATGCGGAAGCCCGCGATGTAGGTACCGCTCGCCGCGCCGAGCGAACTCAGGAAGAACACCAGGAAGGTGCGCGCCACGCGATTGTGCCGCCAGCCGCGCAGGCTGGTGGTGTCCTTGCGCAACGCCTTGAAGTCGGCGACCGTCGGCTTGCGGATCCACGCTTCCACCGGCGCGGTCACCATGCCGATGCCGATGGCAGGATGCAGCGTGGTGAAGGGCGCGCCGAGAAACGCGCTCAGGATGGTGAGGATGTGTCCGCCGGCGAGCAGCGTGCCCAGCGCGGCGAGACCGCCCGTGATGAAAACCCACTGCGCCACCAGCGACCAGCCGAGCGCCGGACTGCGCAGGAAGCCGACCACGAAACCGAGCACGAAGAGCAGCACCAGCAGGGTCGGCAGGTGCTTAAGCCACGCCGAACCGCTCGGCACGGTGTCGAGTTCGCGCAGACGCTCCGCGCGCGCCGGCAGGCCCTGCTCGAGATACTGCCTGAGTCCCTTCAGATGCCCCGCGCCGACCACCGCCAGCACGCGCCGCGGCTTGCTCTCGGCGATGTCCAGCAAGCGCGCCGCCATGTACTGGTCGCGCTCGTCGATCAGCGGCTGGTAGATGCGCTGCTCGGTGGTGGCGAACTGGGCGAAGGTGCTCTCCAGCAGGTCTCCCTCCTTCAGCGCCTCGATCTCCGACTCCGGGATCTCGTCGTCCACCACGATGCTGGCGAACAGGCCCGAGAACAGGTAGAGCCTGCGATACCAGGGCACGTTGCGGTACACCCGGCGCAGGGTCGTGCCGATGTCGCGATCGATGAGATGCAGGGTCAGACCGCGCTCACGCGCGCCATCGATCGCCGCGCGCATCTCGGCGCCGGGTTCGATGCCGAACTGCTCGGCGATGCGCTGCTGGAAAGCGGCCATCGCCAGCATGGCGGTGATCATCGGCACCTTGCCCGCGCGGATGACCTCGAACAGGTCCATGCGCTCCAACGCGTGCGGCTCGACGATGCCGCGATGGCGATTGGCGCAGAGTTCGATCGCCACCTCGTCATACTCGCCGCTCGCGATCTCACGGGCGACGGCCTCGGCGCTGACGCGCGACACGTGCGCGGTACCGAGCAGGCGGACCTCGGTCGTACCGAGACGCAGGTCGACGTGGGGCTGCTCGGCGGTCGGTGCCATCGGAGTGCTCATGGCCGGTCGTCCGTGGCCGCCGCGACGGCGAAGCCGTGGCGCAGGAAATTCTGGCCGAGGAGCAGCATGTCGCCGGCCCGGCTGCGATCGTTCAGATTGGTCAACACGCGAAAGCTCCGGCCGCGAAACTCGACGGTGAGGAAGACGTGGTAGCGCACCTCGCGACAATCCGCGCTGCGGATCCCGCGCACCTCGGCGATGGTCGCGGTCAGGGGGCGCCGTTCCCCGGCCTCGTTCACCAGTACGAAACTGATCAGCTTGCCGCTGTCCCGCGCCGATGGAGGGCCATCGCTGCCCAGGACCTTGATCTCCTGCGCGTTGATCGACGACACCACGGCGCCGGTGTCGAGCCGCGCGCGAAAGGTCTGGCCGCTCTCGGCGATGAGCACCGG
>JAIEQK010000215.1 GCA_019747795.1 Gammaproteobacteria bacterium | reverse complement strand
TGACAGCCCCACCTGGCCCAACCGATTACCGACCATGCCGCCATCACGCGGCGACATGGCCTTAATCAGAGTTTCCTGAAGTCCGACCTACAGTTTCTTCAGCACCGGCGGTTCGCCGGTCGAGCCGCGGGTGATGCCGACGAAGTCGGCAGTGCGGCCGGAATTCTGCTTGAAGCGCTTGGAGAGCTCGGGGCCGGCGGCGGTCAGGCCGCCGTCGACGATCAAGCTCTCGCCGGTGACGAAGCGCGCGTCGTCGGTGGCCAGGAACAGCGCCGCACCGGCGATGTGCTCGCCCTCGCCACGCTCGGGCCACGGCTGGCCGGTGGTGAAGACCTCGGCGTATTTCTCGGTCTTGCCGCCGTGGGCGAGCGGCGTCCAGATGAGCCCCGGGCAGATGGCGTTGACGCGAATGCGCTCGGGCGCGAGTTCCACCGCCGCCGACTTGGTCAGGCTGATGACCGCGGCCTTGGCCGCCGAGTAGATCATCGGGCCGGCGTCGCCGGACAGCCCCGCGATGGACGCGGTGTTGATGATGCTGCCGCCATCGCCCTGCTTCTTCATCACCCGCGTGCCGTGCTTCATGCCGAGAAACACGCTCTTGGTCAGCACGTCGAAGGTGTAGTCGAAGGCTTCCACGGTGAGCTCGGTGAGCGGGCCGATGGCGCCGCCGACACCGGCATTGTTGAACAGCACGTCGAGACGACCGAAGTTGTCCAGCGCACAGGCGATCATCGCCTCGATGTCCGCTTCCTTCGCGACGTCGGTCTTGACGAAGCGCGCGCGCGCGCCGAAGCCCTGCTGCGTCGCCTGCTCGAGCGTCTCGGCACCGGTCGCGGCGTTGTAGTCGGCGATCACGACATTGGCGCCCTCGGCCAGGAAGCGCAGCACGGTGGCGCGGCCCATGCCGCTCGCGCCGCCGGTGATGATGGCGGTCTTGCCTTCGAGTCTCATTGGATTCCCCTCGGTAAGTGTGGCGGACAGGGCGCGCCGCGCGCCTTGCGCGCGCCGCGCGTCGCCTGAACAATCGAGCGACGAGCATAGCGCGGGGAGTGAGGGCATGGCAGGCACCGAATTGGGGTTCATCGGCCTCGGCGCACTGGGGGGCGCGATCGCCACGCGCCTGCTGGACGCCGGCCACCGCCTGCGCGCCTGGGGCCGCGATCCGGCGCGTCTCGCGCCGTGGCATGCACGCGGCGTGACGCTCGACGAGTCCCCCGCGGTGCTCGCCGCCGCCTGCGATCGCGTGCTGCTGTGCGTGACCGACACCGCCGCGGTTGAAGCGGTGGTGTTCGGTGAAGACGGCATCGTCGCCGGCGCGCGCACCGGCGGCGTGCTGATCGATCACTCCACCATCCATCCGCTCGCCACGCGGCGCTTCGCCGCGCGGCTCACGGCAGAAACCGGCATGCGCTGGCTGGACGCGCCGGTCACGGGCGGCGTGGTCGCGGCCGAGGCCGGCCGACTGGTGATCATGGCGGGCGGCGACGCGGCGGTGCTGGACGCGCAGCGCGAACTCTTCGCCTGCTACGGGCAGCGCGTGACCCACCTCGGCGAAAACGGCGCCGGCCAGGCCGCCAAGATAGCCAACCAGATGATGATCGGCGGCAATCTCGCGGTGGCGGCGGAAGCCCTGTACTACGCCGCCAACTTCGGCGTCGCCGCCGCGCGTCTGCCCGACGCTCTTGCCGGCGGCTGGGCCGATTCCGCCGTGCTCCAGCACCACGCACGACGCATGGCCGCGGCCGACTACAGCCGCGAGGTGAACGCCACGATCATGGCCAAGGACATCGACATCGCCTGCGACCTCGGCCGCGAGACCCTGTCGCCCATGCCGGTCACCGCGCTCGTGCAGCAGATGTACCGGCAGCTGATCGCCCAGGGCGACGCCGACAAGGGCCAGAGCGGGTTGATGTGGTTGTACCGCCAGGCGAAGGTGCCGGAGTAGGCGCCAGCGGGACTGAATCGGGGACAGACCACGGTTTCGCACAAACCGTGGTCTGTCCCCGATTAGGGATCACATCGATTTCACTGCCTGCAGCACCGGCGCGAGGAACTCGAGGCTCGCCTCGGTGCAGGGCTCGAGCACCATGCTCAGGGTGGACACGCCGAGTTCGGCGTAGGCCGCGCATTCGTCCACCAGTTCCAGACGTGAGCCGCGGAGCGGGCGGCTGCCTGGCAGCGGCCAGTCCGCGTCGCCGACGCACACGCCCACCGTCACGTGGCGCTTGAGTGTGGCCGGGTCGCGGCCGTGGCGTTCGCAGGCGGCGGCCACGCGCGTCCAGGCCGCCGGGTAGAGGCCCGCGCGGCTGTCGCCGAAGGGCGCCATGTAGTTCCACTCGTCGGCGTACTGCGCGACCAGGCGCAGCATGCGCGGCCCGCCGTGCAGAAGCCCGATCATGATTGGCGCGCCACGCGCCCGCGGCCCGCGCGGCAGAAGCTGCGCGGCCTCGGTGCGATAGAACTCGCCGTGGTGGGTGAGCGTCTCGCCGCGCAGGAGCGGTCGAATGACCTGGAGCGCTTCCTCGAAGCGTCCGACGGGACGCGTGAAGTCATAGCCGAAGGCGCGATGCTCGGTGGCGAAATCGCCCGCGCCGAGGCCCGCCACCAGGCGACCGCCGCACAGGTCGTCGACGGTGTCGATCATGCGCGCCAGCAGCGCAGGGTTACGGAACCCGGTGTTGCAGACCAGCGTGCCGAGGGTGACGTCCTCCAGCCGCGCGGCCAGCGCCGCCATCAGGCTCCAGCATTCCCACTGTCCGGCCTTGACCCCACGCAGCGCCTCGTCGAACGCGATACCGACCACCTTGAAATCTTCGAACGGCTCGTTCAGGAAATGATCGCTCACCCACAGCGACTCGAAGCCGGCCGTCACCGCGCGCGCGGCGAAAGTCAGCAGTTCGCGCGTGCCGAGCGTCGCGCCGCCGGCGGCGCCGGTCCAGGCCGGCAACAGCAATCCTGTCTGCATGGGTCTTTCCTGGCTCGGCCTGGCGTGGCGCTCAGCGCCAGGCGAAGGTCGGCTGTTCGTAATGCGCGACGCGGGTCGCGCGGCCGCACAGGCACACTTCGCGGAACTGGTAGAGGATCGCGGCCGTGGGCGCGGCTATCCAGCTGTCGCCTATCGGCATGCGCAGCACCGGTGCGCCGCCCTCGGGCAGGTGTTCCAGCAGCGGCGCGTCCTCGCGCATGAACTCGTGCACCGGGATGCGATGGATGGAATCGACTTCGTCCGGGTTGGGTTCGAGCGCAGCCTGCGGGCCGGCCCAGATCACCACCGGCGTCATGCTGAAGCCCGAGCGCGTGACGAAGTCATCGAGCCGCCCGATCACCGCGCGGTGATCGAGCGCGAGTCCCACCTCCTCGCGCATCTCGCGCAGCGCCGTATCCTCGGGACTCTCGCCCGCATCGATGCGCCCGCCGGGCAGCGCCCACTGGCCCGCGTGGTTGCGCAGCTTGGACGAACGACGGGTCAGGATCAGCGCGGCGTGCGCCTGCCACTCGTCGTGGTCGGGCAGGCCGGAGAGGCTCGGACCATGGGCGCCGTCCACCACCGCCAGCGCCACCGCGGCGGCCTTGGCCGCGCCGGCGCCGGGGCGCACTTCGAACGCGTCGAGATGGGCGCGGATCAGCTCGCGCAGGCGGTCGTCACACTGGAACATGCGGCAAGCATACCAGCGCCCGCGCCGCGGCCCGCAAGCGCCGCGACTTGTTGTCCGAAGCGCGCGCGTGCCATGCTCGGCCCGCGATTCACGAACCTGGGGAGGATGATCATGAACGCCCGTCCGGACACCCGTCACGCCCACCAAGTCCCTGCGCCGCTGCCCGCCGGCAAACCCTGGCCCGCCATCGCGCAGCCCGGCGACGCCTTCGTCGCGGGCGACGCCCATCCCTGGCACGACATGGTCGGCTACCCGGGCTCGGCCATCAAAGTGCTGTACGCCGACGCCGCCTCGAACACCGTGGCCTTCCTCTACCGCCTCGGGCCCAACCAGAGCTTTCCGATGCACGAGCACCGCTGCCGCGCCTTCGCCTACACGCTGGACGGCAACTGGAACTACGGCGACATCCATCTCGCGCCCGGCGGGCTCGCGGTGGAACAGGTGGGCTCGACCCACTACCCGGAAACCCGTGAGACCGGCTTCACCGTGTTCACCGTACTGGTCGGCGAGCCGGGCGAGTCCGTGCTGCTGCGCAGCCAGGACCCGGTGACCGGCGAGGTCGCCGAACTCGGCATCGAGTACTTCATCGGCCTCATGGGCTGACGCCCGCGGCCTACACGAAGGCGGGATTGCCAGCCCTGGGGGATTCGCGCATTGTCCAGGGCTGTGCGCCCGCCGCCGACACGCACAGGCAGCGGGCGACGCGACACTCTGCCGGGTCGCGACCCGGCGTGAACAACGCACGCTTTGGGCGGCCGCGAGGCCTCGCCCGGGGAGAAAGCAGGCCATGGCAAGTTTCGACACCCTGATCAAGGCCGGCACCGTCGTCGACGGCACCGGCGCCGCCCCCTACACCGCCGACATCGCCTTCAAGGACGGACGCATCGCCGCCATCGGCCGCGATCTCGGCGCCGCGCACGAGACCGTCGACGCTGACGGCCTGGTGGTCGCGCCCGGCTGGGTCGACATCCACACCCACTACGACGGCCAGGCGATATGGGACCCAGTGCTGCCGGCCTCGCTGCGCCACGGCGTGACCACGCTCATGATGGGCAACTGCGGCGTGGGCTTCGCGCCCGCCGCGCCGGAGCGTCACGACTGGCTGATCGAGCTGATGGAAGGGGTGGAGGACATTCCGGGTGTCGCGCTGCGCGCGGGCCTGCCGTGGAACTGGGAGTCCTTTCCGCAGTACATGGACGTGCTGGACGCCACGCCGCGCAGCTTCGACATCGCGACCCAGTTGAGCCATGGCGCGCTGCGCGCCTACGTCATGGGCCAGCGCGGCGCGGACAACGAGAACGCCACCGCCGACGACATCGGCCGCATGGCCATGCTAACCCGCGAGGCGATGGACGCCGGCGCCTTCGGCTTCTCATCTTCGCGCACCGCGGTGCATGTCGCGCTGGACGGTCGCCCGGTGCCCGGCACCTATGCCGCGGACGATGAACTGGTCGCCATCGCCAAGGCGGTGCGCGGCTCGGGCCGCGGGCTGGTCGAAATCGTGCTGGCCGGCGTGGCCGGCGAGGACGTCGCCGGTCTCGATCGCGAGATGGCGATGCTGCGCCGGGTCGCGGAACAGTCCGGCGCGCCGGTCATGTTCCTGATGGTGCAGCAGCTCGGCGACTCGCAGCAGTGGCGCCGCCAGCTCGCCGTCTGCGAGGACGCCGCCAAGGCGGGGCTCAAGATCATTCCGCAGGTCGCCGGCCGCCCGGTGTCGATCCTGTTCTGCTTCGAGGGCGAGCATCCCTGGAAATTCATGCCGAGCTACCAGGAGATCGCCAACCTACCGTTCGACGAGCGCTACGCGCGGCTGCGCGATCCGGCGTTCAAGGCGCGCCTGCTGTCCGAGCAGGACCCCAACGAGCAGGGTTTCTCGCTCTTGTACAAGAACCCGTCGATCTGGGACTTCACCTACCCGGCCGGCAGCCCGATCAACTACACGCCGGATCCCGCGAACAGCATCGCGAAGATCGCCCGGCGCGAGAACCGCTCGCCGTGGGAAGTGGCCTACGACCTGCTGCTCGCCGACAACGGCCAGGCCTTCCTGATGTACGCGCTCACCGGCTACGCGGATGGCAACACCGAGGCGGTGCAGACCATGGTGCGCCATCCACTGACGGTGCTGGGCCTGTCCGACGCCGGCGCGCATGTACGCTTCATCGCCGACTACGGCGTGCATTCCTACATGCTCTCGCACTACGCGCGCGACGCGCACAAGGACGACCCGCGTCACATGCCGCTCGAGTTCGTGGTCAAGCGCCTGACGCTGGACAATGCGCAGGTCTATGGCATGCCGGATCGCGGGCGCCTGGCGCCCGGCCTGCGTGCCGACGTCAATCTCATCGACCTGGCCAATCTCAAGACCGGGCAACCGCGCATGGTCTATGACCTGCCCGCACAGCAGGCGCGGCTCGATCAGACCGTGAGCGGTTACGTCGGCACCTGGGTGAAGGGCATCCAGGTTCAGCGTAACGGCCAGGACACCGGCGCCCGCCCCGGGCGGCTGGTGCGCAGCCGCTGACCCGGAAAAGGGACCGGCCACTCAGGCCGGTCCCACCCGGCGGCGTTCTGCCGTCGATCAATTCCATTGCAGGTCGCGCTGGTGGCTCCGGGCCGCGACGGCTATAAGCTCGGCACATGCCTCGGAAGCGCGAATCCAGTGACGGTGATTGAAGAAGGCTCGGGCACCCGCGGCGGCGTCGAGCTGCCCGCAGAACGCCTGCTGTACCTCGAGTCGATGGAGCGTATCCACCAGGCGCTTCAGACTGCTGCCGATCTGGAATCGGCGATGGGGGCGACGCTCGCGGTGGTGCGTGGGATTTTCGACTGCGACCGCGCCAGCCTGGTGGAGGGTGTCGGCCCTGCGCGGGGCAGGATCTGGCGCCTGCGCTGTGAAGACGCCGCCCCAGAGTGGCCAGGCGCCAGTCACAGCGCCAGCATCGGCCCGGCGGCCGAGGACATTTTCGAGCGCGCGGTGGCCCAGGGCGGCGTGTGGCGCCACGATGACGCCAGCGGAGAATCGATACCCGAGGAGGGGCGCGAGCGCTACGGCGTCAAGGCCGCGCTCAGCGTCGCCCTGCGCCAGCCCCCGGACAACGCCTGGGTGCTCGTGCTTCACCACTGCAGGTTCGTCCGCGCGTGGACCGGCAGCGAGGAGCGTCTGTTCGAACGCGTCGCGCAGCGGGTGGGTGATGCGCTCGAGAACCTGCTCGCGCACCGCGCGCTCAGCCTCGCCGAGAGCCGCCAGCAGGACGCCCAGCGGCTGGCCCGCATCGGGCACTGGGAGATGGATTTCGACGCTGGCTGCCTCACGCCCTCCGCCCAGGCGCGGGAGATTTTCGGCTTTCCTCCCGGGGAAGCACCACTGGACATCGCCTCGTCTCGCGAGCACTGGTCTCGGCGCATCCATGCCGAGGATCGGGCCAGGGTGCTGAGGGGGATCTATCGCTCGGTCGCAAACGGCACGGCCTACGACCTCGAGTATCGCTACACGCCCGATTCGGGCGGCGTACGCCACCTGCGCAGCCTCGGAACGCCCTTCGAGATCACCCGGGGTGGCGCGAATCGCTGGTTCGGCACGGTGCAGGACCTCTCGCAGCTGCGGCGCATGGAAGCGGAACTGCGCCAGTCGCAGAAACTCGAGGCCATCGGCCACCTGGCCGGCGGCCTGGCGCACGACTTCAACAATCTGCTGACGGTGATCCTGGGCTACAGCGGCGTGCTGCGCACGCGGCTCGCGCACGACCCCGGTCAGCTGCGGCTGGTGGAGGAGATACTACGTTGCGGCGAACGCGCCGCCGATGTCGTCAGCCAATTGCTGACATTCAGCCGCAAACAGACGCTGCGCGTGGTGCGCGTGGATCTGAGCGCGCTGCTGGCCGGCTGGGAGCGGCTGATTCGTCCGCTGCTCGAGGAAGATATCGTTCTCAGCATCGAGATGGAGCCGGAGACACCGTCGGTCAAGGTGGACCCGGTGCTGCTGGAGCAGGCGCTCACCAATCTCGCCATCAACGCCCGCGATGCGATGCCGGACGGCGGCGGTGTGCGGGTGACGATCCGCGCGGTGGAGGTCGGAGGCGAACAGCCGCGGTTCGAGCTCGCCGCCGGCCGCTACGTGCAGATCAGCGTGGAGGACGACGGCACCGGCATGGACGAGGCTACCCGCGCACATATCTTCGAGCCCTTTTTCACCACCAAGGCGGTGGGCAAGGGCACCGGCCTCGGCCTGGCCATGGTCTACGGCTTCGCCAAGCAGTCCGCCGGAGACATCGAGGTCAGCAGCACACCGGGCGATGGCAGCCGCTTCGACCTGCTTCTGCCGGTGTGCCTGGACCTGGACACAGAGACCGCAACGGAGGCGAGCGACGACAAGACCGCCCCGCCAGGCGGCAGTGAGACGGTGCTGCTGGTCGAGGACGAACGCTCGGTACGCAAGCTGGCGCGCGAACTGCTCGAGAATGTCGGCTATCGCGTGCTGGAGGCGGCGGACGGCGACGAGGCGCTGGCATTGGCCCGCAGGCACAAGGTCGACCTGCTGGTGACCGACGTCGTGATGCCGCGCATGAAGGGGCCCGAGCTCGTCCAACGCATGCGCGAACGGTGGCCGGAACTACCTGTGGTGTTGATGTCGGGCCATACCGGGCGATCCGATACCCCGTCGGAACCACTGCTTTTGAAGCCCTTCACGCCCGCGCAACTCGCCACGCGAGTGCGCGCGGCACTGGATACCGACGGAGGCTGAGGTAGAGGGCCACTGACGCCTCGGCGTCGCGGCCCACGGCGGGGTCGGCTCGCGCGGATCCGCTGAGCGCGCACGACCAAGGGCTTGCGATGGATCAAGACTGGCAGCCGTGGCGCTGGCGGTCGCTCCCTCCGCGGCGTATATAGGATCTGCGCTTCGTAGGTCACGTCTAGGGATCATACGTCTAGGGATCATGACGGAACAGGGACGCTCACCTAGCCAGGACGATGCCACCACTCGGGCCGAAAGGCTCGTCGCCCATCTGCATGGCGTGGTGTGGGAAGCGGACGCCGTCACCGGACAATTCCTCTACGTCAGCCCGCAGGCCGAGCGCCTGTTCGGCTTTCCGCTCGCGCAGTGGCTCGAACCCGACTTCTGGGCCGAGCACATCCATCCGGATGATCGTGCGAAGACCGTCGACTACTGCCTGACCGCCACCGCCGCGCTCGAAGACCATTACTTCGAGTACCGCATGCTGACCGCCGACGGCGGCGTCATGTGGGTGGGTGACAGCGTGTCGGTGATCGTCGACGGCTCGCGGCCTCACCGGCTGTGCGGGGTACTGGTGCCCATCGCGCCGCCGGAAGCGGTGGCGGCGGCCGTCGCGCACGTCCCGCAGGCCGCGAGCGTGGTCTTCACCCCCGCCGAAGACGATGCGCAGGACGCTACCTGCGACATGGGACAGCGCGACGAGCGCGCGGCGCGGCAAGTGCGACAATCGGCTGCCGCGCGCCGCGAGCGCCTGCACTTTCTCGAGAGCATGGAACGCGTCAACCAGGCGCTGCAGGGCGTGCCCGACGTCGAGCGGGTGATGGGCGCCGTGCTGGCGGCGGTGCTCGAGATCTTCGACTGTGATCGCGCCTACATCATCGAAGGCGTCGACGCCGCCGCGCGTCGCTGGACCGTGCGCTACGAGCGCACCCTGCCCGCCTGGCCTGGCATCGGCCACGGCACGCTGCTCGAGGAGCCCGCGGAAAATACCCTGCGCGATGCGATCGCCAGCAGCGGCGCGGTGCGCGTGGGCCCGGATTCCGAGATCAGGGTGCCGGCGATGGCGCGCGAGAAGTACCACGTGCGCTCCATGCTGCAGTTCGGGTTGCGCCAGGTCGCAGGCTCGGACTGGGTGCTGGGCCTCCACCAGTGCAGCTTCGCGCGGGTGTGGACCTCGGAGGAAGGGCGACTGTTCGAACACATCGGGCGGCGTGTGGGCGACGCCCTCGCCGGCCTGCTCGCGCACCGCGCGCTCAGCGTGAGCGAGCGCCGCCTCAGCGCCGCGCAGAACCTGGCGCGCATCGGCTCCTGGGAGCGGGACATCGACGCAGGCCTGCTGACGCTCTCCGAGCAGAGCTTCGAGATCTACGATCTGCCCTACCAGGCGACACCGTTCGACACCTCGGCGTTCATGCGCCTGTGGACCGTGCGCATCCATCCCGACGACCGCATACGGGTACTGGCCGAGCACAACGGGGCGTGGATGGCGCGGCGCGCCTTCGACGTCGAGTATCGCTACTTCACCCGGGCGGGCGAGCTGCGTCACCTGCGCAGTCTTGGCGCGCCCGATGCGCGCGAAGGCGGCGGCGGGCGCTGGTACGGCGCGATCCAGGACAACACCCCGCTGCGCCAGATGGAAGACGATCTGCGCGCGAGCGAGGCGCGCCTGCGCGACTACCTGGACAACGCCACGGACGGCATTTCCGTGCATGGTCTCGGCGGCGAGCTGCTGGAGGTCAATCGTCAGCTCTGCGAGCGCCTCGGCTACACGCGCGAGGAACTGCTCGGCGCGATGCCGACCCTGTTCGATCGCAAGGTCACGCTCGCGGAACTGTTGGCGCAGAAAGCCAGCCTGGAGCGCGGCGAGAGCATCGTCTTCCGCACCCGGCACCGGCGCAAGGACGGCAGCGAGTTCCCGGTCGAGATCGGCATGAACCGCTTCATGCACGGCAAGGCCAGCTACACCGTCGCGGTCAGCCGCGACATCAGCGCCCAGGTCGAGGCGGCAACCGCGCTGGAACGCAGCAACGCGCTCCTGCGCGCAGTGGTCGAAGGCACCGGCGAGGTGATCGACGTGCAGGACGCCGCCGGCCGCTACCTGCTGATCAACGCCGCCGGCGCGCGGCGCCTGGGTCTGCCCATCGACGCCATCATCGGTCGCACCGCCGACGAGCTTGCCGCGCTCGGCGGCAAGCCGCCGAGCTGTGTCGAGCGCGCGATCCCGGTGGATGGACGCTTTCACGAGGAGAGCTTCGACCTCGACGGTGAGTCGCGCGAGTTCCTGACAGCGCGCCACGTCTACCGTGGCGCGAGCGGCGAGGACCTCGGCGTGATCAGCGTGTCGCTCGACGTCACCGAACTGCGCCGTCTCGAGGCCCAGCTGCACCAGGCGCAGAAGATGGAGGCCATCGGCCGCCTGGCCGGCGGGCTGGCGCACGATTTCAACAACCTGCTCACCGTCATCCTGGGCTACGGCGGCGTGCTGCGCGAGCGGCTCGCGCCAGAGCCGGCCAAGCACCGCCTGGTGGACGAGATCGTGCGTTGCGGCGAGCGCGCCGCGACCATGGTCAACCAGCTGCTCGCCTTCAGCCGCAAGCAGACGCTGCGCCCGCTGCGCGTGGACCTGGCCGACCTGCTCGCCGACTGGCAGCGCCTGATCCGCCCCTTGCTGGACGAGGACGTGGTGCTGACACTCACGATCGCCCCCGACGTGGTGCCCGTGCGGGCAGATCCGGTGCTGCTCGAGCAGGCGCTGACCAACCTCGCCATCAACGGCCGCGACGCGATGCCGGACGGCGGCGAGCTGCGCGTCGAGCTGCGGCAGGTGGAGGTGAGCGCGCGCCGCCCGCGTGGCGAACTACCACCGGGGCGCTACGCCGAGATTCGCGTCATCGACCAGGGTCAGGGGATGGACGCCTCCACCCGCGAGCAAGTGTTCGACCCATTCTTCACCACCAAGTCGGTCGGCAAGGGCACCGGCCTCGGTCTCGCCATGGTCTACGGCTTCGCCAAGCAGTCGGCGGGTGACATCGAGGTGGTGAGCCAGCCCGGCCAGGGCAGCGAGTTCAGCCTGCTGCTACCGGCCTGCGACGCGCAAGAGCCCGCGGCGGCGCCGCTGGCCGACCTCGCCGCCGACAGCGCGCGCGGCGGCGGCGAGACGGTGCTGCTGGTGGAAGACGAAGCGACGGTGCGCAAGCTCACCCGCGAGCTGCTGGAGAACGACGGCTACCACGTGCTCGAAGCGGCCGACGCCGAGGAGGCCCTCGCGCTCGCTCTGCGGCACGATTTCGATCTGCTGTTGACCGACGTGGTGATGCCGCGCATGAAGGGTCCGGAACTCGCCCAGCGGCTGCGCGAACAGCGCCCGAGCCTGCCGGTGCTGTTCATGTCCGG
>JAIEQK010000157.1 GCA_019747795.1 Gammaproteobacteria bacterium | reverse complement strand
GATGGCGTCGGTGAGCGCGGCGATCACCACCGGCACCGACTCCTCGCCGATGCCGCTCGGTCGCTCGCCACCCGGCAGCAGGTGCACCTCGACCCGTGGCATCTGCGCGAGACCGAGCAACGGGTAGTCGTCGAAGTTGCCCTGTTCGACGCGGCCGCGCGCCAGCGTGATGCGCGCGTTCAGCGCGTTGGAGAGACCAAAGGCGATGCCGCCCTCGATCTGCGCCTCGACGTTGCGCGGGTTGAGGGGCAGGCCGACATCGGCCACCGCCACCACGCGCAGCACGCGCGGCGCATTCCCGGCGTCCCACGCCACGTCGAGCGCCATCGCCACGCAGGACGAGTGATAGCCCGGCACGTAGCTCATGTCGGTCACCGCGATGCCGCGCCCGTGGCCGGCCTCCGCGAGCGACGCGCCGCCGGCGTGGCGCACGACTTCCTCCAGCAGGCGACGTTGACGACGCATGCGCGCCACGGCGTCGTCGCGCGTGGGATGCCCGGGCGGCAGGCGCGATTCATCCAGCAATTCGAGTTGCATCTCGTAGGATGACTTGCCGCGCGCCGCGCCGAGTTCGCCGAGGAAGCCGAGGTTCATCCACAGCCCCTGACTGTGGGCCACGCCGCGCATCCAGCCGAAGGGCGGGGGACTATCGATGGAGGCATATTCGCAGCGCACGTGGGGCACGGCCCACGGAAACCGCGACATGCCGTAGGGCTGCACCGGCGCGCGGCCGAAGGCCACCTTGCTGTGCCAGGCCTGCACCTTGCCGCTCGCGTCGAGCGCGCCACGAAAGCGCGCATGCGCGACCGGCGCGTAGTAGCCGCGGCGCATGCATTCCTCGCGCGAGGCGATGAGTTTCACCGGCACGCCCTGCAGCGCGCGCGCCACCTGCACCGCCTGGCTGACGAAGTCGTTCGACAGGCGACGGCCGAAACCGCCGCCGGCGAGGGTGAGATGAAACTTCGCGTCCTTGATCGCCACGCCCGCGGCGTAGGCCGCGATGCGCAGCGCCTCGTCGGCGTACTGGGTCGGCGCCCAGGCCTCCACGCCGCCGTCGTCGACCCGCGCCGTGCAGTTCATCGGTTCGAGCGGCGCGTGCTCCATGTAGGGATAGCGGTACTCGGCCTCGACGATCTTCGCGGCCGCGGCGCAGGCGCCGTCGACGTCGCCCTCGTCGCGGATGCGTGTGCCGGGCGCGTCGAGCGCCGCGTCGAGCGCGCTCGCGATGCTCGCGCTGCTGGCCGCGGCGTGCGGCCCTTCGTCCCATTCGATGGGCAGCGCTTCGAGCGCGCGCTCGGCCTGCCACCAGCTGTCGGCGACCACGGCGACCGCGTCGTCCATCTGCCAGTCGATGATGTCCCACAGCGTAGGCGGAACGTTGTAGCCGCTCGGACCGCCGCGGATCGCGACGACCTTGCGCACACCTGGACGCGACAGCACGGCGCTCGCGTCGAAGCCGCGCAGCCGGCCGCCGAAGACTGGCGACTGGCGCACCGCGGCGTATTTCATGCCCGGCAGGGCGACATCGATGCCGTAGCGCGCGCTGCCGTCGCTCTTGGCCGCGCTGTCCCGGCGCGGCAGCGAGCGGCCGATGAGTTTCCAGTCCGCGGGCGCCTTCGGCGTCACCGCGTCGGGCGCGGGCAGCGCGGCGGCGGCCTCCGCTATCTCACCGAAGCGCAGCGCGCGCCCGCTCGCCGCGTGGCGCACGGTGCGGCTCGCGATCGCGAGTTCACCCACCGGTACCGCGAGGCGCGTGGCGGCGGCGCCCAGCAGCCGCGCGCGCACCTCCGCGCCCGCGCGGCGCATGGGCTCGAACAGGAGGTCTGAGGACCAGCTGTTCAGGGTCGCGGTATGTACGTAGACGTTGTTCTGCTGGCGATTCACCTGGGCGTCGAAGTACTCGGTGTCGAACTCGTCCCAGGCGAGATCGAGTTCCTCGGCCAGCAGTTGCGCCAGCGCGGTCGTCACGCCCTGCCCGAGTTCACTCTGCGGAATGCGCAGCACCACGCGGTCGTCGGGATGGATGGCGACCCAGGCGCTGACCTCCGTCGGCGTGCCCGTCTCCGCGGCGCGCGCGCTGGGGATCAGCAGTGGCAGTTCGAACAGCGCGACGCCGGCCCCGCCGAGCAGCGCGCCGAGCACGCGACGTCGGCGCGGCGAGAACGCAGCGCTCACGCGCCCTTGCCCTCGGCGAGCAGCGTCGCGGCGCGGTGAATGCCGGCCCGCACGCGCTGGTAGGTGCCGCAGCGGCAGAGATTGGTGATGGCGGCGTCGATCTCGGCGTCACTCGGTTGCGGTGTGCGCGCGAGCAGCGCGCTCGCCGCCATCAGCATGCCCGACTGGCAATAGCCGCACTGCGGCACGTCGAGTTCGCGCCACGCGCGCTGCAGGGCGTGGCTGCCATCGGCGCTCAAGCCTTCGATAGTGATGACGGTCTTGCCGGCGACGCCGGCCAGCGGCAGCACGCAGCAGCGCGTCGGCGCGCCGTCGACATGCACCGTGCAGGCGCCGCAGGCGGCGATGCCGCAGCCGTACTTGGTGCCGGTGAGGCCGAGATCCTCGCGCAGCACCCACAGCAGGGGCTTGTCGTCCTCCGCCGCGACGTCGACCGCGCGACCGTTGACCGTGAGCGATGTGGGCATACGAATCTCCGCGCGCGCAACGCGCGTCAGTCGATGAGCGCGCCGTCCCGCACCACCACGCGCTCGTCCAGCGTCACGGTGCAGTTGCGCAGCGGGATGTCGATGTGACACGCGGTGTTGCGCGTGCCGCCGACCTCGGTGTTCGGGCCGAGCGAGAAGAGAAAGTTGCCGGCGAAGGCGCGCGCGTCCATCGCGATGGTCTGCTCGCGGTCGTAGAGACTCAGGGTCGACCACTTCGCGCGCCGCTGCAGGCCCCAGCCGACGTGGGACAGCGCGTAGCCCTCCGGATCCTCGAAGCTCTCCATGTACTCACGAAAGAGTTCCGCCTCGAGTCCGCCCTCGATGGCGGTGACGTAGCCGTCCACGACGGTGAGACTGACGGGCTCGCCGAGGTAGCGCTTCTGCGGCAGCAGGATGTCGCCACGGTCGAGCACGATGCGCCCGTTGGCCTCGCCCTCGTTCGGCCAGGTGAAGAGAAAGCCGCTCGGCCAGTGATCCCAGCGTCCCGGCTGATCGACGAAGCCGTATTCCTGGATCACCGGGTACTGCCCCAGGGGGAAGCGCACGTCGGTGCCGGCCGAGGAACGGACATGCATGACGCGCGCGGCCTCGAGCAGCCTGGCGGCGGCGTTCACCCGCGCGCGGTCTTCCACCGTCGGCGCGAGGCGCAGCAGCACCTCCGGCGGTTCCACCGCGAGCAGGATGCGTGTGCCGGACTCGAGGATCTGCTGCTGCTCGGGCGAGAACAGGAGCAGCATGAGATCGATCACGAGATCGCTCGCGAGGCAGGCGGCCATCGCCGCGCGATTGCCGGTCAGGGGCGTGGTGCCGAGGTAGGCGAGCGGATCGCGCGACAGCGACTTCTCCGCGTTCAGCGGTTCGAGATCCACGCGGGTCGGCACGGCGCCGAGCGCGCGCACCGCCGCTACCGCGGCGGCGAGCGTCTGGGCGTGGGTATGCGCGCCGGTCAGCACGGTCACGTTGGCGCCGGGCGCGAGCCCGGAGAGCGTGAGCACCGATTTCCAGGCATCGAGCAGGGCGTGGTCGCTGACCGGCATGACTCGTACTCCCGCGCGTCGCGCGTATCTAGTGCGTGTCGCTCGCGCTGTCGTCGATGGCGACCAGCAGCGTGCCCTGGTTGCCGCCGGTGAAGAGCGTGCGGAACGCCGCGGGCAGGTTCTCGAAGCCGCGGTGCAAGTCCTCGCGGTAGGCGATGCGGCCGGCCGCGTGCCAGGCCTTCAGATCGCCGACCGCTTCACCGAAGCGCGCCGCGTAGCTGCCGCACAGGAAGCCCTGCATGCGAATGCTGCCGTAGATGAGCCGCATCATGTTGCGCGGTCCTTCCGGCTGCTGATCGCTGTCGTAGGCCGAGATCTGGCCACACAGCACGATGCGGCCGAAGGGCGCCATGTTGTTCACCGCCGCCTGCAGGATGTCGCCGCCGACGTTGTCGTAGAACACGTCGATGCCCTTGGGGCACAGCGCCGCGAGCCGCGCCGCGACGTCCTCCGACTTGTAGTCGATGACGCCGTCCAGGCCGCAGTCGTTCTTCAGCCACGCGCACTTGTCCGCGCCGCCGGCGATGCCGATCACGCGCATGCCCTTGATCTTGCCGATCTGGGCGGCGGTCGAGCCGGTGGAGCCGGCCGCGCCGGACACCACCAGGGTCTCGCCGGCCTTGGCCGCGCCGACGTCCAGCAGGCCGAAATAGGCGGTGATCGGGTTCAGCCCATAGCGGCCCATGGCGTCGATGAAGCTGATGCCGTCGGTGAGCTTGGTCGGCTGGCGCACCGTCGAGCCGCCGAGCGTCGCGTAGTCCTGCCAACTGGACAACGCGAACACGCGATCGCCAGGCGCGAAGTCGGGGTTGTTGGACTCCACCACGCGGCCGACCGCCGGCGCCATCACCGGCTGGCCGAGCGGCACGGAGGGATAGAGGCTGTTGCCGGGCGGATCCATCCAGTTGCGCATGGTCGGCGCGCACAGGAACACGACGTTCTTGATGCGCATCTCGCCGGGCGCAAGGGGCTCGGTCGGGCGCGGCGCTTCGCGGTACTCGAAATCGTCCTGGCGAAGCTGTCCGCTCGGTCGCGCGCGCAGCAGCCACTGGCGGTTGATGTCGGCCATGGTGGTTCTCTCCGGATGGGCATGGGGCGGCACATAGCGTCACCGGATGCCTCGATTATGGCAAGCGTCGCACGCACCGTGGATGGGCACGGGACGCGCGGCCCGGCCCGCTATTGACCGTCGCGCCATGGCGGTCCAACAATCCCGCCCACGCAGGACGTCAGGGCCCCAGGAGTACATGCGATGAAGAAGAACGCCTCGCCGGAGTTGAGCAGCAAGTGGTGGTCATCCAACCAGCCCGACGGTCTCTCCGCGGCCAATGACCTGGACAAGGCGCTGTCGGCCTACGAGTCCGCCAGCGCCAAGCTCGACAAGGAGCAGAACGAGGCCAATCGTGCGGCCGCGCTGAAGGCACTGGACCAGGTGGAAAGCGCCGCGAAGAAGGTCGCGGACGAGTCCGCCAAGGCCGAGAAGTCGCCGCCCAAGAAATCCAAGTCCGACCCCGAGGAATACGGCTTCACCGCCGATGCGCTGAAGAAGATGGGCAAGGTCACCGGCGATGCGCGCAAGGCCATCGAGGCGGCGGCCAAGGCCGCGCCGCCCAAGGGGCAGGGCGATGACGAGGACGACGACGACGAGGGCGTGCTCGGCAACGAGAAGGAATACCAGGCCTATCTCAAGAAGAACATGCGCCGGCTGAACAACGTCATGCTGAATTTCGCCGTCGGCCTGGGCAAGAAGCCGGAGGAGCACCGCCTGCTGTTCCACAAGGCCAAGCCGGGCCGCGCCATGATGGCGACCATCAAGGCCGAGACCGATCTGAAGAAGTTCTCGTTCGGCGTCGCCGGCGCCCACGCCGAGAAGACCGGCGTGCTGACCCTCGGCCTCGAGGGCATCCAGCTGCCGGGCCTGAAGAAGAAGCTCGAGCGCATGCTCAAGCACTTCAAGCCGCTGCCCTTCAACAAGATCATGATGATGGTGGACGGCGAGGAAGCCGAGGATATCGTCGATCCGGAGGACACCGACATCGATGACGATGTCGAGACCACCACCGGCGACGCCCCGGCCGAGCCGGTGGCCGAGACCACCGCGAGCGATCCGGCCGCCGACTTCAAGGCGCGCCTGACCGCGCTCGCGCCGCGCATCGCGCAGGCCACCGCGGCCGGCGTCGCCACCGCCACCGACGCCAAGCTGAAGGCGAGCGAGGCCGGCGTGTTCGCGCGCAAGAAGGACTTCACCGCCGCGCTCGCCCTCCTCGACGAGGCCGAGGCCCTGCTCGCGGCCGCGCCCTCAGGCGCCACCGCGCAGCCGCGCGCCGGCGGGGACGACAAGGAAGCTGCGCTCAGCCGCTGGCGCGAGACCCGCGGCGACATCGTCACCAAGCTGAAGGACATCGCCAAGGAAGTGGCGGCCGCCAAGCACGCCGAGTCCAAGAATGCGCTGCTCGAGCTGAACGCGGTGATCAAGAACCTGACCGCCGAACCGGACACCGCGCAGAAGGTGCAGGAGCTCATCCGCTGGGTGGAGCAGGACGATGTGGTGGCCGACGTGTCCGACTTCGCCGAGGACATCCGTTCGCCGCTGCTGGAAGCGCTCGACGGGCTGCGGGTGAGCATGGCGGCGTGAGCCGCCGGCGCCACGAATCGGATCGGACGAGGTCCTCGACGCCGCCGCGCTACCGCGCCTGAGGCGCGCCTGCGTTCAGGCCGGTCCGCCGTGGCGCGCGCCGCTCTCCAGATGCGTGATGGACGCGAGCTCGGTGATGCGCCAGGGCGCGAGGCGCTCGACCACCGTGACCGAAGTGTTGTGCACCACGAATTGCGTGTCGTAGGCGTGGTCGCCGAGGTGCAGCTTGCGTTCGATGAGCGAGCGCAGCACCAGGCCGTGGGTGACGACGGCGATGTCGGCGTCCTGCCGGCCGGCGTGTTCGAGGATGAAGTCCCAGGCGCGGTCGACCCGCGCGTGGAACACCGCCCAGCTCTCGCCGTTGGGGGGCTCGAAGTTGTCGGCCATGATGTCCACGCCGTGTTCGGCGTAGGGCCGGCCGCGGTAGTCGCCGAAATTCCGTTCGCGCAGGCAGTCGTGCTCGAACAGCGGCGCGCCCGTGTGGCGCACCAGGCTGTCGGCAGTCATGCGCGCGCGGCGGTAGTCGCTGCTGAGCACGAGCCCGATGCGGCGCCGGGCGAGATGGCGGCCTAGCGCGTCGGCCTGCGCGATGCCGTTCGCACCGAGCGGCGTGTCCGGGAACTGCACGACGCGTCCGGCATTGAGTTCCGTTTCACCGTGGCGGATCAGTAGCAGGGTCATGACGTTCCTTGGGCAGCGCAATCTGCCGGCAGTCTAGCGCCGCACGCGTGCAACGGCGAGACGATGCGCGTACGCGCATCGTTGCGGGCGTGCGCGCGATGAGACTCTCAATCGTCAGTGCGGTCGTGGCACTCTTGCGCACCGCATAGCCAGGCAAGAAGGAAAAGGAGAACACCATGTCCACGCCAGGGCCCACGCCCCGCGCCGCCATCGGCACCGTGCTGCTCACCACGCGCGGCCGATCCGCGTCGCTGGGCGCCGCGCGCGACGCGCCGCAGCCCGAGACGGTGCATGGCTGGTTGCGCGAGGGCCTGCAGCGCGTGCAGGCGGAAGCCGCGAAGCTCGTCGCGCCGCCCCATGCGCTCGAGAAGGAACTGGTCGAGGTGCAGGCGCTGCGCAAGCGGCTCGAGACGCTGGCCGCGCAGAACGCCCCCGCCGACGACGCGGTGTCCGCCGCGGAGGCGCTGCTCGAGGCGCTGCGCGTCGAACTGGCGAAGGTCGGCGGCGTGGTGCAGCAGCGACTCGCGCTCGCCGTGAAGGAGGCGGCGGCCGCTGCCGATCCGCTGGTCGATCCGCCGAACGCCAACGCCGAGGAACTCGCGCCGGTGAAGCGCGCGCGGGACGCGCTCGCCGAGGTGGTCGCGCGCGATCCCCATGCGCCCGGTGACGTGGACGATGCGCGGGTCGCGGTCGCCACGCTGAGCGAGGCCTGCCGCGTCGCCGAGGACGCCGCGCGCGTCAGGCTCGCGGCCGAGGTTCTCCGTCTGCGCAAGGCGCTCAGCGACGCGCTGGCCACGCCGCGCCTCGCCGAGGCCAACGCCACCGAGCGGGCGGCGCTGGACGCCGTGCCCGACGCCCTGGAGAAGGCGCTTGCGACGGTCGACGCGAAGTCCGTGGCCGCCGCGCAGCGGCTGGTCGACGGCCTGCCCAAACTGGTCGAAGCCTGTCTCGCCGCGGTGGACAAGCGCCTGCGGGCCGCCGCCGAGGGCCTGCGCGCGCAGGTCGGCGGCAAGGGCGCCCTGGCGCGCGCCCCGGAGGGCGCGCTCAAGTCGCAGGCCGACAAGCTCGGGGTGGTGCGCGCCAAGGTCACGAGCGCGCTGACCGAGCCCCTCACCAACGCCAAGCTGGAGACCGCCACCAAGGCCCGCGACGAGTTGCAGCAGCTGCACGCGACGGTGACCAAGGCGGTTGCCGACCTGGGCGGCGCCAAGCTCGCCAAGAGCCTGACCGGTCCGAGTGCGTTCGGCGATGGCGCCGAGTTCGAGACCCTGGTTGCCGAGGGCTTCGGCGGCGACTACAAGCTGGCCGCGAACCTGCTGAAGGACGCCTGCGGTGGCGACGTGGCCAAGCTGAAAGGGCTGTCCGGCGCGTTTCCCACCTCCGCCGATCGGCAGCGGCTCGGTCGTGTGCTGAGCGCCGGCGGCCTGGGCGCGCGTCCGCAGGTCCTGGGCCGGCTGCTGGACATCGGCTGCGATGGCAAGGCGGCGGACTTCGCCGCCCTGACCCGCCAGCTGACCGCCGGCGACTCGCCGGACACGCCCGCGCCGGATCTCGCCAACCTCTCGAGCCTGCTGGACGCCGGCGGGCTCGGCGCCCAGCCCGAGGTGCTCGGGCACCTGCTGAAGACCGGCTGCCCGGGACGCCCGGCGGACGGCCCCTGGCCGTTCCAGACCCTGCTCGCCGAGTTCGGTGCCGCGCCGGCCAGCATGAAGGCGCTGCTCGACACCGGCGGCCTGGCCAAGACCGGTGGCGCGAAGCCGGTCAAACCCGAGTGTCTCGCTCACCTCCTGGCAACCGGCTGCGACGGCAATCCCAAGACCCTCAAGACCCTGGCCGGCAATGCCACCGCGCTGCCCAAGCTGAAGGGCCTGCTCGGCGACGGCGGACTCGGCGATGCGCCGGAGTCGCTCGGGCATCTCTACAAGCTCGGCTGCGGCCAGGATCCTGCCAAGCTCGGCGCGCTGCACGATGGTTTCGCCGGCACCGCGGCGCCCAAGGTCGGACGGCTGAAGTCGCTGCTCGTCGCCGGCGGCCTGAACCAGAAGCCGAAGATGCTGGGCGACGTCCTCGCCAACGGCTGTGGCGGCGATGCGAGCAAGCTGGTCACCATGACCGTCGCGTTCGACGGACACATGGGCGAGTTGAAGGAAGCGGTCACCGCCTGGGGTGACGACAGCGGCGCGGCCATCAAGCAGCTCACGGACGCACGCCATCTGAACGGTGACTTCGCCGCCCTGCAGACCCAGTTCACCGCCACCCTCGCGGCGCAGGTAACGCACGCCCCCACGCGACGCTGGCTGCTCGCCCAGGCGCCCCAGTTCGAGCGCAAGGCAGTCGCCTCGACCGCCAGCCTGAACGCCGGCCTGCAGCGCAAGTTCGCACTCAACGACCCCGATCTCGCGGGATTCGCGGCGACGGACTGCGACTACCTGCTGACCCACGTCTGCGAGCGCCATCTGCCCTCGCACTTCGCCTTCAAGGACGCCAAGGCCGCGCACACCCCGATCAATCACTCGAATACCCAGTTCGCCAAGGGCACCACCCCGCAGCAGGTGGCGGACACCATGAAGGCGGCGCTCACCAGCGCCGATGCCAAGGCCATCCTGGCGACCATGCTCGCCGACCTGCGGGCGTGGAAGACGGCCGCGGACCTGTACAAGCGCTGGCTCGCGTTCAGCGAGTTCCGCGCGCAGTACCCGACCTCGCTGCTCTACCAGGAGCACTTGCGCGAGTACAAGAAGTACCGCACCTGGTACGACACGCCCAAGGGCAAGACCACCAAGGGTGACTTCTGGCGCATGTGGGTATCGAAGTCCGGCAAGGGCACCTGGTCCGGACCGGCGGCCGAGCAACCGCCGCCCGTCAGGGAAGCCTGGTTCAGGTCCGAGCCGCCGGCCATCGTCAACGATCCGCGCGCGAATCCCGCCACCGATCCCGTGCCCCTCAACCCGGGTGACGCGCCCGCGCCGACCGATCGCTTCTGGTACGACGATGTCGAGTACCAGGTGGGCACGCAGCTCTACAACGGCGCGCCGCGCGTCACCCAGTTCTACCCGGTCCAGGCGCGCGGCGCCGACGCCGCCACCAAGCTTCGCGAGTTCCGTCTGGACGACATGACGGCGCTGCGTGATGCGATGACCTGATGCCAGACCTGTCCCAGGAGACCGCCATGGAAACCCGACTCACGCTCAATCTCGCCAACGGCGAATGCCCCGCGGACGCGGACCTCGAGCGTCCGCTGGCGCCGGACGCACAGGCGGCATTGCGCGCGATGCACTACCTGGCCGGCACGCTCTGCTTCACGCAGGACGGGCAGCCGTCGGTGGAGATCATCGATGATCTCTCCACCCTGCTGCCGAGCCTCGGCGTCGCCGGGCGCGCCTGCCTCGCGCGCGGTGAACCGACCACCGTGAAGCTCTTCACCGAGGCGACGGAAGTCCACTTCGCGCCGCAGGGCGAGCAGGTGAGCGTCACCACCAGCTGGGGCGTGACCGCGGTGTATCCTCGCGCGGCGCTGATCGACGGCCTGCGCGTCGCCGTCCTGCGCTATCTGCGTCTCCTGGAGTGCAATCTCGCCGAGCTTCCGCATTGGCAGGAACAGGCGCTGCTGCTGCGCGCCACGCTCGCCGATCTCGGCGAGACCGACGCGCGGCCGCCGCGCGACGAGACGCCGCTCAGCGACGAGGAAATGGACCGCATCGAGGCTGCCGCGCGCGAGGAATGAGCGTCCGCGGCGGGCTTCAAGCCGCACGCGCGATGCGCCGCTAATGGTGCGACTCACGCGCGTCGCGAGATGCGCGGTGAGGCGCGCGAACGCGCATTGCGCGCAGCCCGGGCCGGCTTCCCTAATACCGGGAGAACGCCTAATCTAGGCGGCCGACATTTCCTCAGCAGACCATCGGAACAACCGCTTGTCGCAGGTCACTCTCACAGTCATCAGCTTCGGCGGTCGGCCGGTCCCGAATGGTGACAGCAAGACCTTCGACGAGCGCGGCGGCACCATCGGCCGCAGTGCGTCCTGCGACTGGGTGCTACCAGATCCCGAGCACTATCTCTCGTCCCGTCATGCGGCGCTGATCGTCGAGGACGGCGAGGTGCTGCTGATCGACACCAGCACCAACGGCGTGTTCATCAATCACTCGCCGGAGCCGGTCGGCGGCGACCGTTCCGTGCCCCTGCAGGACGGTGACGTCATCACCGCCGGCGACTACGAGATCCAGGTCAGCATGAGCGCGGGGCCGGCGCGGGTCGCCGCCGCCGCGCCGCTGGCCGCCGCCGCGCTCATGCGTCCGGCGCAGGGCATGGCCGATCCGCTGGACCTGCTCTCGGGCACGCTGCCGGGCCGCGCCCCGGCGGCGCTGGACGACGACCCCTTTGCCGATCTTGCGCCGAAGACCGCGCCGCGTCCGTCGGCCACGCCGACCCGCCCGGCGGTCAGCAGCGCGTTCGCCGCGCCGCCCACCGATCTCGAGGCGGTCGACCCGCTGGCCCTGCTGGACGGTGACGGCGGCGGGCGCATGCGGGACGACCCCTTCGCGTCCATGCCGAGCGAGCGTGACGATCTGCCCTTCGTCGGCGGCGCGTTCCAGCCGCCGCGCGCATCGCCCGAGGTCATTCCCGAGGACTGGGAAGACGATCTCGAACTGCTGACCCCGACCAAGCCAGGCGCCAAGGCCGCGCCGGCGCCCATCGACCTGGCCGACACGCTGGACTCGCCCGCGACCGTCGCGCCGGCGGCCGTGCCGAAGCCGCG
>JAIEQK010000283.1 GCA_019747795.1 Gammaproteobacteria bacterium | reverse complement strand
GCCGCTCGGCGGCTACACCGATGCCGACCGCGCCACGGGCCTCGCGCTCATGACCGCGGTCGCGGCCGAGGCCGCCGCCTGCCTCGCGGAAGGCGCCCTCGCCCACGCCGAGGACGCCGATGTGCTGGCCGTGGTCGGTTTGGGCTTCCCGGCCTGGAGCGGCGGACCGCTCCGCTACTTCGACATGCTGGGCCGCGGCGAACTGCCCGGCGCCGTCGCGCCGACCGGCCTCGCCGGCGCGCCCTTCTACACGGACTGAAAGAACCCCGATGATCGAACGCAAGCTGTTCACCCCCGAGCACGAGATCTTCCGCGACGCGGTACGTAAGTTCATCGCGCGCGAGATCACGCCGTACCACGCCCAATGGGAGGCGGACGGCATCGTGCCGCGCGAGCTGTGGCTGAAGGCCGGCGAAGCCGGCTTCCTGTGCTGCGCCGTGCCCGAGGCCTACGGCGGCGCAGGCGCGGACTATCTCTACGACGTGGTGGTGTTCGAAGAGATGGCGCGCGCCGGCGCCACCGGCCCCGGGTTCATGATCCACACCGACCTGGTCGCGACCTACATCAATTCCTTCGGCACGGAGGAGCAGAAGCGCGAGTGGCTGCCGAAGATGGTGCGCGGCGAGGCCATCGGCTCGCTCGGCATGACCGAGCCGCATGCAGGCTCGGATCTGAAGAACATCCGCACCCGCGCGACCCGCGACGGCGACGAGTTCGTGATCAACGGCCAGAAGGTCTTCATCTCCAACGGCCAGCTGTGCGACGTCATCGTACTCGCGACCAAGACCGACAGCGCGGCGGGCGCCAAGGGCATCACCCTGTTCCTGGTGGAAGGCGACCGCCCCGGCTTCAAGCGCGGGCGGAATCTCGAGAAGCTCGGCATGAAGGCCCAGGACACCTCCGAGCTCTTTTTCGAAGACGTGCGTGTGCCGGCGTCCAACATGCTCGGCCGCGAGGGCGAGGGCTTCGCGCTCATGATGACCAAGCTGTCGCAGGAGCGTCTCGCGCAGGCCATTCGCAGCGCGACCGTGGTCGAGACAGTGATCGACTGGACGGTCGAATACACCGCACAACGTGAAGCCTTCGGCCAGACCATCGCCGACTTCCAGAACACGCAGTTCAAGCTCGCCGAACTCAAGGTCGAGGCCACCGCCGGTCGCGTGCTGACCGACCGCTGCATCGAGCTCTTCATGGCCGGCAAGCTGGACCCGATAGACGCGGCCGTGGCCAAGATGTTTCTGTCCAACCTGCACTGCAAGACGGTCGACGAGTGCCTGCAGCTCTTCGGCGGCTGGGGCTACATGTGGGAATACCCCATCTGCCGCGCCTACGCCGACGCGCGCGTGGTGAAGATCGCCGGCGGCTCGATCGAGATCATGAAGTACCTGATCGGTCGTGACCTCTTCAAGGATCGCAAGTCCGGCGGCAAGCGCGCCGCCAACGCCAATTCCAACTGACACAAAGTGACAGGGAGCACCCCCATGTTCACCGACTACGCCCGCTACTACCTGACCTTCGGCCTGCAACTGCTGACCGCCACCGGGCTCCTGCTCGGCGGCGCGTGGGCCTGGCTCGGCCTGTCCACGCTGTTCCTGTTCGCCGTGGTGGACGAACTGCTGCCGCTCGATCTCGCCACGCGGCGCATGACCGACCGCCGCTTGGCCAGTATTCCGCTGTGGCTGTGCACGGTGAGCGGCCCGCTGCTGGTGCTGGTGCTGGCCTGGTCCGCCGCCAATGGCCACTTCAGCGGTCTCGACTGGGCGGGCGCCGTCATCAGCACCGCGTGGATGTCGGTCATCGCCTATGTGCCTTCCTCCCATGAGCTCTATCACCAGCGCGGCTGGTTGCCGCAGGTCGTGGGCACCTATGGCCAGGTGGTGTATCTCGACTGCACGCGCAATGTCGGCCATACCGTCGGCCATCACATCGACGTCGGCACGCTCGCCGATTCCGATTCCGCCGTGCGCGGCACCACGCTCTACACCTTCACCCCGCGCGCCGTGGTGGAAAGCACCGTGCTGTCCTCGCGCATCGAATCCGACGCGCTCGAGAAGCGCGGCTACGGCCGCTGGAACTGGCGTCACAAGGCCTACAAGGCGGTGCTCGCGCAGCTCGTCTTCCACACCCTCGCCTATGCGCTGGCCGGCTGGACAGGCGTGTTCACGGCGCTCGCGTCCATGCTGGTCGCGCGGCTGTGGGTGGAGTCGTTCAACTACTTCCAGCACTACGGCATCGTGCGCGTGCCGGGCAAGCCGGTCGCGCGCCGGCACGTGTGGAACCATCTCGGCTTTTTCACCCGCATCGTCGCCTTCGAGATCACCAACCACGCCGATCACCATCTCGACTCCTACATTCCGTACTACAAGCTGCGGCCGGACACGACGGCTATCCGCACGCCGAACGTGTTCCTGTGCTTTCTCACCGCGCTCATTCCGCCGGTGTGGCACAAGCTCATCATCATGCCGAAGCTCAAGGAATGGGATCTGAAGTTCGCGAGCGCCGAGGAACGTCAGATCGCGCGCGCGCAGAACCTCGCGGCCGGCTGGCCCGACTGGTTCGAGGAGAACGACACGCAGCGGCAGCCGGCGCTGGCCGCCTGAGACCGCTCGCAGCCCGAACGCCGCGGCGGACCGGCACGTGCCGGTCCGCCCTTCTCGCTCCCGTCTCTGCCACCCCGCCGGCCGCCGTCGATTGAACCTGGATCAAGCTTTCGAGTCGGAGCCCGGGACGCGCTGCTCGAATATCTGCGAACATCGCGAGCGAGCGCCGTCCGCGCTCGAACCTGGCTCACCAGAAGGATCTCTGTGACATGCGGCATCATCCGCGCTCGCTTCTCCCGTCATTCCGCCCTCTCCTGCTGCTCACCGCCCTCCTGTCCCCTTTTGCCGTACTCGCGGCCGACGCGCTGGCCACCGCCGAACAGGCCGTCGCGGCGCCCGCCTGCCCGCTCGCCATCGATGCGAGTGATGCGCCGAAGGCGCTCGCCGAGTTGCGCGGCAAGGTGGTCTATCTGGATTTCTGGGCCTCTTGGTGCGGGCCCTGTCGCCAGTCCTTTCCGTTCATGAACGCGCTGCAGAGCGAGCTGGGCGACAAGGGCCTGGCGGTGGTGGCCGTCAATCTCGACGAGGAGGCGGCGGACGCGGCGAGCTTTCTCACCGCCCATCCCGCGCAGTTCCAGGTCGCGGGCGGCGACAACGCTGCCTGCGCGAGCGCCTTCCAGGTCGAGGCCATGCCCTCGTCCTACCTCATCGATCGCGCCGGCCGCGTGCGCCTGGTGCACCACGGCTTCCGTGCGGGCGACGCCGAGGCGCTGCGCGCGCAGCTGGAGACGTTGCTCGCGGAGCCGGCACCATGAGCGGCGTGTCTGCGCGCCTGCTGGCCGTGAGCCTGCTGCTGCTCGGCGTGACGGGCTGCAGCGCGGTCCAGCCCTGGGAACGCGGCACGCTCGCCAAACCGCACATGGCGCTGACGCCCAATCCGGGCCAGACCGCGATGCGGACTCACATGGAAGTCAGCCGCGAGGCGGCCTCCGGCGGCAACGGCGCGAACGGAGGCGGCTGTGGCTGTAACTGAAGACGCGCACACCGGCGACGGCTGGCGCGGCGCGCTGTCCGCGCTGACCGCCGCGGCGCTCGCCCTGCCAGGGCTCGCTGCAGCCGAAGGGGACAGCGTCAGCCTCGACTATCACCACTACGTCGAGGGCGAACGAGATCTCGCGGGACGCACCTACAAGTCGCTGAACCTCGATCCCATCGAAGTCGACAGCCTCGCGCTCGGCGCGCGCCAGACGCTGTTCGATCGCTACACGCTCGACCTGCACTACACCCAGGACACCTGGGCCGGCGCCTCGCCGGTGGTGAGCCTGCCGCAGGCGGCCATCGCCGAACAGATCGTCTCCGGCGCCTCCGCGCCGAATTCCTATCGCGCCGACGCGCGCGGTCGGCCGGTGACGGTGGACTACGATTCTTTCGACGGCGCGCGCTATCAGAGCAGCCCGGACCCGCGCCTCGTGCACCTGATGGCGTCTGCTTCGGCCGAGACCCGCCGCCAGGTCGACGCGCGACTCGAGCACGCCTGGGATCGCGCCACGCTCGCCGCGGGCGGCGGCTACTCCGAAGAGCCCGACTACCACTCCGGCTTCACCAACCTCGGCGGCAGCTTCGACTTCAACCACAAGCTGACCACGCTCACCTGGGGCGCGAGCTACACCCACAGCAGCATCAACGCGTCGCTCGATGCGAACGCCGCCGCCGACTGGGGCGCGTTCGAAGGCAAGATTCGCCAGAGCCGGGGTCAGAACACCCTGTTCGCGCTGCGCCACGACGTGGGCGCGAGCCTCGGCTTGACGCAGGTGCTGAACAAGCACTCGCTGATCGCCGTCGGCATGGACTACACCCGCGCGAGCGGATATCTCGGCAATCCCTACAAGGCGGTGATCCTCGCGTTCGACGATCCGAACCAGGTGCCGGACAGCGGCGGCCTGCGCACGGTGGATCTCCGCGGCGTGCTCGAGCAGCGCCCCGGCACGCGCAATCAATGGGACTGGTCGCTGCGCTATGTCGGCTACGTCGAACCGCTGGCGGCGGCGCTGCACGCCGACTACCGCTTCTTCCATGACGACTGGGGCATCGACGCGCACACCCTCAAGCTCGCCTGGCATCAACCCATGCCGGGCGGCTGGATGGCGATCCCCGGCGTGCGCTACTACTCGCAGTCGCGGGCCGAGTTCTACGCGCCGTTCTTCCACTTCAATCAGGCCTATCCCGCGATCCCCGGGCCGATCTTTCCCGGCATTCCGCGCGCGCTGGATTTCAGCCAGTTGAGCTTGAAGCACTTCTCCAGCGACGCGCGGCTGGCGGGCTTCGGCAGCCTGACCGGCGAACTCGCCGTCAGCCGCGAACTCGGCCACGGCAGCAAGCTCGAACTCGGCGCGCAGTACAGTGTGCGCGACGGCGGCCTCAAGCTCGGCGGCGGCGGCGAGGCCGACTTCGCCGACTTCGACGCCTACGTGCTCTACGCCTCGCTCAACATCGATCTCGCGGCCGCGAGCCGCGGCGCGTCTTCGATAGCCGTCCCCGGCGCCGAAGCGGTGCCCGTCGCGCCGCGCCGCGCGCCGGCCGGCGTCACGCTCGATCACCTCGCTCGGGACGGCGGTTTCGAGCTCGGTTACCGCTACGACTACACCATGCGCGGCGGCGGCCTGCAGCACGGCAGCCGCACCGCGGTCGACGACGCCGAAGTGGTCGGCGCCGCCTGCCCCGGCACGACCTGCAGCCAGGCGCCGCGCGATCAGGACACCCACGTCTCGCGCTTCGAGGCCGCCTATGGGCTCAGCCCGCGCGCCGCGATGCTGGTGAGCGCGAGCTTCGTCAATCACGACCTCAAGCTGCGCGATCTCGACGGCGGCATCGACGCCAGCTTCGGCAACCCGGGCGCGCCGCGCTACAGCCGCACGCGGGACACCGGCGGCCTGGGCGACACCGAGTTCCACTGGCTCTACGAGGTGTTCCGTCACGGCACGCAGGAGGCGCATCTCGGCCTCGGCGTGAACGCGCCCACCGGCAGCGTCGAACGGCGCCTCGCCGCGAGCCGCAACTACACGGCCTACTCGAGCCAGCTCGGCAGCGGCACCTGGGACTTCCTGCCGAGCTTCACCTACACCGGCGACTTCGAAGCGCTCTCCTTCGGCGGACAGCTGCGCGGCACGCAGCGCCTGGAGAGTGCGAACGACGCGGGCTATCGTCTCGGCAACGCGCTCAGCGCCTCGGCCTGGGGCAGCCTGCATCTGAACCCCTGGCTGTCGGCCTCGGTGCGCGGTCTGTACGCCAACACCGGCGGCGTGAGCGGCAACTACGAGACCCACGCCACGCCGCAGGCGGTGAACACGACGCTCATCGGCACGGAGACGGTCGCGGTCTACGACTACGTCGATGCACCCAACGGCATCAATGGCCCGATGGACAGCGTCGACAGCACGGGTTCGCGCACCTGGGACGTGGGCGTCGGTCTCGAACTCGTGGTGCCGCGCGGTCCGCTGCGCGGCAACCACCTCGCGGTGGAGTGGCTGCAGCCGGTGGCCGATCACTTCGACGGCTACCAGGTGGAACGCCAGGGACGGTTGCTGCTGTCCTGGGACCTGCCGCTCTGACGTGACGGTCGAACCGCACCGCTTTCCTTTTCGCGCCATGGGCTCGCCCTGCGAGCTGCAGCTCTTCGCCGAGGACGATGCGCTCGCACGGCGCGCGGCCGAGGCGGCGATGGCCGACGTCGCGCGTCTCGAGGCGCGCTATTCGCGCTACCGCGACGACAGCCTGCTCGCCGAGATCAACCGCGTCGCCGCCCTCGGGGGCGAAATCGAAGTGGATGCCGAGACCGCGAGCCTGCTGGACTACGCCGCCACCTGCCATGCGCAGAGCGACGGCCTGTTCGACATCACCTCGGGCGTGCTGCGCCACGCCTGGCGCTTCTCCGAAGGGCGGCTCCCGAAGGCGCGCGAACTCGAAGCCCTGCTGTCTCGCATCGGCTGGCAGCGCCTCGAGTGGCGCGCGCCCACGCTCCGCTTTCCGACGCCGGGGCTCGAACTCGACTTCGGCGGCGTGGTGAAGGAGTACGCCGCGGATCGCGCCGCGACGCTGTGCCGCGAGGCCGGCATCGTCGGCGGCGTGGTGAATCTCGGCGGCGACATCCGCGTCATCGGCCCGCGCGCCGACGGCAGCCCGTGGCGCATCGGCATCAAGCATCCGCGCCGCGAGCACGCGATGCTGGACAGCCTCGAACTCAGCCACGGCGCGCTCGCGACCAGCGGCGACTACGAGCGCTGCATGGTGGTCGCGGGCCAGCGCTACGGGCATGTGCTGAACCCGAAGAGCGGCTGGCCGGTGCGGCATCTCGCGAGCGTGAGCGTGGTGGCGGAGTTCTGCGTGGTGGCCGGCAGCGCCTCGACCATCGCGATGCTGAAGGAAGAACAGGGTCCCGCGTGGCTGGCCGCGCTGGGCCTGCCGCACCTGTGGGTGGACGTGCATGGCGAGGTCGGCGGCACGCTCGCCTGACCCGCGCCCAGGCGACGGTCATTGCACGGCGCGGCCCGTCACCCCGTGGCTGCCGGCCTGGCCGTCGACGTGCTCGATGAAGCACTCGAGGAAGATGCGGGTCTTGGCCGCCATGAAGCGCCGGCTGCTGTAGAGCGCCGTCACCGGCAGCGACATCGGCGCGGCGTCCTCGAGATGCACCTCGCCGAGTTCGCCGCGCGCGAGCTCGTCCACCACCGCGTAGCGCGGTACATAGGCGAGCCCGAGGCCCGCGACCGCCGCCTCGATCACCGCCGCGGTCAGCGGCGAGGCGAAGTTGCCCTTGACCGGCTGCGCGACCAGCGTGCCGCCGGCGATGAAGGACCACTGCTGGTAGCCATCCATCGATTCGTCGAGCAGGCAGTTGAGGCCGGCGAGATCGGCCACGCGCCGCGGCGCGGCCTCGGCCAGGAAGCCCGGCGCCGCGCATAGCACGTAAGGCGCCGCGCCGACCTGGCGCGAGACCAGCGAACTGTCGCGCAGCGCGCCGATGCGGAAGATGAGGTCGAGGCGCGCGGCCACCATGTCCGGCTCGCTGTCCTGCAGGCCGAGCTCGATGCGCATGCCGGGATTGTCGCGCGCGAAGACCGCGATGATGGGCGTCAGCACCTGGGTGCCGAAGGATGGCGGGCAGCTCACGCGCAGCACGCCGCGCGGCGCGGCGTTCAGCGCGGTGACCGCCATCTCGGTCTCCTCGATGCGCTGCAGGATGTCGACCGCCTGGTCGACGTACAGCTCGCCCGCGTCGGTCAGGCTGACGCCGCGGGTGGTCCGCTGCAGCAGGCGCACGTCGAGCGACAGTTCGAGCGATTTCACCTGCTTGGAGAGCATGCCGGGCGTGACCTCGAGTTCCTTGGCGGCGGCCGAGAAGGAGCCTAGGCGCGCGACCGTCACCAGTGCGCGCATGTGTCCGATCTTGTCCATGCTGTGAGCCTGGCGGGAATCTCGTGATGCAGGGCGCCGCGCGCCCGGCGAAGCTCGGTTGTTGCGGCGCAGCAGTTGCAGAATAGGTGAGCCGCAGGTCGCTTTCAACGTCGGCCGCGTGACGCCGTGCAAATCACCGGAACGAAAGGCTCAGCGCACGCCCAGGATCCAGCCCTCGAGCTGTGCGATGCGCCGCTCGGGCAACGTCAGCGGCGGGTTGAAGTACTCGCCGAGCGCGCCGAGCACATCCATGTCACGCAGCCACATCGCGCAGGCGTAGGCGTCCTGCTGGTCGGCGGTGCGCTCTGAGTTCGCGTAGCGCCGACGGAACATGGACGGGAACATCTCCGCCACCACCGACTTGCCGGGCGGCACGTCGAAGCCGTCGAAGGGCCAGAAATGCGTGCGCGCGCGCAGGCGCCGATCGTCGCGCAGCTGTTTCAGCCAGGGAATGCCGGCGTGGGTGGACTTGGCCACCGAGCCCTGCACGTCGAACAGGAACACGCTCTTGGCCGACGCGGTCCAGCGCTCGCACAGCCGGAGTTCGTCCGCGGCGCCGCTCGGCGGCGCCTGGTCGCGCACGAAATCGACGTACATGTGATCGCGCGTGGTCGGCCAGTAGTCGCAGAAGTGCCGCAGGAAGCCGTCCCAGGTGCTGAGCTCGTTGCGCTGCATGTAGGCGAGCGGCAGCGAGAAGCCGTGATCCACGCCGATCACGCAGGGGCCGTGATTCAGGAGGCGGTCGCGCATGTAGGCGGCGACTTCCTTGCGGCACCAGTTGCGCGCACCGCGATCGAGCGGCGGCACCGGCCGCGCGTCGTCGTTGCCGTCGGACTCGTAGACCTGCAGGCCGCGCAGACGCGATACCGGCGCCTCGGCGCCCGAGTAGTCGATGCCGATGTAGCGCGCGAAGAGGTGCGGCGTGGCCATGACCGTCACTGACCCGCGAGGAGACCGTGCAGGCCGTGCACTTCCTCGTCGTGCACGCCGATATCGGCGAGATGCGCCGCCAGTCGCTCGAGGTACTCGCGGTTGCTGCCGCTCGGGCCGTGGGCGCGGGCGATCTGCGCGGCCAGGTCCGCCAGGGCCGCCGGACCGGCGAAGCTCGGATTGTGCGCGTGGGCGATGTAGGTCAGCGCCTGCTCGCGGGCGCCGTCTTCGAATTCCAGTTCCACCGTCGTCCGTTCGTAGCCGTTGCGCTCGCGGTAATCGAGTTCGGCAACGATGGCGTCGAAGCGCGCGGCCGGCGCGCGGAACGCCACGCCCCAGCACACCGCGCCCGTCTCCGGCACCAGGGTCACCACGCGGCCCGGCGCCTCGGGCACGCCGCGATGATCGGGCGAGGCCTGCCAGAAACGCCGGCGCCAGCCGCGCAGCGCGGCCTTGCGGCGCATCTCGTAGTCAAACGCCGGCCGCCAGATCAGCGAGCCGTAGCCGAATATCCAGGTCATGGGTGCTCGTGGTGAAGCGCAGTGCGCGGGGTAGGCGCGAGGATCGCGCCCGCGCCGGCACGCCTTTGGCCAGCGCGGCGCGATGGCCATTATCATACAGGCCGCGGCCCACTCGGCGCCGCCACAGCAGAGGATTAGGCATGCTCGTGATCGGTCATCGCGGCGCGGCCGGCCACCGGCCGGAGAACACGCTGGCGAGCGTGCGCCACGCGCTCGCGCTTGGCGTCGACGCGGTGGAGATCGACGTGCGACGCCTCGACGATGCGCTCATCGTGCTGCACGACGACACCCTGGAACGCACCACCAACGGCCGCGGCCACTTTCGCGACCACGCCCTCCCCGCGCTGCGCGCGCTCGATGCCGGTGACGGCGAGGTCATTCCGCTGCTCGATGAAGTGCTGGCGCTTGCGCGCGAGCGCGTCGGTCTCAACATCGAAGTGAAGGACCCCGGCATCGCGGAACAGGTGATCGACGTGGCGCTCGCCGCGACGGAGCACTGCCCGGCGTGGCGCGCGCGCATCCTCTTGTCGTCCTTCGACGTCGCGACCAGCGCGGCACTCGCCGCGGCGCGCGGGCCGATGGCCTTCGGCCTCTTGTACGAGGAGCCCTTCGCCGCGGCGCTCGCGCGCGCTCTCGCGCTGCGCGCATTCTCGCTGCACATGCCGCTGCGCGATCTCGCCGCGGCCGACGTGGCGCGCGCCCACGCCGCCGGTCTCGTGGTCTACGTCTACACGGTCAACACACCGGCCGACATCGCGCGCTGTCGTGAGGCCGGCGTGGACGGCGTGTTCTCCGACTATCCCGATCGCGTGCTGGCCGCGCTCGGACGCGCAAGCGCATGAACGCCCTGCTCGCCCTCGACCAGGGCACCACCAGTTCGCGCGCGCTGGTCTTCGACATCGAAGGCCGCCTGCTCGCGCTCGCACAGCGTGAGCTGACCCAGCACTACCCGGCGCCGGGCGAGGTCGAGCACGACCCGCTCGAACTCTGGCAGACGCAAGCCGACTGCGCGCGCGAGGCGCTGGCGAGCGCGCGCCTCACGGCGCGGGACATCGCCGCGATCGGCATCACCAACCAGCGCGAGACCACGCTCGTGTGGGAGCGCGCCACGGGGCGCCCGGTGCATCGCGCGCTGGTGTGGCAGGACCGGCGCACCGCGCCGCTCTGCGACGCGCTGCGCGGCGGCGAGGAAGAACAACTGATCCGCGAACAGAGCGGGCTGGTGCTGGATCCCTACTTCTCCGCCTCCAAGCTGCGCTGGCTGCTGGACGGTCCGCCGGCGCTCCGGGCGCGGGCCGAGCGCGGCGAACTCGCCTTCGGCACCGTCGACAGCTGGCTGGTCTGGCAGCTGTCCGGCGGCCGCGAACACGTCACCGACGCAACCAACGCCGCGCGCACCCAGCTGTTCTCGCTTGCGCGCGGCGACTGGAGCGAGGAGCTCCTCGCGCTGTGGCGCATTCCGCGCGCGCTCTTGCCGAGCATCGTGGACAGCAGCGGCGTGTGCGCGAGCACCACGCTGTTCGGCGGCGAAGTGCCCATCGCGGGGCTGGCGGGCGACCAGCAGGCGGCGCTGTTCGGCCAGGCCTGCTTCTCGCCGGGCATGGCCAAGTGCACCTATGGCACAGGCTGTTTCATCCTCATGCACACCGGCACCGAGCCGGCGCGCTCGCAGCGCGGCCTGTTGACCACGGTCGCCTCCCGTCTCGGCGGGCAGGACGAATACGCGCTCGAGGGCAGCGTGTTCATGGGCGGCGCGGTGGTGCAGTGGCTGCGCGACGGCCTGGGGCTCATCGCCAGCGCCGCGGAGATCGAGGCGCTCGCCGCGAGCGTGCCCCACGCCGACGGCGTGGTGCTGGTGCCGGCCTTCACCGGCCTCGGCGCGCCGCACTGGGACGCGCGTGCCCGCGCGCTCCTGATCGGCATGACCCGCGGCACGACCCGCGCCCACATCGCGCGCGCGGCGCTGGACGCCATCGCCTGGCAGGTGACCGACGTCGGCCAGGCGATGATGGACGACGCGGGCCTCGACCTCGCGGAACTGCGGGTCGACGGCGGCGCGGCGGCGAACGACCTCCTGATGCGCCTGCAGGCCGATACGCTCGGCGTGCCCATCCTGCGCCCGGCGCTGACCGAGTGCACCGCCTTCGGCGCCGCGGGCCTGGCGGCCCTCGGCGTCGGCCTCATCGCCGATCGCGGAGCGCTTGCCGCCGCCTGGCGAGCGGCGGCGCGCTTCGCGCCGAGCGCCGACC
>JAIEQK010000039.1 GCA_019747795.1 Gammaproteobacteria bacterium | reverse complement strand
AGCACGGGCGCGCGCGTCGGCGCGGCGGCAAGTCGCCTCCCCGGCAGCAACAGCGCGTCGCAGTCCGCCAGCGTGGCGCGCAGCACGCCGGCCTTGGGCGCGCGCCGCACTTCGAAATGCCAGGCTCGGCCGAGCTTGTGGGACAAGGCCGCGACGCCGGCCGCCGCCGCCGCCGCCTCGCGCGCGAAGTGCGCTTCCAGGTGCGCACGGTCGATGGGTCTGCGCACGTTGGTCAACCGGCACCACTCACTGGTGAAGGGCAGTGCGACGGCGTTCAAGAGGTCCAGGTCTTCGATGAAGACCGCGCGCAGCTCGAGGGGCGCATGCGTCAGCGCACGCAGCAGGACGTCGACCGTGGTGACCGGCAGCTCGCGGCGCGTCAGCGCGAGCACCACGCGTCGCAGCTGCGGCGCGGCGCCAGCGCGTTCCACCTCGTTCATGGCGCCTCGTCCTCGGCCAGTGTCACGCCGCTCCGCGCGTGGCGTCGGCGCAGCTCGGCGAAGGCTTGCAGACGGTCCACCACGCGCCGGTTGATGGAACCCTCCGGATAGCTGCCGTCCGCGTCCGGCGTGCCGGCCTCGATGCCGGTCAGGAGCGCGATGCCGTCATCGATGCAGTCGATGGGATAGAGGTGGAAACGCCCGGCCGCCACCGCCTCCACCACCCGCGGCCGGAGCATCAGGTGCTTGACGTTGGCCTTGGGGATCAGCACGCCCTGCGTGCCGGTCAAGCCGCGCGCCGCACAGAGGTCGAAGAAGCCCTCCACCTTGTGATTCACGCCGCCGATGGCCTGCACGTCGCCGAACTGGTTGACCGAGCCGGTCACCGCGAGATCCTGGCGCAGCGGCGCGTCGGCGAGCGCGGACAGGAGCGCGTAGAGCTCGGTGGACGAGGCGCTGTCGCCGTCGATGCCACCATAGGACTGTTCGAAGGCGAGCGTCGCGGCGAAACAGGCGGGCGTCCACTGTGCGTAGCGCGCGGCGATGTAGCCGGCCAGGATCATCACGCCCTTGGCGTGCAGCTCACCGCCCAGTTCGGCCTCGCGCTCGATGTCGATCACGTTGCCGGCGCCGAGACTCACGCGCGCGCTGATGCGACTCGCGCGGCCGAAGGGCTGGTCGCCGATGGCGACCACTGCAAGGCCGTTGATCTGTCCAACGCGCGTGCCCTGGGTGTCGATGAGAATGGTCTCGCGCAGCATCTCCTCGCGCAGGCGCTCGGGCACGCGGCCCAGGCGCGTCGCCTGGCGCTCGAGCGCGTGTTCGACATCCTCGCGCGCGAGCATCGACGTGTTGCGCTTGCGCGCCCAGTAGTCCGCCTCGCAGGCGAGATCGACGGCGCGGCGCACTTCGGTGGAGAGCTTCTCGGCGTCCTCGGCCCAGCGCGCGGCCTCCTCGATAATCCGCGCCACCGCGTCGCGCGCGAGCGGCAGCAGGCCGGCGTCACGCGCGGCGGCGGCCAGCATGCGCGCGAACTCGAGTTCGGTGCCGCCGTCACGCGCCGTGCGATCGTCGAACTCCGCGACCACCTTGAAGTAGTCGTCGAACTCCGGGTCGAGTTCGCGCAGCAGGTAGTAGAGCCGCGGCGGGCCAACCAGCACCACCTTCACGCTGAGCGGAATGGGCGCGGGCTCGAGCGAGGCGGTGGACGCGAAGCCATAGGCCTGCTCGAGCGGCACGATGCGGATCGCGCCGCTGCGCAGCGTCTCCTTGAGCGCATCCCAGGCGAAGGGTTCGGACACCAGCCGCGCGGCGTTCAACACCAGGTAGCCGCCGTTGGCCTGGTGCAGGGCGCCCGCGCGAATGAGGCGGAAGTCGGTGATGAGCGCGCCGAAGCGTGCGCGGTGCTCGATCTTGCCGAGGATGCGTCCGTAGGAGGGTCGCTCCTCGATCACCACCGGCGCGCCGCTGCCCGGCTCATGGCACACCAGCGCGTTTACCGCGTAGCGCCGCGCGACGCGCGAGTCGCCCGGTTCGTCGCCGTCGAGTTCCAGGCGCATGGGCATGCCGGGCGCGCCGCCCGCCTCGGGCGCGCGCAGCAGTTCGTAGTGCTCGGTCAGATCCGCGCGCAGGCGTTCGAGGTACTCACCGGCCGCGGGCGCCACCTGGAATTCCGGCAGCACTTCGTTGACCAGGCGACGGATGGCCAGGTCCGCCACCTGCTGATCGAGTTCACGAATGCGGGCGCGCGCGCCGCGCAGCCGCTCGGGCGTGTGCTGCATCGTGTCCTGGAAGAGCTTGCCCACCTCCTCCACCGCCGTCTGGATGGCCGCCTGCTGCTCGGCTGGCAGCTTCTCGAACTCCTCCGGCCCGATCACCACGCCGTTCACCACCGGCGCGAACACCATGCCGTTGGGGGTCTGCATGATGCGGATGTTGCGTTCGCGCGCCGCCTGCTGCACCTGCTCGAAGGCGTGGCCCTGGCTCTCTTCGAACTCGTGCTCGATGGCCTGGCGCCGAGCGCGGTAGTCCTCGCTGCCGAAGGCCGCGCCGACCGCGGCCTGCACTTCCAGCAGCAGGCGATCGACCGCGCCGGCGAGGCGCTTGCCCATGCCGGCCGGCAGGCACAGCGCGCGCGGGCGCGCCGCATCGTCGAAGTCGTTTACGTAGCACCAGTCGGCGGGCGAGGCTTCGCGCGCGGCAATGCCTGCGAGGAATTCGGCGACGAAGCGCCGCCGGCCCGTGCCGGGCGGTCCCATGACGAACAGGTTGTGCCCCGCGTGCCGCATCTCGACGCCGAAACGGATCGCCTCGATGGCGCGCGCCTGGCCGAACAGCTCACCACCGTCCAACAGTTCCTCGCTGCTCGCGAAGGGCAAGGCGGCGGTGTCGGAAGCGCGGTACAGCGCGGCCGCAGGCAGGGGCTTGACGCTCATCTCGTGCACGTCCTCGTGTCGGGGCAGGCGGCGCCAGCATACCCTTGTCGTCGCGGGGTGCGATGATCGACATCAAGTCGGTCGGAGGCGTGGGAGTCCATCGGCGATCGGCGAAGCCCATGGATTCCTGCTTTCGCAGGAATGACCGGCAAGATGCCTTGGCGACCGCGTCACTGTTGGCGTCGACGTCGCTACTCCGTCACCCCTGCGAAAGCAGGGGTCCATCGGCGTCAATCGAAGCCCATGGATGCCTGCTTTCACAGGAGTGACGGGCTGGATGCCTTGGCGACCGCGTCACTGTTGGCGTCGACATCGCTACTCCGTCACCCCTGCGAAAGCAGGGGTCCATCGGCGTCAATCGAAGCCCAAGGATGCCTGCTTTCGCAGGCATGACGGGTCAAAGGCCTTGGCGGCCAGGACACCGCCGGCGTCGGCGTCGCTACTCCGTCACCCCTGCGAACGCAGGTGTCCATCGGCATCAGTCGAAGCCCATGGATGCCTGCTTTCGCAGGCATGACGGGTTGTATGGGGTGGGTGAGGACCAGAAAGTCCATGCCTCCGCCCACTGCCCCGTCACTCTCCCGAAAGCGAGAGTCCATCGGCGATCTGCGAAGCCCATGGATGCCTGCTCTCGCAGGCATGACGGGCTGGATGGGTCGGTGTCGGCCTGACGGTTGTCACCTCCGCCCACTGCTCCGTCACCCTCGCGAAAGCGAGGGTCCATCGACGATCGGCGAAGCCCGCGCCCTCAACAGCGGCATGTGCCGGTTGGCAGGTCCCGCGCCGCGTCCCTAGACTGCTGGGATGCACGACCTCGTTGCGATACCGCGAACATGATCTCCCCGCCTCTCGCCACGGTGATCGAGGGCTTTCGCCGTCAGCTCGGCGCGCGGGGACTCGCCGAAGACGTGCGGCAACACGAGACCCACATCTCGCGGGTGCTGCTCGCGGGCGAATGCGCGTGGAAGTTCAAGAAGCCGGTGGACTTCGGCTTCGTCGACTTCACGACCCTGGACAAGCGCCGTCGCGCCTGCGAGCGCGAGATCACGCTGAACCGTCGCTACGCGCCCGATCTCTACCTGGGCGTCGAGGCCATCGTGCTGCCGGAGTTCGGCGCCTCGCCCTGCGAATACGCCGTGCGCATGCGCCGCTTCGCGCGCGCGGACATGCTGGATGACAGGCTCGCGCGCGGCACGGTCGACGCGCCCTCGCTCGCCGACTTCGGCCGCCGGCTCGCGGCGTGGCACGCCGCCACGCCGCCTTCGAGCGACCCGACCTTGGGCAGCGCCGCGCTGTTCCGCGCGCAGTGGCAGGCCTGCCTGGGCGCGCCGCTGGCGGCATGGCTGCCGATCGAGCTGCGCAATACGCTGAACGAAGCCCTGCACGCGGCGCTGCCGCGACTCGCGGCTCGGCGCGCGGCGGGCCGTGTGCGCGCCTGCCACGGCGATCTGCACTGCGCCAACGTGGTCGCCGTCGGCGACACGCTGCTGCCCTTCGACTGCATCGAGTTCAACGATGAGCTGGCGGTCATCGACACGCTCAGCGACGCGGCCTTCCTGCTCATGGACCTGGACGCGCGCGGGGCGCCCGGGCTCGGCCATGCTTTCATCAACGCCTATCTCGAAGCCGCCGACGAAGTCCCGCACCTCGACGTGTTGCCGCTGTTCCTCGCCTACCGCGCGCTGGTGCGCGCCAAGGTGGCGCTGCTGCGCGCGGCCCAGGACTCGGGCGAGCGCGCGGCAGACGCGCGACGCCAGGCCGAGACCCAGGTCGCGCTCGCGACGCGCTATCTCGCGCGCGACGCTCGGCCGGGACTCGTCATCACCCATGGACCGTCCGGCAGCGGCAAGAGCTTTCACGCGGCGCGGCTCGCCGCCGCGCATGGCTTCATCCACCTGCGCTCGGACATCGAGCGGCGGCGGCTGGCGGGACTCGCGCTCGATGCGCGCAGCGGAAGCACGCAGGACAGCGGTCTCTACACCGCGGCGGCGACGCGCGCGACCTATGTGCGGCTGCTGGATCTCGCTCACGGGGCGCTCGTGGCCGGCTTCAGCGTGGTGGTGGACGCGACTTTTCTCGACGCCGCCGAGCGCGCGTCCTTCCGCGCGCTGGCCGAGCGGCTGCGCGCACCCTTCCACCTGCTGCGCTGCGCGGCGCCGGTGGCGGAACTCGAGCGACGCATCGAGGCGCGGGCCGCGGCGGGCGAGGATGCGTCGGAGGCGACGGTGGAGGTATTGGCAGGTCAGCTCGCGCGAATGACGCCGCTGACACGCGAAGAACTGGCGATGAGCGTGGACGCCACGACGTGGGTGCCGGGCGCCGCGGACGCGACGCGGCTCGGCCGCGCGCGGCCGCACTGAGCCGCGCGGTGCGCGGCACTCAGTCGGCGAGGTGCAGGTAGCCGCGCTTGACGGCGTGTTCGAGCGCGTTGAAGCCTTCGAGCGCCTCGTTGTAGGCCTGGCGCAGACGCGACAGTTCCAGCGCCGCCTCGGTGGTGATGCAGTCGCCGTTACATTCCTTGCCCAGCTTCAACACCGTGTGCAGGTAGCGCGCGCGCAGGCAGGCCACCATCTTCACCACGTTGCTGAAGGCGAGCTTGGTCACAGTGCCGGTGACGGCGCCGATCTGCGCGCTGTTGATCGACGTGATCTGCTGCTCCAGCTCGTGGCGCAGCCGGCGGTGTTCGAGTTCGTCGTCGGATTGAAGCATGACGGGTCTCCAGGGCCATCCGCGTTCGCCGCCTGAATGCCGCGGGAACGCCCGTCTGCTTAGCGGCCGCGGGCCGCCAAACTGAAGCCCGCGGCGCGCTCAGAAACGACGTTCGGCGAGCGGCGGCGGCGAATACTGGTAGAACCAGGTCTCGGACAGCGGCGCGCCCTCGTACTCGAGATAGAGCCGGATGTTGATCGGCTCCTCCGATTCGTCGGGGCGCAGATCGAACAGCGCGCGCCGGCCCCCGATGGCGTCCAGCGGACGGCAGGAGGTCAGTTCCGTGGTGCCGCGCGACACCTCCAGCCTGAGCGTGGGTTCGACCGCGCGCGGCAGGAGCGGCAGCTTGCCGCCGGCGAAGTCCACCGCGAAACGCCAGGAGAAATACTCGCGGCGGTTGCCCACCACGCCACCCAGGCCGGTGCGCGTCGCCATCACGGTGGCGAGCGGCGGCACCACCGGCGGCTTCGCGCCCCAGTGCAGGCGGTAGGCATGGAGCAGTTCGTCACCGGCCTCGGGCGGCTTCTCCGGCTGCCAGAAGGCAACGATGTTGTCGAAGGTCTCGTCGGCGGTGGGCAGTTCCACCAGCACCACGCCGCCCGGGCCCCAGTCGCCCTTGGGCTCGACCCACACGCCGGGACGGCGGTCATAGAACACGCCGTCGTCCTGGTAGTGATCGAAGATCCGATCGCGCTGCAGCAGGCCGAAGCCGCGCGGCCGGTTGTCGGCGTACACGTTGTAGCGCAGGTGGCGCGGGTTCTCGAGCGGCCGCCAGATCCACTCGCCGCCGCCGGTCCACATCGCCAGGCCATCGGAGTCGTGGATCTCGGGGCGGAAATCGTTGGCGAGCCGCCGATCGTTCTCGCCGGTCTGGTACATGCTGGTGAGTGGCGCGATGCCGAGCCGCTCGATGCGCCGACGCGGATAGAGCGCCGCGTCGACGTCCATCACCATGCTCTCGCCCGGCACGAGTTCGATGCGGTAGGCGCCGGTGCAGCTAGGGGAGTCGAGCAGCGCGTGGATCACCAGGCGGTAGGCGCCGACCGGCGGCTTCTCGAACCAGAAATGGGTGAAGTAGGGAAACTCCTCGGGATGGTCGGCACCGGTGTCGATGGCGAGTCCACGCACCGACATGCCGTACTGCTTCTCCGCGCCGACCGCGCGGAAATAGCTCGCGCCGAGGAACGCCGCGACGTCGATCTCGGGATTGGTCTCGTCGATCACGCGAAAGCCGGCGTAGCCGAGGTCGGGGCTGAAGCCCGAGGGATCGAGGCCCGACTTGGCGAAGTCGAAATCCGCCGGGTCGTAGACGATGGGCCTGGCCGTGCCGTCCTCGACTTCGAACAGGTGCACCGGCCGCTTGAAGATGAAGCCGGGATGGAAGAAGCGCAGTTCGAGCCCGCGCTTCTCGCCGTGCCACAGCGACTTCTCCGGCCGAAAGCGGATGAGCTGGTAGTTGGCGTAGCCGATGTCCACCAGCGACTGCGGCAGCTCGGGTTCGTGGGCGTCGTACTCGTGCGCGGCCAGCGTGCGCGCCGTGCCCTTCAACCAGGCGTAGTCGAAGCCGTGGGGCGGAAGCTCGGGCAGGGTGAGAGCGCGGACACGGCCGGTGGACCAGGCGCCGGCCAGGGCCAGCAGTTTCAGGAGATCGCGACGATGCATGCGGCAGTGTGCGACCGGCGCCAGGCCGGCCGATGTCCTCTGTGACCAGTGAAGCCAAGAGTACGGGATCGCCACCGGGCAGGACAGTCCGGCGGCTACGCTCAGCCGCTGCGCGTCTCGTCCGCCAGCCAGGCCTCGAGGAAACGCAGCGCGTGCTTGTCGCCGCAGTCGTCCTTGACCAGCAGCGTGCCGTCCGGCTTGTAGATCTCGATGTGCGGCGTGCCGCAGATGCGATAGTCCTCGAGGCGCGCGTTCATGGTGACCTCCTGGTCCAGCGGCCAGCTCATGCCGTCCTCGGGAAAGTGCACGCGGCGCATCACCACGTCGCCGCGCGAAGCGAGCAGCGCCGGCATCTGTTTCTCGATGCGCTTGCAGATGGCGCAGGTGTTGATGTACACCTCGACCACCGTGTAGCTGCCGGCGGTCGCGAGACTCGCGAGCGGCTGCTGGTCGAAGAACAGGGTCTCGAACTCCTGCTTCTCGGTGGCCGCGGTGGTGCGCTCCTCCGCCGGCACGGGATAGGTATAGTCCACGCCGGGCGAGGGGCGATTGAACCAGGCGGCCAGGGCGCAGAGCACGAGCACGGCGAGCATCTTGGGCGACATGCGAGGGGACCTCCGTGTGACGACGACCGGCGAGCGCGAAGCGCGCTCGGTCGCAGTGTCTAGCGGCGCCGCGCGCGCTCACTTGAATCACGGGACGACGGACGGCATGAACGACGACGACATCGAGCGCCGGGTCACGCACCTGGTCGACGGGCACCGGCGCTTCGCGCGTTTCGAGCCCTTCAGCGGCGCACTGGCGCTCGCCTCGCTGAACGAGGCCTACGCGGTGCAGCGCGCCTTCGTGCAGGATCTGATCGCCAGCCAGCACACGCGGCTCGCCGGCTACAAGATCGGACTCACCTCCCCGCGCATGCAGGCCATGTGCGGCATCGACAGCCCCATCGCCGGCCGCGTGCTCGCCAACCGTGTGCTGGGCGACGGCGTGACGCTGCGTCGACGCGACTTCGGTCGCTTAGGGATCGAGTTCGAGATCGGTGTGCGCATCGGCAGAGCCCTGCCGCCCGAGGGCGCGCCCTATGCGTTCGCCGACGTCGCCACCGCGGTCGCCGCGGTGGCGCCCGCGGTGGAGGTGGTCGACGATCGCAACGCCGAGTACCAGGGCCTGGACATGGCCTCGCTGGTGGCCGACAACTCCTGGAACGCCGGGCTCATCCTCGGCGCCTGGCGCAGCTGCTGGCCGGATCTCGCGGAACTGCCCGGGCGGGTGTCGCGCAACGGCGAATTCTTCGACGAAGGCCACGGCCGCGACGTGCTGGGCCATCCGGCCCACGCGCTCACCTGGCTCGCGAACCATCTCGCCGCGCACGGCGAAGGCCTGCGCGCGGGCGACGTGGTCGCAACCGGCAGCCTGGTGCCGACCCAGTTCCCGGCTGGGCCCGAGCACTGGCATTACCGGCTGGGTGGCATGGGCGAACTCGACTTCCAGGTGATCGATTGACCGCTGCGCCCGCGGCGCCGGCCACCGACTGCGCGCCCCTGGTCAACCGCGTGCTGAAGAACGCGCGGCACCTCGCGCGCTGGGCGCGGCGCGAAGACCTGGAGGCCTATCGCCTATACGATCGCGACATTCCCGAGTTTCCCTACGCCGTCGATCGCTACGGCGCGTGGCTGTGCGTGCAGTTGTTCGAAGGCAAGCGGCCGCTCGCCGAGCAGGAAGTCGATGCCCATCTCGATGCGCTCGCCGCCGTGCTCGAAGTCGAGCGCGCGCGCGTGGCGTTGAAGGTCCGCCGCCGCCAGCGCGGCACGGCGCAGTACGAGAAGCTGACCGCCGACGGCCCCTCGTTCACGGTGCGCGAGCGCGGCCACCTGTTCGAGGTCAACCTGCTGCGCTACCTGGACACGGGGCTCTTTCTCGATCATCGCGAGACCCGCGCGCTGGTGGCGAGCGAGGCGCGCGAGCGGCGCGTGCTGAATCTCTTCGCCTACACCGGCAGCTTCACGGTCTACGCGGCGAAGGCCGGCGCGGCCGCGAGCGTGACGGTCGACATGTCGCACACCTACCAGGCGTGGACCGCGCGCAACCTCGCGCTGAACGGGTTGACCGACGATGCTCGCCATCGGCTGGTGACCGCCGACGTGAACACGTGGCTGGAGGAACAAGCCTGGCGGCGCGAGCGTTTCGATCTCATCGTGCTCGACCCGCCGAGCTTCTCCAATTCCAAGCGCATGCAGGACAGCTTCGATGTGCAGCGCGACCAGACCACGCTGCTCGCCGCCACGCTCCGCCTGCTCGCGCCGGGCGGCACGCTCTATTTCTCGAACAACCGTCAGGGCTTTCGCCTGGCGCCGGAGAGCGAGGCGCTCGGCCACTTCGAAGAGATCACCGCGCGCACGGTGCCGGAGGACTTTCGTCGCCGCACGCCGCATCGCTGCTGGCGCGTGCGGCGCGATTGACTCAGCCCATGGTCTGGACGTGGGTCGGCTTGACCTTGTAGATCACCCGCACTTCGCCCGGCTGGCGGAACGGGTAGCTGTCCTGGCCGAGATACTTCTTCGCCAGCGAATCGATGTGCGCATCGGCGCCGGCCTCGGTTATCTCCACGACGTCGCCCTGGATCTGCAGGTAGCGATAGCCGTTGTCGGGGTCGAGGATGGAGAGCGCGACCTGCGGACGGGCGCGCATGTTGCGGTCCTTCACGCGTCCGCGGGCGGAGTTCAGCAGGATGTGCTCGCCGTCAAAGCCGAACCACACCGGCGTCACCTGCGGTCTGCCGCTCGCCATGGTGGTGCCGAGGTGGGCGAAGGTCAGCCTGGTGGTGAGCAGATCGTGAAAGTTCTCTGGAATGCTGGCGGCCATGGGCAGGGCTCCTGGGCAGGGTTGAAGGTGGAAAAGCGCGCCCGCGGCGCGGCGTCACCATCCTCGACCAGCGTTGCGAGCCGGTCAAGGCGCCCTGCGCGGCCTCACGCGCCGCAGCTCGGCACCCTGAGCTTCTGCCCTTCGCGCAGCGCGTAGCGCGGCGCCGACAGGCCGTTCAGGTTGGCGATGTCCTTCAGGCTGCTGCAGCCGTACTTGCGCGCGATGGTGCCGAGAGTCTCGCCGCGCGAGACCTTGTGTTCGCGCGCCTCGACCACGCCGCCGGCCGCCCCGGTACTCGCGATCATGGTGCGCACGCTCTTGCCGGCCGAGGTCTTCACGCCCGGAATGCGCGCGTCCTGCAGGGCCTGGACGCGCGCCAGCATCTCGCCCGACTTGCAATGGCGCTCGTAGGATTCGACCGCGCGCGCCGGCACTTCGAGCTTGGTGCCGACGGGTAGCCGCATGTTCGCCTCCCAGCGCGGATTGAGATTACGCAGCGTGCGGAACCAGCCGCGATCGTTGCCGTCCTGGCCGAGGCAGATGGCGAGTTCGTTCAGCGACATCGGCTGGCCGAGTTCGAGCGCGCCCGGCCGCGGGTCGACCTTGGCGAAGCGCAGACCGTAGTCCTCGGGATGCAGGAACAGCCAGGCCGCGGCCAGCACCATCGGCACGTACTCGCGGGTCTCGGGCGCCAGCGCGTTGAACACGCGCGGATCCCAGAAGTGACGGGCGCCTCCCTGGGACAGGCGCGCCATGCGGCCCTCGCCGCCGTTGTAGGCGCCGAGCACCAGTTCGAGATCGTTGTTCAGGCGTTTGAACTGTTCGTTCAGGTAGGCGACGTTGGCGGCGGTGGACGCGGCGGGATCGAAGCGCTGATCGAAGCCGTTGTCGTAGCCGAGCCCGAAACGTCGTCCGGTGGCGGGCATGAACTGCAGCAGGCCCGACGCGCCGCTCGGCGACACGGCGTGCACCTTGCCGCCCGACTCCTTGGCCATGATGCCGAACAGCAGTGCCTCGGGCAGTCCGGCCTGGGCATAGGCCGGCCACATCTTGTAGCGCAGGTACTGGTAGTTCTCGTAGGTGTCGAGCAGCTGCGGACGCATCCAGGTCAGCCACTCGCGCAGCGCCGCGCGTAGCGGCTCGTTGACCTCGATGAGATCGCGCAGCTCCTGGCCGTTCAGCAGGTTGATGCTGCGCTCGCTCTCCGGCAGGTCGGTCAGCAGCGGCGAGGCGCTCTCCGCGCGCCCTTCGCCCTCGCGCGCGGCGGCCTGGATGCCAAGCAGCGCGCTCGACTGACGCTCGAGCAGCCGCGCCTGCGCCTCCTGCACGCGCGATATGTCGCAACCGCGGGTGCGCGCGCACTGCTCGGCCGCGGTGG
>JAIEQK010000172.1 GCA_019747795.1 Gammaproteobacteria bacterium | reverse complement strand
AGCAGGAATCCATGGGCCTAACCGACCGCCGATCGGCCCTCGCGTGCACGATGAGTGACGGGGACATGGGTGACTAGAGCGCCGGTCAGTGCCCCTGCCCTTACAGACCCGTCATTCCTGCGAAAGCAGGAATCCATGGGCTTCGAAGACCGCCGATGGACCCTCGCTTTCGCGAGGGTGACGGGGACGTTGGTGATGAGAAGAACATCCGGCACCCACGAACTCATCCGACCCGTCATTCCCTCGAAAGCGGGAATCCATCCGCTTCACCGCCAGGCGCCCACCTCCCATTTTCGACAATTGCCCACGCCCACCGCCCGTGCTCAGATGGCGCGGCCAGGCACGAACGGAGGTCCTCCCATGAAATTCGGCGTCTTCTACGAACACCAGCTGCCGCGTCCCTGGCACGAGCGCTCGGAATACGAGTTGATGCAGAACTCGTTGACGCAGATCGAGCTCGCCGACCGGCTGGGCTACGACTACGCGTGGCAGGTGGAGCATCACTTCCTCGAGGAGTACTCCCACGCCTCGGCGCCCGAGGTGTTCCTCGCCGCCGCCAGCCAGCGCACGAAGAACATCCGCCTCGGCCACGGCATCATCCAGCTCACCACCAACCAGCCGCACCGCGTGGCGGAAAAGGTCTCGACGCTGGATCTCATCTCCAACGGCCGCGTGGAGCTCGGGCTCGGCGAAGGCGCGGGCCCTGCGGAGCTGCACCCGTTCCACGTCAAGGTGCGCGACAAGCGCGACCGCTGGGAAGAGGCGGTGCGCGCCATCATCCCGATGTTCACCAGGACCGACTGGGAATTCCACGGCCAGTACCACGACTTCGGGCCGCGCAACGTCATCCCGAAGCCGCTGCAGAAGCCCCATCCGCCGCTGTGGGTCGCGTGCTCCAACATCCAGACCATCGCCGAGGCGGGCGCCTGGGGCATGGGCGCGCTGGGCTTCTCCTTCGTCTCGCCGGATGCGGCGCGCGCCTGGGTGCACCGCTACTACAACATGCTGCTGAAGCGTCCCAACCGGCTGACCGAGTACCCGGTCAATCCCAACGTCGCCATCGTCAACGGTTTCATGTGCGCCGAGACCGACGAGGAAGCCGTGCGCAAGGCCTCCGGCTGGACCTTCTTCATCTTCGCCCTCTCCTACTACGGGCGTAAGGGCATCGACGCACCGGGCACCGGCAACCTGTGGGACGAATTCCAGGCCTGGCGCGAGACCGACAAGGCGAAGGCCGCGCTGACCAACGGTCTCATCGGTTCACCTGACACGATTCGCAAGCGCCTTCGCCAGTTCCAGGCGGCGCACGTCGACCAGGTGATCCTGCTGAACCAGGCGGGCAAGACCAGTCACCAGGACATCTGCGATTCACTCGAGCTCTTCGCGCGCGAGGTGATGCCCGAGTTCCACGCCGACGAGCCCGCGCACCAGGCCTGGAAGCAGCAGGTGCTGTCGGGCGCGCTGGAGCTCGATGAACTCGACACCTCGCCCTATGACCTCTACAGCCACCAGAACGAGGACATCGTGCGCGAGAGCCCCGCGCAGCTGAAGGCGCGCATGGCGGCCAAGGAGGCCGCGCGGCAGCAGGCGGGAGGCTGAGCGGCGCTCAGCCCGAACGCGGCGCGACCACGCCGAGATCGCGCAGCAGACCGCTGGCGGCGTGGTTGTCGAGGAACTGGCGGCAGAAGTCCGCGAGCCGCGCCTGGCGCGCGCGGGACGCGAAGGTCAGCATTTCCAGGGCCTCGTGCTCGTCCACCCCGTGGCGCTCCATGGCCATGCCGCAGGCGAGCGCCACCACCCTTTTGATTTCTTCCTCGGCGGCCAGGCGCTCGAGCACGCGTTCCTGCTTGTAGGCCTCGCGCGCCCGCACCAGGGCGACATCGATGGTGATGCCGAGTTGCACCGCGTCCACCGGTTTCACCAGCACGTTGAACGCGCCGGCCGCGATCGCGCGGCTGCGCAGTTCCTGGTCGGCGTCGATGAGTTGCACGAAAGGAATTCTCTGGCTCTCGTAGAGCGTGCGTCCGAGCTCTACAGCGTCGCCATCGGCGAGCGTCGCATCGAGCACCGCTAGATTGATCGCGCGCTGCGCCGCCACGCCGCGCGCAGCGCAGGCGCTGGACACCACGTGACTGCCATGCCCGCCGGGCCTGAGCGCCGCCTGCACCTCGGCCACCGTGCGCGCGTCGGCGCTCACCACCAGCACCACGCGCTGCACGCCATCACCGAAACCACCTGCCACCTGTTCGAGCGTCACACGTCACTCCTGACCATCGCCTGGATGTACAACTGTGCGAGAGAGGACGGCCCACGTGTGGGGACCTGGGATGCTGGACCGAGGCAGGTGTGTGGCTTCGTCCGCGACGAACGGCGAGGGTAACCGGCACCACGGGCGCTTGGCCAGTACCACGCGCCTACCCTCGATGGCGTGGTAGGCGCGGGTGCATCGCGGCGATATGCTCGAATCCGCCAGGAACGACCAGGAAGCGGGGAGGAATCATGATCAAGGGCATCGCACTCGTCGCCAGGAAACCCGGCATGTCGGAGGCGGATTTCCACCGCCACTGGCGCGAAGTCCACGGTCCGCTCGGCCTGCGCATCGCGGCGCTCAGGCGCTACGTGCAGAGCCACCGCAAGGCCCTGCCGGTGCCGGGTTTCGAGCAGGTGCCCTACGACGGCCTGGCGGAGATCTGGCTGGACGACCTCGCGGCGATGGACGCCTTCCACACCGATCCGACCTACCTCGAGGGCGCGCGGGCCGACGAGCCCAACTTCCTCGACATGGACAAGCTCCAGTTCCTCGCCACCACCGAGCGCGTGATGTTCGAGGAGATCGAAGTGCGCCAGGACACCCGCCTGACCAAGGCCGTGTTCCTGCTGCGGCGCAAACCGGGCATGAGCGTGGCCGAGTTCCAGGACTACTGGGTGAAGGGCCACGCGCCGCAGATCCCACGCGACATGGGCGTGCTGCGCTACGTGCAGTGCCACCAGATCCCTGAGACCTACGCGCGCGGCGAACCGCCCTACGACGGCGTGGCAGAACTCTCCTTCGCCGACGACGACGCCTTCCTCGCCTACTGGACCAGCCCGCGCATCATCGAGATCTTCTCGGCCGACGCGCCGCGCTTCCTGGACGGCGCGCGCTGCACGGCCTTCCTGGTCGACGAATACCGCGCGCGCTGGTAAGGGCCCTGGTCGAAGTAATCTCTATATTCGGCCGCGCCTGGCCGGCCTCGGCGGCGTTGCGATTCTTGGCAATAGCATGCTATTACCTGCGAATCGCGCCTTGCCGAGACCACCCAGGCGCACCCTCGGTATTGACGAGATTACTTCGACCAGGGCCCTGAGGAGCCAACCATGGCACGCGTTCCCTACCTGGAAGAGAAGGACCTGGCGGTCGAGAACCGCGATCTGCTGAAGCGCAACCTGAACCTCTACCGCGCGCTCGCCAACAGTCCCGACACCGCGCGCGCCTTCCAGGCGCTCGGCATGCACATCCGCTTCCACATGAAGCTCGACGCGCGCCTGCGGGAGCTGGCCATCCTGCAGGTCGGCTACCTGACCCGCACGCCCTACGAATACGCCCACCACATCGAGATCGGCCGCCAGTTCGGCGTCACCGACGCGGATCTCGCCGCGCTCGCGGCCGAGAGCCGCGGCGAGACCAGCACCCTGCCGGCGCTCGACCGCGCGGTGCTGCGCGCGGCGCGTGAGCTGGTCACCGGCACGCGGGTCAGCGACACGACGTTCGCGGAGCTGGCGACCGGCCTGGACGCCGAGCGCCTGGTGGACCTCGTCGCGAGCATCGCGTTCTACTGCGCCGTGGTGCGCGTGCTGGGCTCGCTTGGCATCGAACTCGAAGACGGCTACCAGCCGCTGCTGCAGCAGTTCCCGCTGCCGCCGGCCTGAGGCGGTCCACGCCCGGCGTGCGTGTGCCACGCCGCCGGGCAGCGTCTTCGCGCTAGGATGGCGCCCCGCTCAAGCAGCCAGCGCCCGTGACCACAGCCCTGCCCGCCCCACCCCGCGCGCTCATCATCGCCACCCTGCTCGCCTCGGTCGCCTTCGGCCTGCTGGCGATGACCATCTGCCTGCCCTCCATGCCCGGCTGGGCCGCGCAGTTCGGCGCCACACAAGGGGAAGTGCAGCTCAGCTTCTCGGCCTTCGTCGTCGCCTACGGCGGCGCTCAGATTTTCTACGGGCCACTGTCCGACCGGCATGGCCGGCGGCGCCTGCTGCTGCTCGGCTACGCGCTCGCCGCGGCGGGTTCGCTGGCCTGCGCGCTGGCCCTCGGGCTCACCTGGCTCATCGCCGCGCGCGCCCTGCAGGGTCTCGGCGCGGCGGCCGGCATGGTCATCGGGCGCGCGATGGTGCAGGACTACTTCAGCGGCGCGGAGCGGCCGCGCATCATGGCCTATACCGGCATGGTGCTCGGGCTCTGCCCGCCGAGCGCGACGCTGATCGGGGGCCAGCTGCACGAGCACCTGGGCTGGCGGGTCAATTTCGGCGTGATGCTGGTGCTGGCCCTGGCGCTCCTCGTGCTCACCTGGCGGGTGCTGCCGGTGACGCCACCGCGCGCAGGTCTGTCCACCCACTGGCTGCGCGAGATGGGCGACGCCTACCGCGCGCTGGCGCGCAAACGTGTGTTCCTGGGCTACGCGCTGATCCTCGCCATGTGCACCGGCTCCTTCTACGTATTCCTGGCCGGCGCGCCGCTGGTGCTGGCGAGCTACGGGGTGGGCCCCGGCCGGATCGGCTGGTTCATCATGGCGGTGCCCCTGTCCTACATCGCCGGCAACTTCACCGTCAGCCGCCTGCTCAGCGTGACGAGCGAGGCGCGCCTCGCGCTCGCCGGCCAGGTCTGCGCGTGCCTGGGAACGGCGCTCGTGCTCACACTCGCGCTGGCCGGCCTGCACGCGCCGCTCGCGCTGGCGCTGCCGCTCACCCTGCTCGGCTTCGGCCACGGCCTCCTGATGCCCTCCACGCTCGCCGGCACGCTCGGCGTGATCCCGGCCCTGGCCGGCTCGGCGGTCGCGGCGAGCGGGCTCGGCCAGCAGCTGATTGGCGCGGTGGGCGGCTGGGCGGTGGGGCTGGTCCATCACCGGCACGCCGCGCCCATGGCGGTGATGATGCTCGCCTGCATGAGCGTCTCGCTCGTCACCCAGCTGCTGCTCAGCCGCTGGCGCGCATCGACCTGAGGCCGCGCCCACCGGGCGGGGAATGACGTGGCCCGCGGCGATTTGATTCAATGCCGACACCCCATCGGAGCCGCGCCATGAAACATCTCGTCGTCGTCCTGACCGAACCGACCGAAGGCCGCGAGGCCGAGTACAACGACTACTACGAGAAACTGCATCTCGACGAAGTGCTGGCCACCACCGGCTGGCGCTCGGCGCAGCGTTTCAAGCTGGCCGACCAGCAGGGCATGAAGTGCCCGCTGCCCTATCTCGCGATCTACGAGGTGGAGAGCGAGGACGCCGCCTCGGTGCTGACCAATCTCAATGCCACCCGCGGCGATCGCGTGCAGAGCGATGCGCTCAACAAGCGCACCGCCGGCGTGTGGGTGTTCAGCGAAATCGGTCCGCGCCACACGCGCGACTGAGCAGGAAGGCAGGCGCATGTACTACGGCTATTCCCCCGAGCAGGAGCAATTCCGCGAAGTTCTGGCGCGCTTCCTCACCGAGCGCGCGCCCATCAGCGCGGTGCGCGCGCAGATGGCGAGCGATCGCGGACACGACCCGGCGCTGTGGCGCGCGCTGGCCGAGGACCTCGGCCTGACCGGCGTGCACCTGCCGGAACGCTGCGGCGGCCAGGGCTTCGGCTTCGAGGAACTGTGCATCGCGCAGGAGGAACTCGGCCGCGCGCTGACCTGCGCGCCCTTCTTCGCGACCAGCGTGCTGGCGAGCGGCGCGCTCATGGAACTCGCCAGCGAGGCGGAACAGGACGCGCTGCTGCCGGCGCTGATCGCCGGCGAGCGTCTGGCCGCGCTGGCCTGGATGGAAGAAGACGGCCAGGTCGCGGCCGACGCCACCACGCTGGGCGCGACGCGCAGCGGCGAGGCTGCGACGCTCAGCGGGCACAAGCACTACGTCATCGACGGCCTCGCCGCCGACCTGCTGCTGGTAGTCGCGCGGGACAGCGCCGACGGCGCGCTCGGGCTCTACGCGGTGAACGCTGACAGCCCCGGCCTCACGCGCCGCGCGCTGGCCACCATCGACACCACCCGGCGCCTGGCGGCGCTGGAGTTCGACGGCTGCGTCGCGCGCCCGCTGGGCGCGGGTCGCGATTTCGCCGCCGGTTTTGCCCGGCTGATGGATCGCGCCACCATCGCGCTCGCCGCGGAGATGATGGGCGGCGCGCGCGCGCTGCTCGACCAAGCGGTGGACTACGCGCGGCTGCGCATGCAGTTCGGTCGGCCCATCGGCGCTTTCCAAGCCATCAAGCACAAGCTCGCCGACCTGCTGCTGGAGGTGGAAGTGGCCACCGCCGCGGTGCGCTACGCGGCGGCGGCGGTCGACGCCGACGACCCCGAGGTGCCGGCCCTCGCCTCGCAGGCCAAGGCCATGGCCGCGGAGGCCTACCTGAAGAGCGCCATCGACAGCATCCAGATCCACGGCGGCATAGGCTTCACCTGGGATCACGACAGCCACCTGTGGTTCAAGCGCGCCAAGAGTTCGGAAGTGCTGCTCGGCGATGCCGCCTGGCACCGCGAACGATTCCTCGCGCTGACGGAGGCCGCCGCATGAGCGACATCGACATCCCGGCGCTGCGCGCCGAACTGCGCGCCTGGCTCGCCGCCCACTGGCAGGTCGATCAAGGCCTGGTCGCCTGGCGCGAAAAGCTGGTCGAGAGTGGCTGGGGCATGCCCCACTGGCCGCGCGAATGGCATGGACGCGGCCTGCCGGTGGCCTGTGTCTCCGCCCTGGAAGAAGAATTCGAGGCGATGGGCGCGGTCGGTGTGGCCCGCGCCGGCATTCGCCTGCTGGCCGCCGCGACCCTGCTCGAACACGGCACGGACGCGCACAAGCAGCGTTTCCTGCGCCGCATCCTGACCGGCGAGGACACCTGGTGCCAGCTCTTCAGCGAGCCCGGCAGCGGCTCCGACCTGGCCGGCGCCACCACCCGCGCCGAGTTCGACGGCACGCGCTGGGTGGTGAACGGCCAGAAGCTCTGGACCACCAGCGCCCACCACGCCGACTGGGGCCTGCTGCTCGCGCGCACCGACTGGGATGCGCCCAAGCACACGGGGCTGAGCTTCTTCGTCATCGACATGCACCAGGGCGGCGTCGAGGTGCAGCCGCTGAAACAGATGAACGGCCATGCCTCGTTCAACCAGGTGTTCCTCACCGACGCCCTGGTGCCGGCGGAGAACCAGGTGGGCAACACCGGTGACGGCTGGAAGATCGCCATGACCACCCTGGCCCACGAGCGCCGCAATGCCGACGCGCTGCGGCGCTGGGGCCAGGGTTCGGGCAGAGCCGGCCGCATCTACGACGAGGAACGCGCCGAAATAGCGACCGTTATGGAACCCTATCGCTGGTATCCCCAGCGCACCGGACGGGTCGACCTGCTGCTGCCCCGCGCCCGCGCCACCGGCCGCATCGCCGACCCGGCGCTGCGCCAGGACCTCGCGAGCGTGCTGATGCTGTCCCGCGCCTCCGAGTGGCTCGCGCAGCGCGCGCGTCACGCCAAGGAGAACGGCAAGCCGGAAGGTCCGGAAGGGTCGCTCGGCAAACTGGTGGCGAGCCACGTCGCGCGCGCCGCCGCACGGGTGCATACCGCTATCGGCGGCATGGACGCCATGCTGGCCGGCGCCGACGGCGCGGAACAGGGCCTGGTCGCGGAGATCCTCCTGTCCGTGCCGGCCACCTCCATCGCCGGCGGCACCGACGAGATCCAGCGCAACATCATCGGTGAGCGAGTGCTCGACCTGCCGCGCGAGCCGCGCACCGACGCCGGCCCGTTCCGTGATATCCCGCGTAATCCGCCGCGAGGACGTTGAATCGACGCCCTGTAGGTCGGACTTCAGTCCGACATTCATGCGCGGGTAATGCGCCTGGAAAAAAAGAATGTCGGACTGAAGTCCGACCTACACGCCCACGTGCCGCAGCTTGTCCGGATTGCGCTGGATGTAGATCGCGGCAATCCGGCCCGCGTCGTCCACCGCGAACGCGAAGGTCTGCACCACCGCGCCCTCGACGGTGGTGAGCAGCAGGCCAGGCATGCCGTTGATGCGCGCGTAGCGGCCGCGCACGGCGTCTAGCGCCGCGCTCTTGGTGAAGCCGATGAGCGCGCGCGCGACCTTGTCCGCGCCATGCAGGGGATAGGGCACAGCGGCGACCTTGCCGCCGCCGTCGGAATAGAAGCCGACATCGGCGGCGAGCAGACCGGTGAGACCGGCCAGGTCGCCGGCCATCACGGCGCCGACGAAGGCGCGCGCCAGACGCTCTCCGTCCTGCGCGGCCACCACGTAGCGCGGCCGCGAGTCGCGCACGTGCTGACGCGCGCGCGCAGCGAGCTGACGACACGCGGCAGGCTCGCGTTCCAGGGCCACGGCCACCGCGTTGAAGTCGATATCGAACACGTCGTGCAGCAGGAAGGCGGCGCGTTCGAGGGGTGACAGCGCTTCCAGCGTGCGCAGCAGCGCGAAGCTCAAGTCATGGGCAAACTCGCAGGCCGCTTCAGGCCCAGGCTGGTAGGCGCTGTCGTCGTCGACCAGCGGCTCGGGCAGCCATTCGCCGACGTAGTGCTCGCGTCGCGCGCGCGCGGACTTCAGGCGATCGAGACACAGGTTGGTGACCACCTTGACCAGGAACGCGGTCGTGTCGTCGACCTCGCCATCACGCGCGCCGTGCCAGCGCAGCCAGGCGTCCTGCAGCACGTCTTCGGCCTCCGCCACGCTGCCGAGCATGCGGTAGGCGATGCCGCGCAGGCGGCCGCGCGCGGCTTCGAAGGCCTGGTCGCTGGTGTCCTGCATGGTGTCGCGGAGCCTCCCTCAGAGCGCACGTTGAACGGCGGCGGGCGCCAGGTATTGTCCGCCGATTTCGAGCCGCTCGCAGGCATGCGCCGCACCGAGACCGCGCTTCAAGGTGGGATAGACCCGCGTCCAGGCGATGGCGAGCGCGAGACTCGCCAGCCCGCGCTCGCCGAAGCGCGCCTCGGCCGCGGCGCAGAGTTCGTCCGCCGCCGGCGCGTGGGCCAGTACGGCCCGCGCGTAACGCAGCGCGAGCGCGGTGTCGGCGTCCAACGCCGCGAGATCGCCACCCACTATCGCGCGCAAGGTCGGCGCATCCACGCCGGCTTCCTCCGCCATGCGCAGCACGAGCTGGGTGCAGGGCCCGCAGTCCTCGGCAAGCGTGGCGGCGAGCCGCGCGGCGAAATACGGCGCCGGCGCCACGCCCTCGCGGTGCTGCGCGAGTCGCGCGAAGAGCGAGAAGCGCAGGAAGGCGCCGCGGCTCGCGCGCAGCAGACGATGGGCATAGCCCATGTCGTAGTGGTAGTGCGATTCGAAGGCGGCGATCTGCCGCGTGAACAGGCGGTTCAGCATGGTGGTCACTCCGGGCGGATGGGGGCGCGCCACGCGGCGAACAGGCCGAGCAGCGGCACGGCGAACACCGCCGGCAGATCGCCAAGCAGGTGTGCGAGGGACTGCAGACCGAGCGCCGCTTCGACGAGATGGATGCACGCGTGGGCCAGCAGAAAGGCGATCCCGGCGAGCGCGTAGGGCCGCGCCGCGGGCGCGCGGGTGAGCGCCAGGAAGGCCACGCCGGTCAGCAGGTAGGCCGCGCCGACGTCACGCACGAAATGCGGGTTCAAGGGACCGGTCGCGGTCACGCCCGGCACCTGGTGGAACCAGGTGTCCGGCACGAGCAGCATGGCAAGGCCGTTGGCGGCGAACAGCAGACCTAGCAACGCGCGCAGCGGGGTCATGGGGTGGGGCTCCGATGCCGTCACCACGACGGCTTCGAAACCAGGACGAGACAGGCGCGCGGCGTGTGACACCGCGCGGAGCGGGGACAGACCACGATTTCACGGTACCCCGCGAAATCGTGGTCTGTCCCCTCAGGCAATGTCGGATTGAAACCCGACCTACGCGTTGAAATGCAGCCGCAGGCCCGGCCGCTTCACCTCGTAGGCGACCAGCTTGCCGGTGCCGGAGAGGGTCGCGTAGGCGGTGCGCATGTCCTTGCCGCCGAAGCACACGTTGGTGGTCAGCGGATCGGGCAACGCGGTGTGCTCGATGGTCTTGCCGTCCGGCGAGATCGCGGTGACGCCGCCGTTGATGATGGTCGCGACATGCACCCAGCCATCGACGTCGACCGCCAGCGAATCGAGCAGCTGGTAACCCGGCAGGCCGGTCAGCAGGCTCGCGCCGCCGGGGCCCTCGAGCAGCGGCCCGCCGACACCTGGCGAACGCTTCAACTCGCCCGGACCGGCCAGTTCCCACTGCCACACGCGGGCGGTGAAGGTTTCGGCGACGTAGAGCTTGTTGTCGTTCGGGCCAAGGCCGATACCGTTCGGCCCCTCCATCGGGAACACCACTTCCTTGATCATCGAACCGTCGGGCTTGGCGTAGAACACGCCGGTGCGATCGCGCGTGCGGTCGTAGGTCTTGCCGTGATCGGTGAACCACATGCCGCCCTGCTTATCGAACACGAGGTCGTTGGGGCCCTTGAGCATGTGCCCGTCGCACTGCGTATAGAGCACTTCGACCTTGCCCGTATTGAGGTCGACGCGCTGGATGCTGCCGCGGGTGTAATCGTGCGGCGTGTGGCCGGGCACGGTCAGACCGCCCATCTCCGCCCACTCGAAACCGCCGTCGTTGGTGATGTAGCACGCGCCGTCGGGACCGATGGCCGCGCCGTTCGGGCCGCCGCCGGTGTGCGCGATGATCTGCTGTGTGCCGTCGGGTTTCACGCGGGTCAGCGTGCCGCGCTTGATCTCCACCACCAGCACACTGCCGTCGTCCATCGCAATCGGGCCTTCCGGAAACTGCAGGCCGCTGGTCAGCTCTCGTATCTGTGCCATCTCGAGTATCTCTCCCCTTGTTCGTGGTTTGCCGGATCATGACCGGCGGGCGTTCTCGCGACGCGTGAACACGGCGTCCGTGCGTCAGCGGCCCACGAAAGTGCGCGCCCCCGCGCGCGAACGCAAGGGGGGGCGCGACCTGATCCAAACGACGCCCGCGCTCAGTAGGCCGGGCCCTCGGCGTCCAGCGTGAGGGCGCCGCGACTCGCGGCCTGTTCGCGCAGCGCGCCGAACAGCTGCGCGTCGAGCGAGTCGGCGGCGCCGCCCGCCTTGCGCACTTCGCGCGCCAGGTAGTCGGCGCGCCGCGCCGACAGCTCGCGCAGGTCACGGGTGATGCGCTCCCGCGCATCGGCCTTCTCGCGCAGGGCC
>JAIEQK010000290.1 GCA_019747795.1 Gammaproteobacteria bacterium | reverse complement strand
GACGCTCGGTTTCTCTCATAATGCTGAGGTCGGTGGTTCAAATCCACCCATAGCCACCAAATTTCGTCGGCGGTCTCCCTCTTCCCGTTCCTGTGACCGACCCTCACGCTCGTGATCACTCGTGGGTGATTGGAACCCAAGGCCACGTCTTCAGAGGTGGTAACTCAGACCCGCCTTGTCGTCGATACGCACATGACCGGCGGCGCGCAGCTTCGCCAGCACCGCGGCGGCCGCGGCGTCGGTGGCGCCGCTGGCGAGCATGCTCTTGATGTGATTCAGCAGGCCCGCAAAGTCCCGCAGCAAGCGCAACGAACGCCAAGCTAAGCCGATTTCGAACAACTGCTTGGTTACGGTCGGCTTCTCTGAGTATCGACAGTCGACGCCGGCGCGCAACGCCCGCCGTTGCGCGCTTTGTGGCGTCTGAACTCAGATCACAGGGTGCGTGATAGCCGTATCCACCAGCAAAGTCGCCGCCACCGACGCATTGGTGTAGGACGCATACAGCGTGCCGTTCACCGTGACATTGGCGCCCGTCACCCAGCCCGGGCCGGCCAAGCTGACCTGGTCGCCGCTGTTGCCGTCGATGAGGAGCTCGTGGGTGGCGCTGTCACGGAACGCACCGGTGCCGTCGGGCAGGGCCAGCACGTCGCGGATATCGAGCGTGAGGCTGTTGTTGCCGCTGCCGGTCAGATCGATGCGTTCGATGCCGCTGATGCGGTTGTTGGCGGCGAGGGTCAGATCGAGCGTCACGCCGCTGCCGTCGATGCGCAGGGTGTCGATGCCGCTGCCGCCGACGAACTCGCGGGCGTTGTCCTGCCACACCAGGGCGTCGTTGCCGGCGCCGCCACGCAGCGCATCGGCGCCGCCACCACCGATGAGCACGTCGTTGCCGAGGCCCCCGATGAGGCTCTCGACCGCGCTGCTGCCGGTCAGGGTGTCGTTGCCGCTGCTGCCCTGCAGCGTGGTGTTGGCGGTGAAGTGGTCGCCGAACAGCACGTAGCTCGCACCGGAGTCCGCGCCGTTGATGTCCGAACCAGAGGCGCCGATGACAAGATCGTCGTAGCCATCGCCGTTGACGTCGCCGGCGGCATTGACGGCTGCTCCAGCAAAGTCGCCTCCCGCTTCTCCGTCGAGGCGCAGGCCGTCGCTGCCGTTCAGGGTGCGCACATCGAGCGACGCTGCAAAGCCGCTGGCGTGACCGAACACGAGGTAGCCTGCTCCGGTGCTGCCGTTCAGGTTCCCGACTCCGACCAGAAGGTCACTGAAGCCGTCACCGTTGACATCGCCGGCGCCTCTTACGACTGGGTTACTGCCCGTACCCGCCAGGCGAAAGCCATTGCTGCCATCGAGGGTGCCGAGGTCGGTGGCCGCCGAAAAGCTGCCGGCGTGGCCGAACACCACGTAGTTCGCGTCGCTGCCCGCCCCGGTCACGGCAACATCGGAGAAACCGTCGCCATTCACATCACCGGCACCGCTGACAACGACTCCAACTCCGTCCCCGGCCACGCCATCAAGGCGGAAGCCGTTGCTGCCATTGAGCGTGCCGAGGTCCAGCGATGCCGCAAAGCCACCAGTCTGACCGAACACCACGTAGCTCGCTCCGGCGTTCAAACCACTTGTTTGGGAGCCATTGGCCCCGATCACGAGGTCAGCGAGACCGTCGCCGTTGACGTCACCGGCAGCGGCGACGCTGAACCCACCCGACACCGCAGCGCTCACGCGGAAACCGTTGCTGCCATCGAGGCCGCTGAGATTGAGGGTCGCCGCAAAGCCGCCGGCCTTGCCGAACACCACGTAGCTCACCGGGGCCCCGGAAGCTCCCACCAGCAGGTCATCGAAACCGTCACCATTGACGTCACCGGCACCGCTGACCGTACGACCGCTGAAGTTCGCTGCCGCCTCCCCGTCAAGTCGGAAGCCGTTGCTGCCGTCCAGGGTGCCGAGGTTGGCGGCCGCAGCAAAGCCGCTGGCCTTGCCGAACACCACGTAGCTCGAACCGGAGGCGGAGCCATTCGGATCTGCACGTTGGGCGCCCACCAGGACATCGTCAAAGCCGTCACCGTTGATGTCACCAGCGCTGCTGACCGCGGCCCCGGAAAAGTCTCCGGGTGCGACGCCGTCGAGCCGGAAACCGTTGCTGCCGTCGAGACCGACCAAGTTCACGCTGGCCGCAAAGCCGTTCGCCTTGCCGAACACCACGAAACTCGAGCCGGAACTGGCTCCATTCGGGTCGGCAAGATTGGCCCCCACCAAGAGATCGCCGAAGCCATCGCCGTTGACATCTCCGGCACTGCTGACGGCGACGCCGCTCGCATCACCGCCAGTCACGCCTTCGATGCGGATGCCGTTCGCACCGTTCAGCGTCGCAAGCGCGATGGCGCCGCCGGTCATCACGCGCATATCGCTGTCGACATCGACCACGATGCTGTTCTGCGCGTAGCGTGTGAAGCCCGTTGCCGCGCCGCCGGGCGTGGTCCAGGCGCCGTGCAGATTCAGGAAGTCGCCGCTGTCACCGAGGACCGTCAGGTGACGCGGTGCCTCGGTGGCGAGACGGACACCCGCCCCATCCAGCACCAGCGTATTCACGCCGGCATTGCGCAGATCGATCTGTTCGAAATCGCGCAACGTCGTTTGCGCGACGGTGAAGGTCGCGCTGCCGGCCGTCAGGCGCAGGGTATCGATGCCGGTGCCGCCATCGACGCGACGCAGGTCAGAGCGCCACACGAAGGTGTCGTCACCGGCACCGCCGAGCAGCACATCGGCGCCGCCGGCGCCGTCGAGCACGTCGTTGCCGAGGCCGCCCACCAGGGTCTGCGCCGCGCTCGTGCCGGTCAGGGTGTCGTCACCGCTGCCGCCGCGCTGGCCGACCACGCCGCTGAAATCGTTGCCGAACAGCACGTAGCTGGCGCCGGAGTAGGTGCCGTTAGGCGAGGCGCCCGATGCGCCGACCACGAGATCGTCGAAACCATCGCCGTTGACGTCACCGGCAGCGCTGACGGCGCGACCGCTCGCATCGCCCGCCGCGACCCCGTCGAGGCGCAGGCCGTTGCTGCCGTCGAGGCCGCTGAGATCGATGCTCGCGGCGAAACCGCTGGCCTTGCCGAACACCACGTAGCTCGCGCCGGCGTTGGTGCCGTTAGCGTCAGCCCCGGCAGCGCCGATCAGGATGTCATCGAAACCGTCGCCGTTCACATCGCCAGCGGCACTGAGAGCTTTGCCACTCTCATCATTTTCCGCTACGCCGTCCACGCGGAAGCCGTTGCTGCCACTCAGAGAACTGAGATTCACGGTCGCCGCAAAGCTGCTCGCGCTGCCGAACACCACGTAGCTCGCGCCGGCGCCAGGGGCCTGCAGGCTGCCGAAAGGCGATCCGACCAGCAGGTCATCGAAGCCATCGCCGTTGACGTCGCCTGCGCCACTGACGGCGAAGCCACTGCGGTCATCGTGGGCAACGCCTTCGAGGCGGAAGCCGGTGCTGCCGTTCAAGGCACTCAGGTTGATGGACGGCGCGAAGCCGCTGGCCTGGCCGAACACCACGTAGCTCGCGCCGGACAGGTTGCCGTTGACGTCGGCGCCGGAAGCACCCACAACCAGGTCACCAAAGCCGTCGCCGTTGAAATCGCCGACGCCGCTGACCGCAACGCCGCTCAGGTCGCCCGGCGCCACGCCATTGAGCGCGAAGCCGTCGCTGAGATTGACGATCGGGCTGAAGGCGCTGGACTTGCCGAACACCACGAAGCTCTGGCCCGCACTTATGCCATTGGGCGCGGCGTTGTAGGCGCCGACCACGAGGTCATCGAGACCGTCGCCGTTGATATCGCCGGCGCCGCGCACAGCAAAGCCGGTAGCGTCGTTCGCGGCGACCCCATTGAGACGAAAGCCGTTGCTCCCATCGAGCGTGCTGAGATTGATGCTCGCGGTAAAGCCGCTGGCCTTGCCGAACAGCACGTAGCTCGGACCGGAACCGGGGCCTGTCGGATCGGAGTTCGCGGCGCCGACCAGCAGATCAGCAAAACCATCCCCATTGACATCGCCGACCACGCTGACCGCGTGGCCAGTTTGATCAGAAATGTCCCCCCCATCCATACGAAAGCCGTTGCTGCCGTTGAGGGTGCCGAGATTGACGCTCGCCGCAAAACCGCCGGCCTGGCCGAACACCAGGTAGCTCGAGCCGGAACCGGCGCCATTCGGGTCGGCACCATCGGCGCCAATCAGCAGATCGGCAAAGCCATCGCCGTTTACATCCCCAGCGCCACTGACGCTGACGCCGCTCCCATCACCTGCCGCCACCCCTTCGAGACGAAAGCCGTTGACGCCGTTCAGCGACGACAGCGCTATCACACCACCCACCAGGCGCGCGGCGCTGGTCTCGAGCTGCAGGCTGGCGCCGCCGAGGGTGTATTGCGCGTAGGTGACGCCGTCGATGGTGGTGTCGCTGCCGGCCACCCACGCGCCCTGCAGGATGGCGCCATCGTCGGCGCCGGCGCGGATGCGCAGCGCATCGGTGTCCGACAGGCCGGTCACGAGGTTGGCGTTCAGCACGAGGCTGTTGGCGCCGCTGCCGCGAATATCCAGCACTTCGATGGCGCTGGCGGTGCTGAGACTGGTGGCGGCGAGCGCGAGTCCGGCGCCGGTCAACAGCAGGGTGTCGGTGCCGGTGCCGCCGTTCTGGGTGCGATCGGCGCTGTCGTAGACCAGCACGTCGTTGCCGGCCAGACCGAACAGGGAGTCGGCGCCGGCGCCGCCATTGAGGAGATTCGCGCCGCTGTTGCCCTTGAGGGTATTCGCGCCGCTGTTGCCGGTCGCGTTGATGTTGCCGCTACCGGTCAGGAACAGGTTTTCCTGATTGGCGCCGAGTGTGTAGCTGATGCTGGCGTTGACGGTATCGACACCGGCATCCGCCAGCGCCTTGTTGATCTCGCTGGCGCCGTCGATGATGTACGTATCGATGCCGGCGTCACCGCGCAGCGTGTCGCGGCCCACGCCACCGGTCAGCGTGTCGTTCCCCGCGCCGCCGATGAGGGTGTCATTACCAGCACCGCCATCCAGTTTGTCATTGCCCGCACCCCCCTCGAGACGGTCGTTGCCTGTGCCACCATCGAGACGGTCATTACCTGCGCCGCCGTCGAGACGGTCATTGCCGCCGCCTCCGGTCAGGCGATCATCGCCCCCCAGTCCGAGCAACACATCGGCGCTTGCACCGCCTGTCAGAGTGTTCTTTCCATTGGTTCCCTTCTTCGTAGCCATGGCGCCCCCCCGAAATTCATGAATCTTGTTTTTATTGTTTCCTGCGCGAACAGGCAGCGCTCTGCCGCTGTCACGCAGATATCAGTACTTTGATGGCTTGAAGCTCGAATCGGCTCGGATCGGGTGCAGGCACCCACAGCTTGGGGCGGCAGGTCCCTTGCGGAATTTCAAGCGTAGCCGAAGCTAAACGTTCATCGCGAGCGGGGCAAGCGGACCAGGCCGGCCGCCACGAGGCGACACAATGTGTCACAAAAGTTGGCTGGCTGCGCAGCGAGTATGGCGAGATCGCACGAGCGCGATTTGGCGTCGATCCGATGAGCTGTCGGTTGGGCCGGCGGATGGCATCCAGACCGTCGGCCCATCAGGAATCGATCGCACTATCTCCCGGCAAGCCAGAATCAGGACATGGTCAAACCGCCGTCGTTGTGGCGACACGCCTACTGGAACGGTTGAACAAGGTCTCCAGGCATTCCGCGACATCCTTGGCGGTCTCGGCCGCCGTGCGCTGCACGCCTATCAAGCGCGAATTGGCGGTGGCCGCGATGCGCCCCTGGTCTTTCGCCGCACGCTTCACCTCATGACTGCTGTCGCTGGCCGCCGACATCGCTGCACCGATCCGTTCGAACAGGCCATCCGCCACCCGCACGTTGTCGCTGCAGGCGCGCGAGATTTCGAGGATGGCCTCCTTGTTTTGCACCGCGCGCTGGGCGCGCACGTGCAGATGACAGGTGATGCGCCAAGTGCAGCCGGTGGAAGAATGGGTGCGTGACGCGAGCCTGCGCAGGTCGTCAGCTACGACCGTCAAATCACGCCCCTGCTCGCTGGCGCGCGGATCATCGATGGCCGCGTGCAGCGCCAGCAGACTGGTCTGCTCGGCGATGTCTCGCATGAGGTTGAGGACCACGCCAGGTTCGCGGCTGTCGCCATGTATTTCGTTATGGTGTTGGCGGCCAGCAGGATCATGTTGCCGACCTATGCGTGCAGCCGACTCGCCGCGACCCGCAGGCTTTCGATGGGATCGGCCGGCGAGTCGAGAAAAGCGGCGAGCGGCCGCTAGGCGAATGTCACTTCGTCATTGCAACCCAGGCATCCACGCCAGGCTGAAATCGCTACTGACAATCGCTTCGCCAGGCTCCTTCTGTCTCAAAAATGCTGAGGTCGGTGGTTTGCTCCCACTCATGGCCACCAAATCGCGACTGCAGCGCATCGTCCCGGTCCACTGCAAGTGGTCAGTCGTGCGCGATTGAACCCGAGGCTCCATCGTCAGAAGTGGTAGCTCAAACCTGCCTTGTCATCGATACGCACATGCCCCGCGGCGCACAGCTCCGCCAGGACCGAGGCAGCCTCCGCGTCGGTGGCGCCATTGCCCAGCATGCTCTTGATGTGACTTAACAGGGTCTTCTCTTTCTTCGGACGGGCGCTCGAGTTCTTGCGCAAACGCGCGAGCACCAGGTTCATGGCTTCCGACGCTTCGGCCTTGCCCGTGTTCGGCGCGGCGGGCACCGTCTTGGCCGCACTCGTCGTCGGCGTTGCCTTGGCGGGCATGGCGAAGGTCAAAGTGCTGAAGTCCTTGTGTCGGCGCACGCGGATGTGACGGCTCTGCAAGTGAGCGATGAGCGGGTCGTAGCCGCTGTCCTTGGAGACGATGTGGAAGTACGCGCCCGGGTCGCTCAGCACCGCGCGGCCGAGGTAGTAGGCGAGGGCGAAATCGACGGCGTTCTTCTCGCTTCCCGTCAGCCGGATGAGCTGCACCGAGGCTGCGTGCTCGAAGAGCTTCACCACCATCTCGGCGTCGAGATGCTTCTGCTTCGCGCCGACCAGGATGACGAGGCTGACGGCCTTGGCGCCGATGATGGCCGGATCGACGTGATGCACGTTCTCGAAGTCGACCAGCACGTAGTTCATGGCGGGGCCGGGTGGCGGGGTGGTGACCATGGGCGACTCAGGCGTTGGTGAGTTCGGTGACCTTGCTCGGTTCAATTCCATCTCCGCCACTTCGGTTACCTGCCTTCATGCCTGATGACGTCAATCCAGATCTCGACGCCTTGCTACGCTTCGGCGCATGAGGGGAAAAATACGCGTCTGCATATGCTTTGTCTCGATACGCTTTAAAGTAACAAAGCTGTCTTGCCCGGCAGCACAGTCCGCCATGCCGCTCGCACGCCTTGGCAGCTGAGCGTGCGCCTGCGCTCGGAGCGCAGAGCGCTAGGATGCTGCCAGACGGTCCGGGCTGAGTGCGGTGTTCTCCACGGTTCCTGCGCGCGCCACGTCCGTTCGGCCGCCCTATGCCGCTGGCGCGAAGTTAAGGTCGGTCTCAACGACCGACGAGCGCTCGGGTGACCATCTGCTCGGCGATCGACCTGCAGCTTTCCGTGAGCGCCGCATCGACGGTGGCACCGTCATCGCTCAGCCACTGCGCCACTTCGCGCGGCGCGCTCTGGTAGCTGTATTCGCCGAGATCCTGCTTTTCCAGCCTGCCTTCCACGTGCAGAGTGAAGACCTGCTTGCCGCCGCCCTGGGTCAGGCCGACGGTTAGAGCTGTGACGCTGAGCGCGATGCTCGTGCCCTTGATCGCGGTGCTCGTGTCCGCCGCGACGAAGCGATAGCCACGACGCTGATTGCCGACCCTCAGGAGCGCTTCGTGTAGACGACTGTTCACCCGTGAAGTGATTTCCTGCCGCTTCAAGCCACGCTCGGCGCGCGAGATGTTACGGGGCGTCTCGGCGTTCGCCAGGCCGACGGCGGCGGTGAGCGGCATGACGATTGGTGCCGCTGCGCACAGCGCACCGTAAGACAGGACGCAGGCGTAGTAGCCGCCCGCGAGCGCGCCGCCGAAGACGCCCATGCCGGGGCCCATGGGCGTGGTCAGGGATGGCGTGCCGTTCACGGTGACCAACACCGTGTAGCGCGGCGCGAGCGAAGGTGGCGGCACGTCGAAGCGTGGGGGCCGCTCGGTACAGGCGGCCAGCAGCGTTCCCGCCACGACCATGACCGCGCATGTCCGCCAGGCCGCGAGCGGAGATCGGGCGACGAGCATGCCTGCCGTTGACCTCATGTCTTCTCAGTCGTCCTCAAGGAGCTTGTGCTGGATGTCTTTCGCCATCTCGTTCATGCCCCTGTCGACGTCGGCGGCGATACGCGCCGCTTCGGCTTCGATGCCGCCTCCTTCGCGGATGCGCTTGCCGTCGTACTCGAACTTCTCGACGTCGCCCGGCGACCCGGTGCGCGGATCGCGCAGCCGTGCACGCGCCTTCATCGCCACTTCGAATCCGCCCTTGCGCAGGGCGTCGGCATGGATGTCGGTGAGCGCGATCTCGAGCACTCGGTCAGGCGGTGGGTCGTGCGAGTCCGCCTCGACTGGCGCCACCGTCGTCGTCATTGGCGTCCGCTCATCGCCATCACGCGCGAACGACAGCGAGGCGGTGCCGCCGTCCTCGGCGGTGATCCCGCCCTGCGCGGACAGGGTGGCGATCGTCCGTGCCCGAAAACGCGCGGACAATTCGTCAGGCACCGGCAGCATGCGATTGGCCGGATCGCTCGCCAGTTCGCGATGCGCGATACGCCCACCGAAGGCGCCCGCCGTCGCCCCCCCGATCCCGAGCGCGGCCACGCAGGCGGCGTAGCAGGGCGGGCAGAGGAGGCTGACCGTGCACACCCCGAGCCCAACGCCAGCGCCGGCGCCGCCGCCGACCAGAAAGCCCGTCCAGACGCTCTGGTTGGTGCTCGGCTGCCAACCGGTGGTGGGAATGCGCGGCGCGACGTCGGCCGATACCACGCGCACGCGCCGCGGTGCGGCCGATGCGGTGCTCGATGCTGCTTGCCGTGTCGCCTGTGAAGGTCGTGACTGCGCCGGTCCGGCGCACCCGGAGAGGTCGCCCACGCACAGCAGCAGCAGCGAGAGCGCGGCGCGTCGAGCGCGCGCGGCGGGCAAGAGCATCACGGTCGTCCTCCCCAGGAACGTTCGATGTGCACCGTCGCGAACCGCGTCAAGCCACCCGGTTGGCTCGTCTCCCGCGCTGGGAGGTGGCCTCAGGGGGGGCGTACGGTCGGCCGCTTGCGACTCCCGGCCCTAGCTACGCACTCGGGGCGGATCGGCACGCTGATCCCCATCAGCAATTGGCGCGAAAGCGCTCGGCACAGCCGAGATCCGCAGACCCTCCCATCGCCGCGCGCGCGACGTCCAGGAAGGCGTGCGTCTTCGGCGGCACGTGGCGATTGCCGGGCAGCACGGCGTGCACGGCGACGGTGGCGAGCGTCCAGTCGGCGAACACTTCCATGAGTTCGCCGCGCGCAAGGTAATCGCGCGCCAGCAGGCGCGGGAGGCGCGCGATGCCGAGTCCGGCGCGCGCGGCATCGGCGAGCGCGAACACGTTGTTCACCGTCACGCGGCCGTGGGCGCGCATGGTGAGCGTCTCGCCGTCACGGGTCATGCGCCACGCGCCGCCATGGCTGCCCACCGCGTAGCGCAGCACCGCGCGCGCCGACAACAGGCTTGGATGATCGGGGAGCGGCGCGCCGGCCAGGGTGACGGGACTCGCGAAGAGTCCGTAGCCCAGGGCGCCGAGGCGCACCACCGGCAGGTCGCTCGGCAGCGCGTCGCCGAGGCGGATGGCGATATCGAAGCCTTCCTCGATGATGTCGACCACGCGGTTGCTGAAGTCCGCGTCCACCGCCATCGCGGGTTGGCGCGCGAGGCAGGTCGCGATCCACCCCGAGACCGCCAGCGAGCCGAACTCCACGCCGCAGGCGAGGCGCAGCGTGCCGGCGGGCGCTTTGCCGTGTTCGGCCGCGAGGGTCTCGATCCCCTCCAGTCCCGCCAGCACCTGCCGCGCCCGGGCGCAGACCTCGGCGCCGAGGGCCGTGGCGCGCAGCGCGCGGGTCGAGCGTTCGAACAGGCGCACGCCGAGGCGGCGCTCGACGCGGGCGACGACCCGGCTCACCTGGGATTTGTCGAGGTCGAGCGCGACCGCCGCGGCGGTGAAGCTGCCGCTGTCGAGAAGCTTGAGGAGGACGCGCAGTTCGAGCGGCGAGATTGATGACATGAGAGTCAACGTCGTGTTGTCGAAGTTGTCCTCGATGATCACCGGTGCGGCCGCTAGAGTGAAGTCGGATTCCCCGCGGAGAGGTCGGACACCGTGTCAGCCCCAGCCACCCTCGCTCCCGACGTCACGCTCGCCAACGGCGTGGCCATGCCGCGCATCGGCTTCGGCCTGTTCCGCGTCGCGCCCGGCGCGACCGCCCGCGATATCGCCGCCGAGGCGCTCACCGCCGGCTACCGTCTGCTCGACACCGCCGCCATCTACCGCAACGAGACCGAGGTCGGTCAGGCAGTGGCCGCGAGCGGACTGCCGCGCGATCGGCTGTTCGTGACTTCCAAGGTGTGGAACGACGACCAGGGCTATCCGCGGAGCCTCACCGCCTTTGAGCGGGCGCAGGCCGCGCTCGGCAGCATCGATCTCTATCTGCTGCACTGGCCGGTGCCCGAGCGACGCCTGGCCGCCTGGCGTGCGCTCGAGGATCTCTATCTCGATGGCCGCGTGCGGGCCATCGGCGTCAGCAATTTCATGGTCCATCACCTCGACGAGTTGCTGGCCGCGGCGCGCGTCGCGCCGATGGTGAACCAGGTCGAGCTGAGTCCCTTTCTGCCGCAGCGCGAACTGGCCGCCTACTGCGCACGGGCCGGCATCGTGCTCACCGCGTACAGCCCGTTGACCAAGGGCCACCGCCTCGCCCATCCGCTGCTGGTGGAGGAGGCCACCCGCCTGGGCTGCAGCCCGGCCCAGCTGCTGTTGCGCTGGGTGCTGGCCCAGGGCCACGCACTGGTGGTGAAGTCGAGTGACCCGCAGCGTATGCGCGAGAACCTCGCCGCCGGCGACGGCGCGCTCGACGCCGCCGCGCTGGCACGTCTCGACGCGCTCGACGAAGGTCTCGTCACGGGCTGGGACCCGCGCGACGCGCCGTGAGCCACGCGCACGCCATCGCCATCATTGGCGGCTCGCTGGCCGGACTCGCCGCCGCGCGCGTGCTCCACACGGCGGGGCACCGGGTCACGGTCTTCGAGCGCGCCGGCGCGGACTTCGCGACCCGCGGCGGTGGGCTCG